>CAYZEJ010000026.1:0-21421 GCA_964477545.1 uncultured Anaerolineaceae bacterium | reverse complement strand
ACCTCGGCTGTCGAGCAAGGCGGCCGATACGAGATGGTGCCCTCCCGCGCCTGACCCGCCGAGCCCGTTCCCCTCATTTATTCATGGGTGGGTTGGTAGGTAGGCGCCGACGGCTTTTTCATCAGGGAACATGAGATCTCAGGCCTCGTTTGAGGCGAATTCCGGAGCTGCTCACGCGGGTGCGGCCCAGTCGTCCCGTGCCACTGCGGCCCAAATGAGGGCTGGCCGTACCTACTACCCCACGGGTGAATACCTGAGGGTAGGATGCGCCGTCTGGACCCACGCGGCCTCGCCATCAGTCCGTGAGCGAATATCTGATAGAAGCGCCAGCTGCTCAGCGCACCTGATAAGTCCCAGATAACCCCGAGCTAACCGCCAGGCAATCACATACGGCTAGCGTCGAGAGATGCTGGCGACGTTGATGACGGCCGTGATCAACGGCCTGCGCGGAGAGCTCGTGCGGGTCGAGATCGACGTCGCGCCGGGCCTGCCCGCGTGCCACATCGTCGGCCTTCCGGACGCTGCTCTTTCGGAGGCACGCGAGCGCGTGCGCGGCGCCATCCGCAACAGCGGCTTCGATTACCCGGCGTCGCGCATCACGGTCAACCTGGCCCCAGCGGACCGGCGCAAGCGTGGAGCGGCGTATGACCTGGCTATCGCCGTGGGCATCCTCGTCGCCTCGGGCCAAATCCGCCGCGGGGGAGGCACCTGGGCGCTGCTCGGCGAACTGTCGCTGTCCGGAACGGTCGAACCAGTGCCCGGTGTGCTGCCAATGGCGGCGACGCTCGTCCGGCTTGGC
The DNA here is from genome assembly GCA_964477545.1 of uncultured Anaerolineaceae bacterium. Classification (GTDB taxonomy): domain Bacteria; phylum Chloroflexota; class Limnocylindria; order Limnocylindrales; family CSP1-4; genus JALYGJ01. The sequence continues at coordinate 20,622 of CAYZEJ010000026.1, read as the reverse complement.
TACGGCCGCATCGTGGTGCCGGCGGCGAACGAGGCCGAGGCGAGACTGGCCGGGCCGGTTGAGGCCGTCGGAGTGGACGGGCTGGACGATGCTGCCCGACTCGTCGCGGGTCCGCGCGGCCGCACCGCGAAGCGCGCGGAGCGTCGATCGCCGGTTGAGCTGTCCGGTCCCAGGCAGCCTGCTCGCGAGAACCGGGTGCCCACGCCACTCGCGAACGCGCTCGAACCGGTGGATCTCGCGGACGTCCGGGGCCAGCAACACGCGCGTTGGGCGTTGGAGGTGGCCATCGCTGGCAGCCACAACCTGCTGTTGGTCGGGCCCCCGGGCGCGGGAAAGACCCTCCTGGCCCGAGCGATTCCGGGCCTGTTGCCGCCACTCAACGACGAGGAGGCCCTCGATGTGACGGTCATAGAGAGCGTCGCAGGTCTGCTGCACGACGGCGGCCTCCGTCGCGAACGACCGTTTCGGGCTCCGCACCACACGGCCTCGTATGCCGCGCTGGTCGGTGGCGGCCCGGCTCTCAAGCCGGGCGAGGCGACGCTCGCCCATCACGGCGTGCTGTTCCTGGACGAGTTGGCCGAGTTTGATCGGCCCACACTGGACGCGCTCCGACAGCCACTCGAGGAGGGCGTCTTGATGATTGCTCGCGCTCGCGGGCACGTTCGGTATCCAGCGCGCTTCCAACTGGTCGCTGCGATGAATCCGTGCCGGTGCGGCTACGCCCACGATCCGGCAAGGCAATGCAGCTGCCCCACGGGCGACCCTGAGCGGTATGTCCGCCGTGTCAGCGGGCCGTTGCTCGACCGGATTGACATGCAGATCGAGATGGCCCGCGTCCCACCGGCCGAGTTGCTCCGCGGGCCGAGCCCGGAACCCAGCGCCGCGGTCCGCGAGCGCATCCTTGCCGCGCGAACCCTTGCTCTCAATAGGAACGCCGGCAGGCCGAACGCACAGTTGACCGGCACGGGGGTGGTTCGAGCGTGCGCGCTTACAAGGCGCGCGAACAACGTACTGACCGAGCTTGCAGCTGCCCAGCACCTGAGCGCCAGATCGATCCATCGGTTGATGCGCGTCGCTCGCACGATCGCCGACCTGGACGGTCGATCCGACCTCACACCGGACGACATCCTGGCGGCCGGCGCTTTGCGTGACCCGGGTGCACAACTTGTTGATCAGCTCGCGGCATGACCACGGACCTCGAGGTGCTGTTCGGCCCTCGGGACAGGCAGGCCTGGATAGCCCTCGCATCGGTCCATCGCATCGGCGAGGAAACCATGGGCCTGGCGCTCGCCCAGTTTCGGAGCGCCCAGAACGTGCTCGAGGCTGCGCGCGACGGCCGGCTCCAGGCATGGAACGACGTCTTCGGTCGATCCCATGGCAGAGTCCCGATCGACTCCGTTGCCATGAACGGGATCCAGGACGTGGCACGCGATCCACATCGGAAACTGGACGCAATCGCCGAGCTCGGGCTCTGGACGTTTACCGCCCTCGATACCGACTACCCGTCTCGCCTGCGCGACCTCGATCCACCGCCGGCGGTGATCCATGGCCTTGGAGATCGATCAACGCTGACGCGGGCGAGGGTCGTCGCGGTCGTCGGGACGCGCCGCCCTACCCCGTCAGGTCGCGCTCTGACGACCAGGATCAGCACGCGTCTGGTCGAGTCGGGCGCGGTGGTCGTGTCCGGGCTTGCGGTTGGCATCGATGGCGCGGCTCACGCGGCGGCCGTGGAGCGCGAAGCACCGACGGTGGGCGTGATCGGCGCCGGTCATCACCAGGCCGGACCCCGTGCGCACGCGCGCCTGCGCGACGAGATTCTCGCCACGGGCGGGGCGCTAATAAGCGAGCACCATCCAGCGGTGGGCGCGACGAAAGGCACCTACCCGCGCCGCAACCGGATCATTGCCGCACTGGGCGACGCGACGATCGTCGTGGAGGCGCCGCGCAGGAGCGGCGCGCTGATCACCGCGCGCCACGCGCTGGAGCTCGGCCGGCCGGTGTTCGTCGCTCCGGGAAGAATCGGCGATTGGGCCGTGGCTGGTTCGTTGGCGCTGCTGCGAGAGACGCCTGCGCGCCCGATCGTCGGCCTGGACGAGCTCACCGAGGACCTCGGCTTCCTCGATCCAGTCGAGGACGTGCACTCAAGCGAGGAGGGCGCTCGCGGCCCAGCTCTCGCAATGCTCGGTCCAACCGAGCGCGCCGTGGCTCAACGCCTCTGCGCGGGCCCGGCCGGGCTGGACATCCTCGTCGCGGAGACCGGGCTGCCCCCAGGCGCCATCTCGAGCGCCGTGACCATGCTCTTGATGCGCGGCTGGGTCCATGCGCTCGGCCCGGCTTACATTGCCGCGGGTCCCCTTGCGCGATGAGGCGAAGCCCGCCGAACACGCGTAGGCGGGGCCGGGACCTCCGTACCGTAGCCCTCGAAGTGCCGCACCCAGCAGACTTCGCTCGTGATCACCAACGTCATCATCCACCTGGTCAACGACCTGCCCATCGTCGTCGACATGGACGAGCTTCCCGCTGGGGGCGACCGCAGTATCCGCTGCACGAACGTCCGCACGGTCGACGGCAAACGCCCGTCGTTCATTCACGACCGCAACTCGACGTTCGTCTTCCCGCTTTCCGTCGTGCGCTTGATCGAGGCGCCAAAGGAAGGATCGGACGCCAGGAGGGACTTCGAGGCCCAGGAGCCGGCTCCCGCTCTGCCGCCGCCTGCGGCCGTGGACGAGGAGCCCGACGAGGACCTGCTGGCGCGGATTCGCTCCGCCTGACGAGGCCATCGCGAGGCCTGGCTGACCGCCCGTGCGGGCGGCGAACCCATTCGAGGGTCGCTTCGAGAGTAGACTCGAAAAGATGAGCAAGAACCTGGTGATCGTGGAATCACCGGCCAAGGCGCGCACGATCGAGCGATATCTGGGTCCCGGATACAAGGTCCTCGCGTCATATGGCCATGTCCGCGACCTGCCCGAAAACCCCGGCAAGAACAAGCTCGGCGTTGACGTCGAGCACGACTTCGCGCCCGATTACGTGGTCAGCGAGGATCGCAAGAAGCACGTGGCCGCGATCGCCAGGGAGGCGAAAGAGGCCGACACCGTCTACCTCGCCACCGACCTTGACCGCGAAGGTGAGGCCATTGCCTGGCACGTTGCCGAAGCGGCCCATGTCGCGCCTTCCAAGGCTCGCCGCGTGACCTTCTCCGAGATAACCGCCGAAGCCATCCGCGACGCGTTCGCACATCCGCGCGACATAGACCAGAACCTGGTCGACGCGCAGCAGACGCGGCGGATCCTCGACCGCCTCGTGGGCTACACGCTCAGCCCGCTGCTGTGGCGCAAGGTGCGCTCGGGGCTGTCCGCCGGCCGCGTCCAATCGGTCGCCGTGCGCCTCGTCGTCGAGCGCGAGCGCGAGATCAACGCGTTCGAAGCGCGCGAGTACTGGACGATCGAGGTCGTTCTCGAGACGGACACGGGCGAGGTCTTCACCGCCGAGCTAATCAAGATCGACGGCGAGAACCTGGACGTCGGTGACGCGGAGACGGCCACGGTGCATGCAACCGCCCTGCGCGAGCTGCGCCCCACTGTCAGCGCCGTGAGCAAGCGCCAGAGCAAACGCAACCCCGCGCCGCCGTTCACGACCAGCACGCTTCAGCAGGAAGCAAGCCGCAAGCTCAGCTTCAACCCCAAGCGGACGATGCGTGTCGCCCAGGACCTGTACGAGGGGCTGGACACCAAGGATGGGCGCGTCGGCCTGATCACGTACATGCGCACCGACTCGACCCAGATGGCGGACGTCGCCAAGCGTGAGGCCAAGGAGGTCATCGCGACGCGCTACGCCCTGCGCTACGTCTACAACGGGCCGCAGCGAGAGAACAAGAAGGCAAAGGGCGCGCAGGAGGCGCACGAGGCCATTCGCCCGACCAGCTTCGCGCGGGACCCAGACTCGCTGGCGAATGAGCTCGAGCCTGAGCAGTTGCGCCTCTACCGGCTGATCTGGCAGCGTGCCCTGGCGTCGCAGATGGCGGCCAAGGAGCTGGAAACGACCACGGTCGACCTGACGGCCGACCAATACACACTCCGGGCGACCGCCACGCGGACCGTCTTTGACGGCTTCGCGGGCGTCTATACCGAGGGATCCGACGACTCCGCCGAGGAGACCGAGCGAACCCTGCCGGCGCTGGCAGAGGGCGATCTGACGAAAGTCAAGGAAGTCACCCCGAACCAGCACTTCACGCAGCCGCCGCCGCGCTACACGGAAGCGTCGCTGATCAAGGCGCTCGAGGAGCGCGGCATCGGACGACCGTCGACCTATGCAGCAACCATCTCGACCATCGTGGATCGGGGCTACGTGACCGTCGTCGAGCGGCGCCTGCGGCCCGAGTACGTCGGCGAGAAGGTCACCGACCTGCTGGTGGAGCACTTCGGCGAGTTCGTCGACTACGACTTCACCGCACGTATGGAGGGCGACCTTGACGAAGTCGCCAGCGGCAAGCGCGAATGGGTGCCGCTGTTGCGCGCCTTCTACGAGCCATTCGTGGGCCTGGTCGACCTTAAGAGCAAGGAGCTGAAGCGCTCCGACTTCACCACGGAGGAAACCGACGAGGTCTGCTCGGAGGGCCACCCGATGGTGATAAGGCTCGGACGCAACGGCCGGTTCTTTGCCTGCTCGCTCTACCCGGAGCACAAGGAAACGCGCCCGCTTCCAGGTGAGGAGGCCGAGACTGCTGCCGTCGAGGGCGTCGGCGAGGTATGCCCCGAGTGCGGACAGGGTGAGCTCGTCGCGCGGCGCGGGCGCTTCGGCGCATTCGCGGGTTGCTCGCGCTATCCGGATTGCAAGTACATCCGCAAGACCGGGCCGCCGCCGCCGGAGCCTCTCGCGTTCGAGGTCACTTGCCCGAAGTGCAATGAGGGCCACCTCACAGCCCGGCGAGCGCGCCGGACGGGCAGCGTCTTCTGGGGCTGCTCGCGTTATCCGAAGTGCGACTTCACATCGTCGCGCGAGCCCGTGGGCGCGCTCCACGATGCCGACGAAGGCCCTCTGGCTCGCGACGGCGAGAAAGGCATCTGCCTGAAGTGCGGCGCGCCGGTCGATCTGCCCGAGGAGATCATCCCGGGAGTTCGGCTCGCCGGCGGTGACCCGAACCCCGAAGCGCTCGCTGGACCGCGCCGCGGTGGCAAGGCCCGATCGCCGCGGCGACGTACTGCCGCTGCAACCAACGGTCGGCGCCGCGCGCGCCCGGCTGCGTGACCGGGCAAGAGGCCCTTAACGCGTTCCTCGGCCGTCTGGCCGCCCGCGATTCGTCCGAACATACCCGCCGCTCCTATGCGACCGCGGTAAGCCAGTACCTCGAGTGGCTGGACGGACAGGGTGCGGACTGGCGCAGCCCTGCACGGCCGCTCATTCGCGGCTATCTCGCTGAGCTCGCCGGCAGGCCTCTGTCGCGCCGATCGGTGAGCAGCCGGCTGGCCGCGCTGCGCTCGTTCTACCGATATGCGCGACGCGAGGAGTTGGTGACCGGAGATCCGTGGTCCGCGGCGCTCACGCCGCGCCTGCCACGCCGGCTCCCGCAGGTGCTGGGCGTGAGCGAGGTGGAGCGGCTGATCAACGAGGCGGATACGGCAAGCGACCGCCGCGCATTGACCTTGCGCGACCTCGCGTTGATCGAAACCGCGTACGCCGCCGGCCTGCGCATCAGCGAACTTGCCGCGGCGCGGCTGGCCGACCTGGACCTCGGCCGTGGCGAGCTCCGCGTCCTGGGCAAGGGTCGCAAGGAGCGCGTGACGCTCTTCGGCAGCCCGGCGCGCGCCGCCCTCGACGCGTACCTGACATATGGCCGGCCCTCCCTGCGTTCCGCGCCCGGAGCGCCGGCCGAGGATCCGGGCGTGATCTTCCTGAATTCCAAGGGCGCTGCGATCGGCGTTCGTGGTGTGCGCTATCGGCTCGCTCGCCTGATGGTGCGCGCCGGCATGCCCAGTGGCGCCTCTGTGCACACGCTCCGGCACTCGTTCGCCAGCCACCTGCTCGAGGGCGGGGCGGACCTGCGAGTCGTCCAGGAGTTGCTCGGTCACGAGAGCCTGGGCACGACCCAGATCTACACGCACGTATCCGTGCAAAGGCTGCGCAGCGCGTACCAGGACGCTCACCCGCGCTCGCGCCGACAGGCGGACCCGCCCGCTCCGTGACCGCGCGCACCCTGGCGCGCGCCGGGCTGATCGTCGCGGCCGCCTATTTCGTCTCGCGCGTCCTCGGCTGGGTGCGCGTGGTCGTGATCACGAACCTGTTCGACGCCAGCACTGAGCTGGACGCGTACTTCGCCGCGTTTCGGCTGCCCGACGCGATCTTCCAGCTCGTGGCCGCCGGCGCGCTCTCGTCCGCGCTGGTGCCCGTGCTCGCCGGCCTGTTCACGCGCGGCGAGGAGGACCGCGCATGGCGCGTCGTTTCCACCGTCCTGAACATCATGCTGCTCGCGCTCGCGGGGCTTGCCGCGGTGGTTGCCGTTTTCGCGCCGCAGATCGTCCCGATCTTCACCCCGGGTTTCGACGCGGTGGGCACGGAGCTCACGGTCCGGCTGACCCGGATCATGCTCCTGTCGCCGATCCTGCTCGCGCTCGGCGCGGTCGCCTCATCGGTCCTGAACGCACGGGGCCGGTTCGGGGCCGCCGCCGTCGCCCCCTCGCTCTACAACATCGCCATCATCGGCGGCGCTCTGCTGCTGGGCGGCTGGCTCGGCATCGAATCGCTCGCCGTCGGTGTCGTCGCAGGCTCGATCCTGCACCTGGCAATCCAGCTCCGTCCGCTCGTGCAGGAACGCTTCCGGCTGTCATTCGACATCGACCTGGCCGACCCACAGGCGCGCCAGGTGCTCACCCTGATGGCGCCGCGCGCGATCGGCCTCGGCGCCTACCAGATCACCTTCATCATCGCGACCACGCTGGCGACCGGCGTCGGACTTGGCGCCGTCACGGCCTACAACGTCGCCTGGACCGTCATGCAGATCCCGCTCGGGGTGATCGGCTTCCCGCTCGGTGTCGTCCTCCTGCCGTCGATGGCGCGCGCCGTTGCCGCGGGATCCGTGCGTGAGTTCGGCCGGCTGATCGTTCGCTCGGTCCGGCTGGTGCTCTGGATCATGCTGTTCATCACCGCGATCGGCATCGTCCTGCGCCGGCAGGGCGTCACCCTCCTGTTTGACTATGGCCTCGACCAGGACGCCATCTCCCTGACTGCCGACACGCTCTCATTCCTGTTCCTCGGCCTTGCGGCTCACTCCCTGGTCATCATCTTGGCGCGCGCCTTCTACAGCGGCCATGACACGCGCACTCCGGTGATCACCGCAGTGTTCGACATGGTCATCTGTGTGGTCATCGGCGTCGCGACGGTGGGTACCCTGGGGCTGTCGGGCATCGCCCTCGGGCTGGCCGTCGGAGCGTGGGGCGAGGCGAGTGCCCTGGGCATCCTTCTGTGGCGACGGACACCCGGCGCCGGCCTCGAAGGCATCCTCCAGCCGTTGCTGCTGTTCATCGGAGGCGCTGTGCTTGCGGGCTTCGCCGCGCTCATCGTGGTGCGCCTCACGGACCCGCTTATCGGGCCGGATCCGGGCAAGTTTGCCCTGCTTGGCCAGACGGTGGCTGCCACGATCGGTGGCGGGGCGGTCTACATTCTTTACACTCGCGCACTGCGGATCCCGGAGCTCGGCCAGTCGATCGACCTGGTGCGTTCCATGTTCCGGCGCGGTCCGGCCGGACCATCTGGGCCAGCGGGCCCCGCCGATCCTATCGAACCTGGCGACCCAGTTTCCTAACCACCGATTACGGCAAACCCCAGCGAGCGCGCGGCTCGACCCAATCGAACGTCGAAGGTGATGATCGGGATAGAGCGACCGCCCGCACGCTCGGCTGCCGCGAGGTGAAAGGCGTCCAGCGTCCGCGACTCACCGGTGAAACCAAGCTCCACGGCTCGACGGCAGACTGAGTCGTCCAGCCCAACTATGTACGTGCGAGCCCAGTCGTCATCAAATCCGGCAGCGGCCGTATCGAGCGCAGCGCCCGACAGACGCCTGCGCAGAGCCAGAGAAACCTCCACGTAGGTATGGATTCCAGTGACCCATTGCGGGTCCGAGATGAGAGCGGCTTCCGCCTCCTCGCGTCGCTCTTCGGTGACGTAGCGCTTGATCAAGGCGCTGCTGTCCACATAGAGCGTCATTCGTCCCGATCTCGCGAGATCAACTCCGTAGTGGTCGGCGTTCCCGGCCTCGGCTGCTGCGGCACCACAGGCGTCGGCGGGCGATCGACGGCCCGACTGAGCCATCCCTCGCGCAATCCTCGCTCAATGTTGTCGGAGCCTGCGATGGGCACGATCTGGGCAATGCGTCGTCCACGGCTCGTAACCGTGATTACCTCTCCCCTGGAGACACGCTCAAGGTGATCTGACAGCTTCGCCTTGAGCTCGCGTATCCCAACTTCCATGTAGTCACTTTACCACACACAGATGAACCAAGGTGACTACATTACATCGGCTGCGGGTGGCCGGACCTCCTTCGGATACGATCAATCCGATGGAGCAATCATTCACTGGACGCTCGCTCGGTGAGCTCGTACGCGAGCTCGAGGGCCGCGGCATGTTGCGCACGGTCATGGCCGCGGAGGGCACCGCCGCGCGGAGCGTCACGGGCGTTGCTTTCGATTCGCGCGAGGTTGCGCCGGGCCACGTTTTCGTGGCTGTGCCGGGCGCCGAGTCGGACGGCCACGATTACGCCGCGGCCGCTGTGGCCGCAGGCGCTGTCGCCCTGATTGCAGAGCGGGCGTTGCCCAGGCCAGGCGTGCCTCAGCTGCTCGTTGGTTCGTCGCGCTCCGCGCTCGCTCTCGCCGCGGCATGGTTCAACGGCTTCCCGAGCCGCGAGCTGGGCGTCGTCGGCATCACCGGCACGGACGGCAAGACGACCACGGCATACCTGGTTCGCTCGATGCTCGGCGCCGCCGGGTTGGCGGCCGGGATGATCACGACGGTCGACGTCGTGGTCGGCGGGGTGAGCCATGGCGAGACCGGGCACACGACGCCCGAGGCGCCCGAGATTCAGGCAGACCTGCGCCGAATGGTCGACGCGGGTGACCGATTTGCGGTGCTCGAGTCGACCTCGCATGGCCTGGCGCTCGAACGCGTCGCCGAGGTCGCCTATGACGTTGCCGTCCTGACCAACATCACCCACGAGCATCTGGATCTGCACGGATCGATGGAGGCATACGTCGCGGCCAAGCGATCGCTGTTCGACCGCCTGGCGGTCGGCGCGACCAACCCCGACAAGGGCTGGCCCAAGAGCGCGGTCATCAACGCCGATGATCCGCGCGCGTCCGAGTTCGTCGAGGCATCCCGCGCCGCCGGCGCGAAGGTCCTGACCTATGCGGTGGGTCCCGACGCTAAGGCCGACGTCACGGCAGCAATGGTGCGCGATGACGGCGCGGGGCTGCGGTTGAAGGTGTCGACGCCTCGGTGGTCGGAAGAGCTGGCCCTGCACCTCGTCGGCCACTTCAACGCCTACAACGCGCTGGCGGCTATTGCGGTCGGGGAGGCTCTGTCATTGGATCCGGCGGCCATCCGTCGCGGGCTATCGTCCCTGGAGAGCGTCCCAGGCCGCTTGATCCGCGTGGACGAAGGCCAAGAGTTCACGGTCTACGTGGACTTCGCCCACACGCCCGGCGCGCTGGCAGCCGCCCTCGATTCCCTCGCGCCACATGCCGCCGCACGCGGGGGAGGGCTCATCTCTGTGTTCGGATCACCAGGTGCCCGCGACACACTCAAGCGGCCGATGATGGGCCGTGCCGCGGGCGAGCGATCCCGCGTCGTCGTGCTCGCGGATGACGACCCGCGCGAGGAAGACCGGATGGACATCCTGGAGCAGATTGCCGTGGGCGCGATCGAGGCCGGCCGGCAGCGCGATCACGACCTCTTCCTCATCCCCGATCGCGACAAGGCGATCCGAAAAGCGTTCGAGATGGCCCGCCCCGGCGACATCGTGCTGCTGGCCGGCATGGGCCACGTCGACCGGATCATGACCGCTGAGGGCCGCAAACCCTGGAACGAAACCGAGGTGGCCCGCCACCAGCTCGCCAAAATGGGCTACCGAAGGGCAGTTTGATGTCACATACTATTGACAATATGGCTCTTATAGGCAATAGTATGTTACATGACACGACCTGCACGAGCACTCTTTCCAAAGACTGAACGCCGCGCTCGAGCGCTTGGCGAACGTCTACGACTTGCCCGCATCAGGCGCCGGATGACAGAGTCAGAGATGGCCGCGCGTCTCGGCGTGTCACGTCCCACACTCAGACGACTCGAGAACGGGTCATTGTCCGTTAGCCTGGCCACGCTGGCTCGCGCTCTCGAAATCCTTTCTATGGGCGATCAACTTGATTTGATTGCCGCGGATGATGATCTTGGACAGCGGATCAACGACGCTTCGCTAAAGCGACCGCGCCGAACGTCTCGCGCCCTCTCCGCAATATGAGCTCTAGCCCAAGGGAACTCGTTGTGTGGCTAGACGCGGCTGACTTTGGCAGCAGACGACCAGTCGCCATAGCCCGCCTTCGACCCGGCTCCCGACCAATTGTGAGCTGGGAGTACGTCAGGTCATGGCTGGACGATCCGCGCGCATTCGCTGTGGATCCCGGGCTGCCGCTGATCGACGGAGAGGTATTCATTCCGGACGGACGCTTGCCGGGGATCCTGGACGACACGGCTCCGGACCGATGGGGCAAGGGACTCCTTCAACGGCGTGAAGCCGCTGATGCGAGACTGGAGCAGCGGCGCGCTCGGACCCTCAACGACTGGGACTTCCTAGTCGGCGTGACCGATGAAACGCGGATGGGGGCGCTCCGCATCTCTGCAAGCGAAGGTGGTCCGTTCCTGGACGACCGAGACCCGTTTGTTCCTCCTCAGACGACTTTGCGCACGCTCGAATTTGCAGCTCGCGAGGTTGAGGCTGGGCGGGATATTCACGAGGTGGACCAGGCCATTGCGATATTGCTAGCGCCCGGGAGCTCGCTCGGTGGTGCGCGACCGAAGGCAAACTTTCGGGAGCCAGACGGGACGCTATGGATCGCCAAGTTTCCCTCCGACACCGACCGGCACGACGTAGGCGCGTGGGAATATGCCTTGAACCACCTGGCATTGCATGCCGGTATTCGAATCCCAGACGCGCGCACCTTGAGACTCTCTTCACGAGGCACAACGTTTGCGGTTCAGCGCTTCGACAGGACGCCAAACGGCCGGACTCTATTCGCTTCCGCGATGACAATGACCGGCAAGCACGACGGAGACGACGCCAGCTACCTAGATTTAGCTCAGTCCGTTGCTGATTTCGTGGCACCGAACGCAATCGAGTCAGATTTGTCGCAGTTGTTTCGACGCCTCGCCTTCAACGTTTTGGTAGGCAATCGAGACGACCACTTGCGTAACCATGGATTTCTCCGAGCACCGGAGGGATGGCGCCTCTCTCCCGCCTTCGATCTGAACGCAGTCCCCGAGGCTGCCGAGCATTCGCTCGCTCTCGATGACGTGTCGCACGCTCCAGACATTTCGACAGTCCTGCAAACCGCACCGTTCTATCGACTATCTGAGGATGAGGCACAGGCCCACGTCGCGGATGTGCATAGTGCAATCGAAAGCTGGCGTGTCGTTTTGGGAGGCGTTGATATTCCTCCAGCCGCAAAGGCCGATCTTTCTGACCATCTCGGGAGGACCTTGGCGACAGCGAGTGCGTGACTAGGTCGCGTACGCCTTGGCGTAGGGGAGCGCGACGGCCGCGAGCGCGTCAACGATCGGGTTGGCGTCGATGCGACCGCGGTTGGTGAGCACCACGATGGTCAGGTCGATCGACGGGTAATGCCACATCGCTGCGGCGAAGCCGCGTAGCGAACCGGTGTGGCCGAACATCCGCACGCCATGGAACACGCGCGTCCGTGTTCCGAGGCCGTAGGCAGCCGTCGTGGAACCCGAGTAGGTGTAGTCGGTCATCAGCGCCAGCGACTCGGGCGCGAGCAGGTGGCCGCCGTAGACCGTTCGAACCCAGTCGGCCAGATCCTCGGAAGTGGAGACGATGTCGCCGGCACCAAAGGCAACCTTGGCGGCAGAAAGGGTGGGTCTGTAGTCGGTCCCGTCGTCCAGCCCAACCGGCCCGCTCGGCGTCTGGAGGTAGGCGCGGGCTGACCCCGGCGGCGGCGGTCCGGCGCACTGGCAAAAGGTGTCGTCGAGCCCAACGGGCTCCGTCAATCGCTCGCTCAGGACCTGGCCGAGAGACTCGCCGGTTGCGGCCTCGATCACGAGGCCGAGCAGCACGAAGTTCGTGTTGCTGTACCTATAGCGCTGGCCCGGCTCGAAGTATGGATCGAGCACGAACTCGTCCAGGATCTCCTGCGGGGTCCACTCGTGGTCGGGCTCATTGAAGACCCGCATGTTGTACTCGGGGTGCCGGAAATAGTCGAAGAGGCCGCTCGTGTGGCTCATCAGCTGAATGAGCGTGATGTTCTCGGCGTTGGGGTAGTCGGGCACCCATTTCGACAGCCGATCGTCGATCGACAAGACTCCCTCTTCCCGGAGCTGCATTAGCGCAGTGGTGACGAAAGTCTTGGTGATTGAGCCGGTCACGAACGTCGTGTCCGGCGTCACCGCGAGCTCGCGGCCGAGATCCGCGAAACCATCCGCTCCGGACCAGCGGGTGCCGTCGGGGAAGATGATCTCGGCGTTCATCCCGGGAATGCGCCACCGTGCCAGTTGCTCGGCCAGGATCTGATCGAGTTGCGGCGCGAGCGTGTCGGCAATCGGGCCGGCGGGCAGGGTGGGCGCCGGGAGCGTGGCAACAGGTGTCGTCGCATCTGGAGTGGCCAGCGATGGGATCGGCCCAATGCTTGTGCTCGGCGCTGAAGTGGCGCTCGCAACTGGTGTGGCGGGCAGTCTCGAGGGGCTCGGGGCAGCGGTCGGGACCTGCCCCAAACAGGCCGCGACGAACGCGGCCAGAAGCCAGATGAAAGTGCGCGTGTGGTTAGAGAGCATCAAATTCCCAGGTCCGGGAGAGCCGAGCCCTCACGGTACACTCACTCGAGGATGTCCATTGAACCGCTGAGCCCTGCGCGGGCGCGCGCCGTCGCGGCCAAAAAGAGCCCACCGCGCCCACGCGCCGAGAAACCGAATGGCGAGCTGCCACCAGGCGTAAGCCGGCGCACGCTCAACAACCACGAGCGCCGGCTCGAAGAAGAGCTACTCGCCCACCATCCGCAGGCGGACGTGGCCGCTGTGCGCAAGGCGTGGCTGTTCGCGGTCGAGGCACACGGCGCCCAGCGGCGGGCAAGCGGCGAGGCGTACGTCAGCCACCCGCTCGCTGTCGCAGAAATCCTGGTCAAGCTCGGCCTCGACCAGGCCGCCATCATCGCCGCGCTGCTGCACGACATCCCCGAGGACACGGACTACCAGATCGCCGATCTGGAAAGTCGCTTCGGCGCCGAGGTCGGGCGTCTGGTAGACGGCGTCACCAAGCTCTCCAAGTTCGCCGGTCGCAGCCACGAAGAGCAGCAGGCCGAGAACATCCGCAAGATGCTCCTGGCGATGGCGCAGGACCTGCGTGTCGTGCTTATCAAGCTCGCCGACCGGCTGCACAACATGCGCACGCTCGAGGCTCTGTCGCACGATAAAAAGGTGCGCATCGCGCGCCAGACAGCCGAGATCTACGTCCCGCTGGCCGAGCGCCTGGGTATCTGGCAGATCAAGTGGGAGCTGGAGGACCTGTCGTTCAAGGTCCTCGATCCGATCGAGTACCGCCACCTCGTGCAACAGCTCGAGACGCACCGCAAGACACGCGAGGCATACGTCCGACGGGCAATGGTCGTCCTGCGCGACGCGCTGGCTGGTGCGGGCGTAAAGGCCGAGATTTCGGGCAGGCCGAAGCACATCAGCAGCATCTGGAAGAAGATGCAGCGCAAGAGCGCCAACCTGTCCGAGATCTACGACGTGAACGCGATCCGCGTGCTCGTCAACGACGTGCAGGACTGCTACGCCGCGCTCGGAGTCGTCCATTCGATGTGGCGCCCGATCCCCGGCCAGTTCGACGACTACATCGCGGTGTCCAAGCCGAACGGCTACCAGAGCCTCCACACCGCGGTCATCGCTCTTGACGGCAAGCCGCTCGAGGTCCAGATCCGCACCCACCAGATGCACCGCATCAGCGAGGTCGGGGTGGCCGCCCATTGGCGATACAAGGAGGGCGGCAAGTCCGATCGCGACTACGACGCCAAGCTCGCCTGGGTTCGCCAACTGATCGACTGGCAACGCGAGGTAACCGACGCAACGGAGTTCGTCGAGGGCGTCAAGCTCGACCTGTTCCAGGATCAGGTCTTTGTGTTCACGCCAAAGGGCGACGTCAAGGACCTGCCCACTGGGTCGACGCCGCTCGACTTCGCCTACCGGATCCATACGGATGTGGGCCACTCGACGATCGGCTCAAAGGTGAACAACCGCCTCGTACCGCTCGACTACAAGCTGAAGAACGGCGACATCGTCGAAATCGTCACGACCAAGGCAGCGCGCGGGCCTTCGCGCGACTGGATGAAGGTCGTCCAGACCGGGCACGCGAAGGAAAAGATCCGCCAGTGGTTCAAGCGCCAGGAGAGGGACGAGAACATCGTCCACGGGCGCGAGTCGCTCGACCGTGAGCTGCGCCGGCTGGCTCGAACGTCTCTCGAGAAGCTCGGGCCAGAGCGAGTGGCCGAGATGGCCGAGCTGTATAAATACCCGTCCGTCGAGGACTTCTTCGCCGCGGTCGGCTACGGCGCCGTGTCGGCCCAGCAGGTCATCACACGACTCGACGTCGTCGACGACGCGAACGAGATCGTGCTGCCCCAGGTCGCGCCGCCCATGCCGTCTCGCACGGACGGCGTTCGCGTCAAGGGCGTGGGCGACCTGATGATCCGTTTCGCGCGCTGCTGCCACCCGATCCCGGGAGACCCGATCGTCGGCTACATCACCCGCGGCCGAGGGGTGACCATCCATCTCCCTACCTGCCCGACCGTGGTCAACGAGCGCGACATCGGGCGCCTGATCGAGGTCGAGTGGGAGGGAAGCGTCCAGCAGACCTACCCGATCGCGATCCGCGTCGAGGCCTACGACCGTCCGGGGCTGCTATCCGAGATAACCAACGTGGTGGCCGAGAACAAGGTCAACATCATCGCCGCGAACGTGCGTACCAATCCGGACCACACCGCCACGTTCCAGGCGACTCTCCAGGTTTCGTCAGTGGCGCAGTTGGCCAGGGTGCTGTCGCGCATCGAGCAGGTGAAGGACGTCCACACCGTTCAGCGCGACATGAGCTGAGGCGACCTCAGGACATCGCCGATTCCAACAGGTGGACGTAACAGCCAATCTGGCGCGTCAATGGACTCGAAATTGCCCGGTTGTTCCAACAGAAGGAACAAGCGGCGAGATTCGGACCCCTCTGCCCGTGTTCAGCCGCCCTCGTTGGCCGTTACTTCCAACGCTTGGAATCCGGGCCTGGAGCCCAGCTTTTAGCCGGATTCGCGCTTGCGGGCTGCCTCGCCCGCCTCGACTGCCTCCTTCTCGAAGGCATTGTCTCGGTACCGGTCTCCGCCTGACCGCGACGCCCGCCGGGACTCGGTCAAGTAGCGCGCGATGAAGCTCAGCCCATAGCGCTGCCACTGCTCGACGTGCTTCAGCTCGTGGGCGAGCTCTATGTGATCGAGCTTGCGCCAGGAGAAGATGCGGTGGCCGATCGTGATCGCTGTCCAATCGGGCAGGACGAAGCGCTGCATCGGTGTCTTCAGCCAGGGCAGAACCACCACGCTGTGGCGCGGCGGGTCCGACTGCTTCTTCACAGTCGCTTTATAGCGCTCCCACCGCCCGCGATCCGGAGCTTGGGCTCCGTCTAGACTCGGTCAATGCCCAAGTTCCAGGCGCCGCGCGGCACACGCGATCTGCTCCCAGCCGACATGGCCGTCTGGCGCCGCCTCGAGGACAAAGCGCGTGAGCTGGCCGCCCTGTACGGCTTCCAGCCCATCGACGTGCCGATGTTCGAGGACGTCGCTGTCTTTGAGCGCGGGATCGGCGCGGTCACCGATGTGGTCGAGAAGGAGCTGTTCCGCGTCCGAACGCCCGGGTCAGAGGACGATCGCTGGGCATTGCGGCCGGAGGCGACCGCAGGCGTCGCCCGAGCGTACGTACAGCACGGCATGCACACCCTTCCCCAGCCAGTCCGCATGACCACCTTCGGGCCGATGTTCCGCTACGACCGTCCCCAGGCAGGCCGGTACCGCCAGTTCTGGCAGTGGAACGTCGAGGCGATCGGTGACCCGGGCCCGGCGATCGATGCGGAGATCGTCGAGCTCGCCCTGCGCTACGTGCGTGCCGCGGGCGTCGAGAACGTCGAAGTGCACCTGAACTCGATCGGCGACGGAGCGTGCCGACCGGCCTTCATTTCAGCGCTGACGGATTACCTGAAGGGGTTCGAGTCGACACTGCCCGAGCTAGAGAAGCGCCGGCTGACCACCAACCCGCTTCGGTTGCTCGATTCGAAGGACCAACGCGTGATCGCGCTACTGGCTGACGCGCCACAGATCGACGCCTTCCTGTGTGCCGAATGCCGCGACCACTTCGACTCGCTGCTGGCGCATCTTTCGGCGCTCGGTGTCCCGGTGACACGCGCCCCGCGTCTCGTGCGTGGCCTCGACTACTACACGCGTACCGCGTTCGAGCTCTACCAGCGTGGCGCGGAGGGCCAGCAATCCGCGCTCGGCGGCGGCGGGCGATACGACGGCCTCATGGAGCTCTTCGGGGCGCGGCCGACGCCGGGTATCGGCTTCGCGCTGGGCATCGACCGCATCTGTGCGGCTGCTGTGCCGGCTTCTGCTGCGGTGGGCTGGCACCCGGTGGCTGTCGTGGTTGGCGCGGACGCAGCCGCGACGGATGCTCGACTTCGACTGGCCACCGAACTGCGAGCCGCCGGCGTCGCCGCGATGGCCGACCTCGTGCCACGGAGACTGAGCCGCCAGCTCGAGGGCGCCGCGCGAGACGGAGCGCACTTCGCCGTCGTGGTGGGTGACGAACTGGCCGACGGCCATGTCCAGCTACGCGACCTGGAGGCGGGCACCCAGCGACAGGTCAACCTTGCCGATCTGGCGCGCGAACTTGAGCGCGCTCACGGGAGCCACCGCCACGGGGAGCCGACTTGACCGCACAGTCGGAGACAATGATCGGAGAGGCTGAGCACGATGACCCGCATTCCGCCCCGCCGGCGTCCCCACCCGATCTGGCCGTTCTCGAAACAGATCCCGTGGCGTGGGATGAGTTCGTGGCCCGCGGCCCGGGCACCACTCACCTGCAGACGACCGGGTGGGCAAGCGTCAAGCGCGCCAACGGTTGGCAGGCGCGTCGTGTCGCGCTCAACGTCGGGGGCGCGATCCTCGGCTCGCAGCTGCTCATCCGCCGTGCCGGCCGGCTTCCCTGGCGCATCGGGTATGTCGCCCGCGGACCTATCGGTGCGGCGCTGACACAGGCGAACCTGGGGCCGCTAACTCAGCGATTGCGGGAGCAAGCACGTGCCGAGGGCCTCGCCTATCTTGTCTTCGAGCCCGAGGCTGAGACGGAGATCGGGCTCGAGGCGCGGTTCGAAGAGCTCGGCTGGCGTCGCACCTCCCACGTTCAGCCAGAGGCGACGCGCGTCATCGATCTGACCCAGCCGATCGAGCGGCTCGAGGCCGAGATGCGCAGCAAGTGGCGGCAGTACGTCAACAAAGCCCGGCGCTCGGGCATCCGCCTCGTTGAGGGTGGAGAGGATCGCCTCGACGACTTCTACCGTATCTACACCGATGCCTACCGGCGGGCCGGCGTCACGTCGCGCAGCCGGGAAAGTTTCTCGATACTGTGGCGAGAGTTGGCGCCGCGCGGCATGGCGCACCTCCTGCTGGCCGAATCGGGCGATCCCGGCGAGCCACAGGCGGCATTGCTGCTGGTGTCTGCCGGCACGCGGGTGGCCGAGGTCTACGGAGGCTCGACACCTGCGGGCAATGTCTCGCGCGCCAACTACCTGCTCAAGTGGGAGGCGATCGCGCATTTCCGGGAACTGGGCTTCACGGAGTACGACATGTACGGAATCCCGCATGCCGGCATCGCTCATTTCAAAGCTGGTTTTGGTGGCCGCGAGATCCACTATGTGGGCGCGTGGGAGCTGGTCGTCGATAGGCTCGGTGGAGCGGTCCTGGCTGCGGGCAATGGGCTGCGCCTGCGGTACGTGAGGCTGCGTTACGGTCGCTCGGCCGAGCGCCGAGGGCAGCAGCCCGACTGACGCCTAGGGGTACAGCGAGGGGAACCGCGCGGCGTGGCTCCCGGCGAACCCCGTCTCCGCGTCCATGAAGTCCCAGAACTCGCGGATCGTCACGCGCCCGAACTTGTGCACGCTGTAGAAGTCCTGGAGCGCGGACCAGAAGTTGTCGGTGCCGACGGTGTTGCGGTAGTTTCTGATGTAGGCGGCGCCCTGGACGTAGATCGTCTCGTAGTAGCACCTTCCGTGGTACTGGTAGATCGTCTTGTCGAGCACGTCCGTTGCGCACTTCGAGCCGCGGAAGCCCAGGTAGTCGCGGGTCAGGAAATCGGTCAGGCCTTCGTCGGCGAAAGGCTGGTACGGCTGGCTGTTGCCGATCACGCCGTAGAACCACTGGTGGCCCAACTCGTGGACTGTCAGGTACGCGATGTTGGAGCCGGGCGTGTTCCACGGCATCCAGATCATCTGTGGTGATTCCATTGCCGACGTGCCGTGGTTCTCGGCGATCGTCAGGTCGGCGTAGGGATACTCACCGACACGCGTCTCGAACCGGGCCACGGCATTCCTGGTCCACTTCTGGATTTTGTCGATCGCCAGCCGGTCATACCAGTAATGGATCCTGATCCCACGGAAGGTCTCCGTGCGCAGGCGATACCGCGGGCTGGCGGCGAAGTTGAAATCGCGCACGTTCGTCGCCTCGAACGTCTGCGTAAGCCCGTTCACACCAGTCCGACGGCCCGTGGTCGCGATGCCGAGTTGGCGATCGGTCGTGATGCTCACCTCGACGAGCGGGCTGACGGATGTAACGAACGGATCACCGATGTTCGACCGATTGAACGGTGACGGCCGGCTCAGCCAGGGAATCCAGCGATAGGCCGTGGCATATCCCTGGAGCCTGGCGAAGAGCCAGTTCTTGTCGTTTCCATTGGTGCGGAACGTGGCTCGATACCTGATCGTGACCGAAGTCTGCCCGTCGGGGGCAAGCGGATCCGGGAGGTCCACGACGATCGTCTGATCGTCGACGTCTGAGCTGGCCGGCGTCCCGTCTACGAGCACCGAGAGCAGGACGAGGCTGCCGATGCGAGCGGGCACGAGGTTGAAAGACAGGGCGCTGACCGGATCATTGGTGGTGTTCGTGACGTGCGCCGTGCTGGTCACGAAAAGCCGGTTCTTGGCCCACTTGAGGGTCGCGTTGACGTCGTACGTCGCGCGCAGATCGAGGCTGTTCGGTCCCTCGGCCGCAGCCACTGGCGAGCTCGCGCCAGCCATCGTGCTGCCGAGCGCCAGCAGGAGCGCCGTCACCAGGGCAATGACCGGGCGTGCCGGTTGAGTGCCCTGCCCTGGGCTGCCACCTGCTCGAATCATTCTTCCTCCCCGTTGTGCGTCCGTTCTCGCTCATGGTCGGTCGATGTCGGCGTACCCGCGATCCCGCGTCAGTACCAACCACAGGTGACACTCTGCCGCGAGCGCGGACGACGGAGCCTGCCTTTCAGGCTCGAGTTGCGGCCCACGGTGGCCGCTGCCCTGGTTCCAACATGATGGCACGGTCGCGCAAGGCGCTCACGACCAAGCAGCACACGGCACCTGTCAGCGTGCCGATCCAGAGCGTTCGTTCGACTACGATACCCGGCCGATGAGCGACGACGAACGCACTACTCTGGCCACCTCCTATCGCACGCATACGTGCGGCGAGCTGCGGCCTGACCACGTCGGAACTGAGGTGACGCTGGCCGGCTGGGTCAACCGGCGACGCGACCTGGGCCAGCTCATCTTCGTCGACATGCGCGACCGTCACGGCCTCACCCAGGTCGTCATCGATGCCGCTGACTCGGCGAATGCGCACGAGGTCGCGACCGGCGTCCGCAACGAGTTCGTGCTCCGGATAACCGGCAACGTCACGAGGCGCCTGCCGGGCACGGAGAATGCCAAGCTCGCGACGGGCGAGATCGAGGTGCGCGCCACGTCGGTGGAGGTGTTGTCGACCGCTGAGACTCCGCCTTTCCCGATAAACGATGCGACGGACGTCGAGGAACCGCTGAGGCTCAAGTACCGCTATCTGGACCTGCGGCGGGAGCAGATCAATCGGCGGATGGTGATGCGCTCGCAGTTGCTGCGCGCGCTGTCAGAGGTCCACCACCGAAATGGCTTCGTCGAGGTGGAGACGCCGCTGCTGATCAAGTCGACGCCCGAAGGCGCGCGCGACTTCATCGTCCCGTCACGAGTCCAGCCGGGCAACATCTACGCGCTGCCGCAATCGCCCCAGCAGCTCAAGCAACTGCTCATGGTGGCCGGGTTCGACCGCTACTTCCAGA
>CAYZEJ010000025.1:0-21859 GCA_964477545.1 uncultured Anaerolineaceae bacterium | reverse complement strand
CCATGGCCCGCCACCACGCGCGCTTCACGTTGTTCTTCAGCTCGACCCCGAGCGGGCCGTAATCCCACACGGCGCTGATCCCGCCGTATATCTCCGAACTTGGAAAAACGAAGCCGCGCCGCTTGGCGAGCGAGACGATCGTCTCGAGGTTCGCAACAGCGGGCGCGGGGTCAGCAGCAAGCGTCATGGGGAGTCTCCCTCTGCGCGCCGACCATGGCACGGCCGGTCGCGGGCCGGAATTCTATGCGGTCCGGCGGGCGCGGACCTCGTCGAGGAATGGAAGCGACCGAGCATCGCGCTCCAGCACCGTCCGAATGAACCGCCGGAGGGCCTGCTCGACCTCTGCCTCTACTGCTGCCGGCTGGCGCAGGCCGGCTATGGCCTCGATGTCCAACCGTCGGTAGGCGCGCAGGAGCTTGAGCGCTGTTAGTGAGAGCGGCATCTGCTCGGCTGGTGGCGGCAGGTGACGCGAACACAGCGTCCCGCCGAGGATCGGTACCCATCTGAACTCGTCATCCTCGTCGAGGACGCGGTCGCATTCGACGCACCGCTCCACTTCGGGTCGCATGCCCAGCGCGTCGGCAAGGCCAAACTCGAACCAGCGCGCCACTCGGCCGGGGGCCATGCCGTCATCGAGCAACTGGTAGGCACGCCGGAGGAGGGCGTAAACCGGGTAGGCGAAGGCGCGCTCCTCGACGGCACGCTCGGCGAGCTCAGCCAGGTACCACGCCGTGGCCGTGGACTCGAGCCGCTCACGGAGTAAGAGCCAGGCGTGGCTGACGCTGGCGGAGGTGATGACGTCAAACGTGCGGGCGCGAGCCATGACCAGGTGCAGCTCCGCGAACGGCTCCACGGATCCGCCGAGCCGACTGCGCGGCCTGCGCACGCCCTTGGCGATGGCCTTGAGCTTGCCGTCATGCGGCGTGATCAGCGTCAAGACTCGATCCGCCTCGCCGAGCTCGAAACGGCTCAGGACGATCGCCTCGGTGTGATAGATCCGCGGGACCGGCATGGTCCAAGGCTACGCCGCTGAGGCGTGGCGCGAGAGGCGAGAGCGGCGCGATATTAGGTAACGTGAAGTACCATGTATTGCGATGATCGCCCGCGAAACCGCTTGTATCCTCCGCCCGTGCTGACCTCGTCCGACCTCGACGCGCTCATCGCCGACACGGAGGCCGAGATCCTGGCCGTCATCGAGCGCGTCCAGGACGAGCGCACCGGCGCCCTGTACGACATGGTCCGCTACCACCTCGGACTGGATGAAGGCGGCCAACCCGGCAAGCGGCTCCGTCCGCTGCTCGGCCTCCTCGCATACGAGTCGATCACCGGCGACCACCGTAAGGCGCTACCTGGGGCAGCTGCCGTGGAGCTGGGCCATAACTTCAGCCTGGTCCACGACGACATCGAGGACCGCGACGTCGAGCGCCGCCACCGGGCAACGCT
Source organism: uncultured Anaerolineaceae bacterium (assembly GCA_964477545.1). Classification (GTDB taxonomy): domain Bacteria; phylum Chloroflexota; class Limnocylindria; order Limnocylindrales; family CSP1-4; genus JALYGJ01. The sequence goes on along the minus strand of CAYZEJ010000025.1, from coordinate 20,416 downwards.
GTGGACGGTGTTCGGGGTCGCCCAGGCGATCAATACCGGCGACACGTTGTTCACGCTGTCGCGCATGGCCCTGCACCGACTTTCCGAGCTGGGTTTCCCCGACGCCAAGGTCCTGGCGCTGATGCGCCTCTACGACGAGACGTGCCTCGCCCTATGCGAGGGCCAGTTCATGGACATCTGGAGCGCCGAGCACGACGACAGGCTGTCGGTCGACTTCTACTTCGACATGATCGGGCGCAAGACCGCGGCGCTGATCGCCGCTTCCGTCCAGGCCGGCGCGATGCTGGCCACAGACGACCAGCGGATCGTCGACGCGTATCGCGGCTTTGGTTGGTCTCTGGGCATCAGTTTCCAGCTCAACGATGACCTGCTCGGGATCTGGGGCGACGAGCAGGCGACGGGCAAGGAACCCTCCGACATCGTCAAGCACAAGAAGACCCTGCCGGTTATCTACGCGCTCGAGCATGCCGACGCGTCAGACCGGGCCCGGCTGCGCGAGATCCTCGCGTCCGAGGCGGCGACGGCCACGGATGTCGACGAGGCACGGGCGATCCTCGAGCGCTGCGGGGCACGCGATTACACCCGCGCGCGAGCCCGAGCCGAGCGCGACGAGGCGCTGATGCGCCTGGAAACGGCCGGCGTCGTGGGCGCGGAGCCGCTCGAGCGCCTGCGCCTGATCGTGGTTTCGGCGATCTCGGCCTGAGAGCCCCGTTTCGGTCATTTCCGCGTAATAGGCGGACGGTGCCCAACCAAATGTCTCGCTTCCTGTCATATACACCCGCAGATGCGGAAATGGCGGGAAATAGAACGAGGGGCCGCCAACGAGCCGCGTATTTCGCGTATTTGACTGAAAGCGGTCCGATTTGGCGGGACCTAGTCGGCCTCGGCTTCCTCGGTCGAGTCCCCGTTCTCATCTCGGCGGCGGACTACGAGGACCTTGCCTACCCGTCGGCCGTCTGTCGACTCCACCGTCAGCGTCAGTCCATTGACCTCGACCGTGTCGCCGACGTTGGGCACGCCGCCGATCTCGTGATACACCAGCCCGCCGACCGTGTCGTACTGCTCCTTGTCCTCGCTGTCGAGCTCGATGCCGAAGTGGTCGGTCAGGTCATCGATGCTCGCGCGCCCATCGATCCGTGCCTCGTCATCCGAGATCGGCTCGATCATCGGCTCCTCGACGTCGTACTCGTCCTGGATCTCGCCCACGATCTCCTCAATCAGGTCCTCGATCGTCACCAGGCCGGCCGTGCCGCCGTACTCGTCGAGGACGATCGCGATGTGCACCTTGCCGCGTTGGAAGTTGTGCAGCAGGTCGTCGACCGAGATCGACTCCGGGACGAACAGGGGCTCGCGCAGGATCGAGCGAATCTCCGGCTGCTCGCCCTTCGCAAGGAACGGGATCAGGTCCTTGGCGTACAGGATGCCGGCGATGCTGTCGATGCTCTCGTCGTATACCGGGATGCGCGAGTGGCCCTCGGCCACGATCGTGTCGACGATGTCGTCGAGCGTCGCCGTGGACGGGACGGCCTTGATGTCGATGCGCGGGACCATCACCTCGTGAACGCGCTGCTCGCCCAGCTCGAGGACCGCGCCGATCATCTGCTGTTCCTCGGCCTCGATGGTGCCCTGCTCACCGCCGCGCTCGACCAGGATCATCAGCTCCTCGGCCGTGATCCGTTCCTGCTGGATGTCGGCAATCCCGAATAGGCGGGTGATCGCCTGGGTCAGCGTCGTCAGCAGCCACACCAGTGGTGAGAGCACCCGGCCGAGAAGGTCCACGGGGCCTGCGAAAAGCAGCGCAAGTCGCTCGGCGTGAGCGAGGGCAAATGCCTTTGGCACGAGCTCGCCGAAGAGGATCGTGAAAAGGCTCACGACCGCCGTGACCAGCAGGAGCGCGATGAGGTCGGCCTGCGGCGCGATCAGCGTGATTTTGGCAAGAAGCTTCGCCAGGTCGTCGACGATGCTTGCACCCGCAAACGCGGCGGATAGGAATCCGACGAAGGTGACACCGATCTGTATCACGGCCAGGAAGCGTCCTGGCTGCGACACCAGCCGGTTCACCCGCCTGGCGCCGCGGTTGCCCTCGTCGACAAGCTGCTCGATGCGAGTGCGGCGGACGCGGACGAGCGCGAACTCGGCTGCGACGAACACGCCATTCAGCAGGATCAGCAGGGCGATGATGAGGATTTCCACGGGTATTACCGGTCGCGCACGCCCGGGTCGTCCGGCCTGGCTTGCCGCTCGCGGATCCGCGCCGGCACGCCCACGGCGAGCTTGCCTGCCGGCACGTCCCGGGTGACGACCGAGCCTGCGCCCGTGTACGCCCCCTCCCCAATGGTGAGCGGCGCGCGGAGGATGCTGTCCGAGCCGATGAAGGCGCCGTTGCCGATGACGGTCTTGTGCTTTGCTCGACCGTCGTAGTTGGCGGTGATCACACCAGCGCCGATGTTGACGTCCTCGCCAACGTCGGCGTCGCCCAGGTAGCTGAAGTGGTGCTGCTTGGATCGAGCGCCGAAACGCGTGTTCTTCTGCTCGGCGTAGTTGCCGATCTCGGCGCCGTCACCGACATCGCAACCCGCGCGGAGATGAGCGAAAGGTCCGACATGGACGTCGTTGCCGATTTTCGACCCCTCCACCACGCTCGCCCAGATGACGCAGCGCTCGCCGACGATCGAGTCGATGACCTGGCTGCCGGCCTTGATGACCGTGTCACGTCCGATTCTGGTGCTGCCGCGGAGGACGACGTTCGGCTCGATGGTGACGTCCGGCTCGATCTCGACCGTGGCTTCGACAAAGGCGCTGGCAGGATCCTCGAAAGTGACCCCCGCCTTCATGAGCGGCAGGATGATCCGGTCCCAGGCGAGAGACTGAGTCGCCTCGTTGAGATCCTCGCGGTCGTTCACGCCACTCAGCTCGAACGCCCACCATTCGCCCTGGTCCCGCACGACGACCGCAGGAAGGTCGTCCGTCCGTGCGATTTCGACCAGGCCCGTCAGGTACAGCTCTGACGTCGTCGGCGATGGAGTCAGGCGGTCGAGGGCTCCGCGCAGCCACGGGACGTCAAAGGCATACAGGCCGGCGTTGACGAGGCTAACTGCGCGCTCGTCATCACTGGCGTCCTTCTCCTCGACGATGCGATCGACATGCGCCTCGTCGCCAGCCAGCACCACGCGACCGTAGCCCTCGGGATCGTCAAGCTCCATCGCCGCGAGGGCCATGACCGCGCCCGTGTCACGACGTGCGTCTGCCACCCAGCGCACGCTGTCGGCCTCGATCAACGGTACGTCGCCCGAGAGGACGACGATCTCCTCGACGCCGGCCGGCAACGCATCCAGTGCCGCGCGCACCGCGTCGCCCGTGCCGCGTGGCACTTCCTGCATCGCGAAGTCAACCTCGCCCGCCAATACCTCCCGGATCAGCTCGGTCGCGGGCGAGTACACCACCAACGGGTTCTCACCGGTGGCCTCGCGCGCGGCGTCGATCACGTAGGCGAGCATGGGCCGGCCGCAGATCGGGTGGAGCACCTTGGGCAGGCGCGAGTTCATGCGCGTGCCGAGGCCCGCCGCCAGGATGACGGCCCTGGTTTTTGGCTCGGGAGAGGTCACGACGGTTGGGCGCCGTCGATGGCTGATGGAGGCTGTTTGGGCGACATTGAGTGGCCGTGACTCTACGGGCGCCCGCCATAGCGGTCAAACGTAGTGTTCGCACCCACGCGTTTCATGCTCGGTGAGCATGACCGAGACCGATTCCGCCAGGTCGTAGGCTTGAAAGCGGCAAACTCGGTCGCGCCGTGCTTGTGGGGCACGAAACCGACTGGAAACGAGCTCGTTGCCCTCCGACGCTCTTCTGGCAGCGTTTTCGCGCTGGTTCATGCTCGAGTAGCAAAGTCCTGCCGTGCGCGGGGCTAGTCGCGGACGGCGAAGGCCTCGATCTCGACCAGCGCTCCTCGTGGAAGAGCCTTCACGGCGTACGTGGCGCGCGCAGGCCTGGGATCGCTGACGTACTTCGTGTAAACGCCGTTGAATACCTCGAAGTCGTTGATGTCTGCGAGCAGGCAGGTGGTCTTCGCCACGTTCGCCCAGGTCAGGCCGGCGGCGTCGAGGATTGCAGTGATGTTGTCCATCGCCCGTGCCGACTGTGCCTCGATTCCCTCCGGCAGCTCGCCCGTGGCCGGATCGCGACCGACCTGTCCCGCAACGAACACGAGATTGCCGGCGTCGATCCCCTGGCTGTAGGGGCCGATCGCCGTTGGCGCACCGCTTGTAGCGACCTCTTTGAGGCTCATTGATTCCTCCCGATTGGGTCTGGATTCACGAGATCGTCGACGATGAGAGTGAGGCGCGGAAGCTCGGCGACGACGCTCGCTTCAATCGCCTCGCGGGTGTCGCTTGCCTCGGCCGCCGAACCGTACAGCGAAAACAACGTTGAGCCTGAGCCGGACATCATCCACGGCGTATCGGTGGTGGCTTCCAGGAAGTCCCTGAGCGCGCCGAGCTCCGGTTTGATCGACCTGGCCGCCGGCCACAGATCGTTCGCATCCCTAAGTCGCCCGGCCCACGACGCCAGGCCCGTTCCATCGATTCCGGCCCGGAAGGCGTCCGCGAGTGCCTCGCTGACACTTGGCACCTCGGCAGACGTGGTTTCGCCGAGTTCGTCGTAACGGGCGTAGACAGCGGGCGTGTCGAGCGGGAAATCCGGGATCGTAAGCAGGACCGCTGCTTCACCTTCGATTCCGGCGAGCGCATTGAGTTGCTCGCCGCGTCCCGCTACCAGGGCAGCAGGCGCCCCACCCAGGAAGAACGGCACGTCCGAGCCAACCGCTTGCGCGATCTGCTCCTTCGCGCCCTGGGACATGCCCAGGCCCCAGAACCCATCCGCGAGGGTGATCATCGCTGCGGCATCAGAGCTGCCGCCGCCCAGACCGGCGCCGATCGGGATCAGCTTTTCCAGGTGGGCGCGCAGTGGCGGGAGGTCCAGCCCATAGCTCTCCCCGAGGAAGGCGAGCACGGTCTGCACCGTGTTGCTGTCCGGTAACGCCGCGCCGGACGCGACTAGCTCCGTGGCGCTTCCCAGCCGCCCGGACTGAACAGAGATCCGGTCGCTCAGCCCGAGCCTGAGAAACACCGACCGCAGAGCGTGGTAGCCATCCGGGCGACGGCCCAGGATCTCGAGCGTCAGGTTGATCTTCGCCGGCGGTCGAGCCTCGAGAGAACGCGGGCCTTCGGGCATCAATCGAGCGTGCCCAGCGCGTCGGCGAGCGCCATCCACTCCTCCACGCTCACCGTCTGAGGCCTGCGATCCGGAGCGATCCCAACCTGGGCCAGCGCCTGTTCGAATCGGTCACGCCCAACCTGTGGCAACTGACGCGGCAGCACGTTGTGGAGCATCTTCCGGCGCTCGCGGAACCCAGCCTGGACCAAGCGCCAGAGTCGCTCCTCCCCGTCCTCGCTCAATCGGCGCGGGCGGACCGAACCCACGAGCAGGGCAGACTGGACCGCGGGCACCGGCTCGAACGCCGAGGAGGGCACGATGCGCGCGACGCGGACGTCGGCGTGGTACTGGACGAAGACGGATAGGTAACTCATCGATCCCGGCGCCGCGGCGATCCGCTCGGCCACCTCGCGCTGGACCATCACCACGAACCGCTCCGGACGGGGTTCCTCGCCCAGGATGCGATGCATGACGGGACTGGTGATGTGGTACGGCAGGTTGGCCACGACATCGTACGGCGCCTCGACCAAATCTGTCATCGGCACGTCCAGCACGTTCCCCTCGACCAGCCGCAGGCTGCTCTCGTCAACCTCGGCGAACCGAGTGCGCAAGTGGCCGATCAACCGCGGGTCTATCTCGACCGCCGTGACGGCGGCACCGGCGTCCATCAGCGCGCCAGTGAGGACGCCCAATCCCGGCCCGATCTCCAGGATCCTTCTGCCAGGCGGCGGATCGGCCAGTGCGACGATTTCCTCGATGACGGAGCCGTCGATCAGGTGGTTCTGGCTCCTGCTCTTGTTCGCTGCCAAGCCGTGCCGCCGCAGATAGCGCTCGACGCCCTCAGCGGAAAGGCGGCGCGGATGCAGCTCATCGACTGGCGATTGGGCCGCCCGATCCACGGCGGTCAGGCGGGCTGCGCGACGGCGAGCTTCAGCGATGGCTTCGCCGAGAGGTCAGAGCCGCCACGCTCACCGGCACGGGCACGGAAATAGCCGGCGGCACCGATCATCGCTGCGTTGTCTGTGCACAGGCCAGGTCGCGGGACGATCGTGCGGATTCCGCGAGCCGCCGCCATTTCCTCGATCCGCGAGCGGAGCACGCTGTTCGCCGCGACGCCTCCGCCCACGACGATCGTCCGCGCACCGCTCTCCTCCGCCGCGCGCAGGGTCTTCGATGACAGCACGTCGACGACGGAGTCCTGGAAGCCGTAGGCCAGCTCTGCCACTGCCGCATCCGCAAGCGCGTGACTGTCGCCGTTCACCGAGCCCGGCTCGACCCCGAGTTCGCGCGCAACCTCGCGCCGCGCGGCCGTCTTCAGCCCGCTGAACGAAAAGTCGAACGTGTCGCCCATCCATGCACGCGGGAACGGCCGATCGCGCTGCTGCGCGCCCTCGGCAGCGCGCATGATCGCCGGGCCACCCGGATAGGGCAGCCCGAGCAGCCGACCGACCTTGTCGAAAGCTTCTCCCGCTGCGTCGTCGACCGTCTGGCCCAGAAGCCGGTACTTGAGGTGGCCGGTCATCTCGACCAGGAACGTGTGCCCGCCACTCACGACGAGGGCGATGAGCGGGAACTCGGGCGGTGGCCTGTCCTCCTCATCAGGGTCGAGCAGCCAGGCTGCATAGATATGCCCCTCGAGGTGATTTACCGGCACCAGGGGCAGTCCGTGCATCCAGGCAAGGGTTTTCGCCATCGTGATCCCGACCAGCAGCGAGCCGGCGAGACCCGGTCCTTCGGTGACTGCGATGGCGTCGAGCTCCGACCAATCATCGATGCCCGCGCGTCCACGAGCCTCTTCGAGCACAGGGATCATCCAGCGCAGGTGGGCGCGCGCGGCGACCTCGGGCACGATGCCGCCGGTCGCTCCGTGGAGCGCGACCTGGCTGGCCACTACGTTGGAGCGGATGCGGCGGCCCCCCTGAACGATCGCCACAGCAGTCTCGTCGCACGAGCTCTCGACGGCGAGGATCAGGCCCTCCCGGTCGTCGACGGCGCTCATGCGGGCTCCTCGGTGGCCTGCTCGCGCTCGGGCGCGTCACCCCCGTAGCGCTGCTCCAGCTCGGCGAAGAGCGCCGCCATCTCGGGCGTGGTCAGCGCCTGCGTGGTCATGATCAGCGCGTCCTCGCCATTGTCCGAGTAGTAGCGCGGACGGATGCCGACCGGATGGAAACCGAAGCGCTGATAGAGAGCGCGCGCGGGCCCATTCGACAGTCGTACCTCGAGCGTCATGACTCGCGCGTCCAGCTCACGCGCGAGGCGCATCATCTCGAGCAGCAGACGTCCACCGACGCCGTGTCGCCGCCACTGAGGCAACACCGCGATGGTCGTGATGTGCGCCTCGTTGACCATCATCCACAGGCCGCCGTAGCCGACTGCCTCTGTCGAGGCGCGCAGCACGAGGTAATGCGCCAGCCGGTTGGTCTGGAGCTCCTGGCGGAACGCGTACTCCGGCCAGGGCATGGGAAATGAGGCACGCTCGATGCGATGCACCGCGCCCACGTCCTCGAGCGTCATCCGCTCGACCTGGAGCCTCAACGGAGGTCGGGCGACCACGTCATTTCCGCCACTGCCCTGGGGATGCCGCGCGGAAGAGCCACGTACGCCGCTACGAGCCGCGCGATGTCGTCTGTCTTCCGTTCGGCGAGCGCGGCCACGCCCAGTCGGCCCAGTGCCCGTGCCAATCCGCCGACTGCCTGCTCGCCGCGTTCGATTGCGTCGTCCGAGATGTCCTCCGCGCCTGCCAGGTCCACCGCGATCAGCTCCGCGTCGCGTGCCGCTTCCGCGAAGGCTGCCTGGCCCGCTACGAGCTGTGGCGGATCCCCGTCGTGCACCGTGTCTCCCTCGATGATCATGCGATCCATGTACCGATCGGCCGCTCCGGCCGGCAGTGCCACGCAGATCTCGTGTTTCGCGCCGTCGCCCCAAACGGCCGCGAGTCCGAGAGCCCGCGTCGTCGATACGCCCACGATCGGCGCGTCGAGGCTGTACGCGATGGTCTTGGCAGTGGCCAGCCCGATGCGCAGGCCGGTGAAACTGCCCGGGCCGATCCCGCAGATGACTCCGTTCATATCCCGTGGCTCAGCACCTACTTCGGAAAGCAGCTCGTCGAGCCTTTGCAGGAGCTGTTCGCCGTGGCGATGCTCGCTCTGCCACCGGCGTTCTGCGATCACGCCGCCGTCGGGGTCGACCAGCGCCAGGGTGGGCGTTCGGGTTGCCGTGTCAAGCACCAGCAGCAGTCCCCTGTCCGTCACTCGACCAGCTTCCTTTCAGGCCGCCACGCTTCCGCGGCCACCACGTAGCGCTGCTGTTCCGGCCGTGATGGCACAACCGTGGTGCGTCGATCGTCGTCGCCCAGGACCTCGATCGACACAGTGATCCGTTCGGGGTCGATCTCGGCCGGCAGTCGCTCGGCCCATTCGGTGAGCGTCACGCCGCCCAGTTGGCGTTCATCGACCATCCCACCTCCGAGAGCCTCCTCGGCGCCGGTCAGGCGATACAGATCCTGGTGGAACAGCGGCAGCCGCCCGGCGTACTCGGCCATCAGCGTGAAGCTCGGGCTGTTGACGATTTCGGTGACACCCAGGCCCCGCGCGAAACCCTTGGCGAACTGGGTCTTGCCCGCGCCCAGCGGCCCGAGGAGAGCAATGCGATCGCCGGGTTGGGCGACGACGGCCAGGGCAGCGGCGAAGTCTCGAGTCTGGTCCACTGAGCTGGTCTGAACGACGGCAGTTGGCGCAGCAGGCGAAGGAGTGCTGGTGGTCACATCTCCAGTTTGCCGGTTATCGGAAGATCGGGCGCCTCAGGCGTCGCAGCCGGGCTCCTCGTCGATCTCCTCGAGACGCTCCATGAGCCGCTCGATCCCAGCCTCGTCGGCCAGTACACGCTGCATCGCTTCGGATCCGCCACCGAAGATAGAACGCAGTACCGGGTCGAAGAAGAGCATCGCCTGGGAGCCGAGGGCGCGATACGGGCGACTCGCTTCCAGGAACATCATGGCCGGACCGGTCATGCCGTACAGCTGAATCTCGCGGGCGACGTATTCGACCGGATCGTCGTAGCGAAACTCTTCGCCGACGGGTGCGCTCATCCCTTCCGATCTCCCTCTTTCAATGCACCGGTTGTCGCGACCCGGTCTCCGCATTGAGTGTCCGGAGTCCCATTAGTACCGAGCCGGCATGGTACACCCGGGGTATGCGGTAGGACATGCTTGTTGCCACTTCCCACGGAATCGTGTTGCGTGCCCGCGCCAGCTCACCAGTACTGATTTCCTGCCCTCCCTGGACGCCGAGCAGAACGAATTCGTCATCTGGCCCGACCCCGGGCACGTCGGTGACATCCGCCATGACCGCATCCATCGCGACGGTGCCGACCAGTGGCACGCGCTGGCCGCGGACCAAGACTTCTCCCCACGGCGCTGGTCGGGGAATCGCGTCGGCATACCCGACCGGCAGCGTGGCGATGACCGACTCCCGCTCCGCCGTCCAGCGACCACCGTAGCTCACCCTGGTCCCAGCCGGAAAGCGCTCGATTCGCAGCGCGCGGCACTTGAGCGCCATCGCCGGCTGGAGCCTTTGCGCGAACGCCATCTCGCGCACCGGCATGGGCAGGTCATCTGGGAGCAGTCCGTAAAGGCCCAGACCGATTCTCACGCCCTCGTAGATCGGAGCTCGAGCCGTGAGGAGGCCACCGGTCGCGGCCACGTGGCGTCTGGGGATCGGCAAACCAGCGTTGCGCACGAGCGCCGCGGCCCGGTCGAACGCTGCAACCTGACTCGCGGTGAACGCGGCGTCTTCAGGAGTCGCCAGGTGGGTCCAAAGGCCGGCAACGCGAATGCGTTTACCTTCGTTGACCGCCTCCACCGCAGACGCGACGTAATCCGGGTCGAGGCCACCGCGCGTCAGGCCAGTCTCGACCTCGACGTGCACGACCAGGTCGCCGCCGGACTCATCATTCTCGAACCAATGCGTGAGCGCGGCCTCGGTAATACGGTCGGAAAGCGTTAGCTCGATTTGCTGCGCGGCAGCTTCTACGAGGACATCAACCAGCGGCGTCGTGAACAGCACCATGATGGGGATCCTGATGCCGGCCTCGCGGAGCACCACCGCTTCATCGAACGAAGCGGTGCAGAGGCGGTCCACACCCGCGGATTCGAATGCCCGACCTACCGGCACCAGCCCGTGGCCGTATGCATCAGCCTTCACCACGGCGTTTAGGTCGACGCCCGGGCCGACGATCTCCCGGAAGACGGCGACGTTGTTGGCCAGTGCGTCCTCGCCGATCTCGAGCCAGACCCCACGCGGCAGCGCTGGGAGGCCGGCTGCGAGCAGCCGCGCTTCGATGGACTCAGTCGCCACGCTTGGCACCCAGGTCGTGTCGGGCAACAGCGATCTCGTACGGGAGGTCGGAAGCCAGCAGCCCAGAGTCGCCCAGGCGTTCGCTGACCCTCTCCCCCGCCATTCCATGCAGGTAGACCCCCAGGCACGCAGCATCGAACGCCTCGACACCCTGCGCGAGAAGGGCACCGATCAACCCTGCAAGCACGTCGCCGCTACCTGCGGTGGCGAGCGCCGGATTGGCGAACGGAGAAATGGCGACCCTGCCGTCGGGCTCAGCGACGACCGTGTGCGCCCCTTTGAGCACGACGACCTGGCGGAATGTGTTTGCCGCTCGCGCACATCGCTCCTTGCGCTCATCCTCCGACTCGCCCACCGCTGAACCGGTCAGGCGCTCGAACTCACCCGGATGTGGGGTGAGGACGCACTTCCTCGACACCTCCGACCACCAGCTTGGGCTGCGCGCCAGCAGGCTCGTTCCACTCCCGTCGATGACGGCCGGGGCGCCATCCTGGGACAGCAAGGTCAGTAGCAGCGATCGGTAGCCCTCGGTGTCGGCGAGTCCGGGTCCGAACACCATCGCGTCCATCCGCCTCGTCGCCAGCAATGCGACTGTCGCGGAGTAATCCAGGTCTGACGCATCGTCCGATGCCGGCAGGCCCAGCGTCACGACCTCCGGAACACGTCCCGCGACGACCTGTTGCAACCATTTCGGCACGCAGAGAACGACCAAGCCGGCACCACCCCTGGCGGCAGCCATGGTCGTTAGGAGCGCCGCCCCAACGTAGTCGAGCGAGCCGGCGACGCAGAGCACCGTGCCGAACGTCCCTTTGTGGCCGGCCGGGTCCCGCGCTGGCAGCAACCGGGCGCAATAGGCCTTGTCGAGCCGGATTACGCCGGCGTCAGCCTCCGCCACTGGTGCTTTCGCGGTCCATGTCACGCAGACGTTCCATGCGCGCCAGTATCTGCCGCTCGCGGCTGTCCAGCCTCTCCTCGATGTCGGGCGAGAAGATGAACGCGCCGCCAGTCGTGCGAATGCCGAACGCGATGGCGACCGCGTAGTCGCCCTCGTGGCTGATGGACACCGCGATGCGGCCCATGCCCAACTGCTCGGCACGCGTCTTCGCACGTCCATGCAGGCGCACCGAGGGCGCTCCAGTCGGAAGGCGCAGGATCTCGATGTCGCGCCAGCCGACGCCACGCACGCCCAGCCCGAGCACCTTTGAGACAGCCTCCTTGGCGGCCCACCGGCCGGCAAAGTTCTGTGGCCGATTGCGTACGTAGCGCTGCTCGGATTCCGTCAGGACGCGTTTCGGGAAGCGGTCGGGAAAGCGCCTCAGCGCCGACGCGATGCGCTCGATCTTGATGATGTCGATTCCGAGCTCGGTTGTGCCCTCGGGCACGGGAGGCAGCGCCATAGGCGCGTGAGGCTACTCGACCGTCACCGACTTCGCGAGGTTGCGCGGCTGATCGACGTCCGTGCCCCGCGCAACGGCGGTGTGGTACGCGAAAAGCTGGAGTGGGATCGCGGCGAGGATCGGGCTGAGCTCCTCGATCGTCTCGGGCACCCACAGGATGTCGTCGGCGTAGTCGAGCATCGCGTCGTCGCCCTCGGTCGCCACTGCCAGCACTCGCGCGTCGCGCGCGCGGCCCTCCATCACGTTGCTGATCACCTTCTCCTGCATCGACGAGCGCGTCGCGATTGCAACCAGCGGCACCTCGATGTCGAGCAGCGCGATTGGTCCATGTTTGAGCTCACCGGCGGCGTAACCCTCGGCATGGACGTAGCTGACTTCCTTGAGCTTCAGCGCTCCCTCGAGAGCGACCGGATAGCCGACGCCGCGGCCGACGAACATGAAGCCGCGCGAGTTGACGTAACGGCGTGCGAGCTCCTTGGCTGGCTCGGCGAGCACGATGGCGCGCGCCGCCTTGTCGGGCAGAGCATGGAGCTCGTCGACCAACTGCCGCTCACGCTCTGGCGTCAGCAATCCGCGCTGCTTGGCAATCGCGGCTGCCAGAAGGATGAGCGTGGTCACCTGTGTGGCGAAAGTCTTCGTCGCGACGACACAGATTTCAGGTCCTGCCTGGAGGAAGAGCACGGCATCCGAGTCGCGGGTGATCGCCGAGCCGACCGTGTTCGTGACGGCAACGACCAGGGCGCCGCGTTCCCGCGCGAGTCTCACCGGCGCCAGCGTGTCGGCGGTTTCGCCTGACTGGGTAACGGCAACGACGAGCGTCCGGCTGTCGATCGGTGGCGGGCTGTAGCGAAATTCCGAGCCCACCGTCCAGCGAGCTGGCAGGTCCGTCCAGGCCTGGAAGACGTAGGCAGCGACAGCCGAGGCGTACGCCGCACTGCCGCAGGCGACGAATTCGACCCGCTCTATCTTCCTGAGGCGGTCCGCGATCGGCTCGAGTTCTTCCAGGTCGATGACGTCCTCGTGCACGCGCCCGGTGATCGCAGCACGGATCGCCTCGGGCTGCTCGTGCATCTCCTTGAGCATGAAATGCGGGAAACCGCCCTTCTCGGCCTTCTCGATTGACCAGTCGATGTCGTGCACTAGCCGCTCTCGCGGCGACCCATCGAGACCCGTTACGACGACAGAGTTGGCGGTGATGTCCGCGACATCGCCCTCCTCGAGGAAGATGACTCGGCGCGTGTGCGGCAGCACAGCGGCAACGTCTGATGCGATGAAGTTCTCCCCATCACCGAGTCCGATAATGAGCGGCACGTTCAACCGCGCGCCGACGAGCCGGTTGGGCTCCACGGCGTGCATCACGGCGACGGCGTATGCCCCGTGGGCCTGGTTCAGCGCCGCACGGGTCGCCGCGGCAATGTCCCCGTCGTAGGCCTCTTCGATGAGGTGAGCCAAAGCCTCGGTGTCCGTGTCGGACTTCAGCTTGTGGCCGCGCGCTCGCAGCCCGTCGCGCAGCGCTTTGAAGTTCTCGATGATGCCGTTGTGGATGACCGTGATCTGGCCGCTGCAGTCGGTGTGCGGATGGGCGTTCAGGTCGTTCGGGCGGCCATGGGTCGCCCAGCGGGTGTGGGCCAGCCCCACAGCAGCCGCCGGAGTACCGTCGATGAGTGCCGTGCGCAGGTTGGCCAGCTTGCCGGCTCGCTTCTCGACGAACATCTCGCCGTTGGTCGTGACGAGCGCGATCCCGGCAGAGTCATAGCCGCGGTACTCGAGGCGCGCGAGGCCCTCGAGCAGGATGGGCGCCGCCTGGCGCGGTCCGATGTAGCCGACGATTCCACACATGCTGGTGTCAGATCCCTTCCCCGCCTCCCCCACGAGCTGCCGCTGCGTGGAGGCGGGCTAGTTTAGACGCTCGACTGCGAGCGCCGCGAGTAGGTCGGCGACCTGCGCGACGCTGGCCTCGCTGTCACCCTCGACCATGATCCGCAGAGAGGACTCCGTTCCGGACGGCCGAACGAGCACGCGGCCATGCCCATCAAGAGAGCGTCGCGCCTCTTCGACAGCCCGAGCGAACCCCGGCTCCGCCTCCCATTGCTCCTTGTGACGAACGGGGACGGCGCGCTGCTGCTGCGGGTACAACGGGATCTGCGCGGCCAGTTCCGAGAGCGGCTTGCCGGTGCTGACCAGTATCGAAAGGACTTCTAGCACCGTGACGATGCCATCGCCGGCGTTGGCGTGCTCGCGGATGATGATGTGGCCACTCTTCTCTCCCCCGAGCGCGGCGTCCATGACGAGCATCCCGTCAAGGATGTACTTGTCGCCGACCGGAGTGCGCGCCACGGTGCCGCCGGCCGCAGTGATGGCTTCCTCGAGGCCGCCGTTGGAGAGCACGCTGACGACGGTCAGGCCATTGCCCAGCGCGCCCCGCGCGAGGCGGTCGAGCGCGATGATGCCGATCAGCTGGTCGCCGTCGACGACGTTGCCGTGCTCATCGATCGCGACACACCGGTCCGCGTCCCCATCCAGGGCGAAGCCGATGTCCGCCTGCGTTTCGGAGACGATGCGCGCCGCATTCTGGGGTGCAGTGGCGCCGCAGTCGAGGTTGATGTTGTTGCCGTCCGGCTCGTTGTACCGCGCATCCACCTGGGCGCCGCTGCTGGCGATGATCTGCGGCGCGACGATGCCCGCGGAGCCGTGGGCGCAGTCGAGCACGACCCTGGCCGTGACCGGCGTCCGCGAAGCGAGCGCGATGCGGTGCTCGACGTACTCGTTGAGCCTTCCACGAGCATCCAGGTCGCGTCCGAGCGAATGGTTCTCGGGACCAGTGAGCTCATCCGTCCGAAGCATCAGCGCCTCGAGCTCTGCCTCGAGCTGGTCGTCGAGCTTGAGGCCGCTGCCATCGAAGACCTTGAGGCCGTTGTCGCGAGCGGGATTGTGGGAAGCGGAAACCATCAGGCCGGCGCCAAAGTGCCCGGCCGCCGTGACGTAGGCGAGAGCCGGCGTGGGGCAGACACCGAGGCGGTGGACGTCCGTGCCCATGGACATCGCACCAGCGCCGACAGCCGCGACGAACATGTCGCCCGATCGACGAGTGTCCTGGCCAATCAGGAGGTGGCCGCCCGGGCCATTGGCCAGTCGCGATGCAGTCGCGCGTCCCAGGTCATAGGCCATTCTTGGGGTCAGGTCGACGTTCGCTACGCCGCGGATTCCGTCCGTGCCAAAGAGTCGCGTCACGTGGGACCGGGCTGCGGGGTCGTTATGACGGCGTTGACGGTGACCTCCAGCGGCGAGATATCGAGGACCTCGATACCGTCTGGCGGAGTCACCGAGAGCGGCACTACGTGGCTGCCCGGACCCAACCCGCTGACGTCCGCGATGGCAACAAGCGAGAACGGGTCCAAGGCGCCGAGGGCCGTAACGGATCCACCGAGGGTGACGTTAACCACCTGTTGGTCGTACTCATAGGCGCACTGGCATCCGGTTCCGGAGCCCTCGAGACGGAACCCGACCGAGAACGTCCGGGAGCCTGTGTCCTCGACGATGGTCACGATCACGCGCACCATGTCGCTGCCGCTCACGCTGACGCCCTCGGGCAACGCGAAGCGAACGGTGGCTTCGATGTCCCTCGCGCGTCCGCTGATGTCGATGGGTTCGGTCGGCGCCGTTTCGAGCTGCGTCACGGTCGTCTCCTCGCCGCTGACGGTTACCATGAGCGGCTCCACCGTGACCGAGGAGATGCGGTATCCGGGCGCCGGCTGGCCCGTTATCTGGGGGACGACCGGCAGCGTCCTGTTGGCCAGCTCACGCGCGACGGCGATGCGCACTCGCGCGCGCTGCGGCTCTATCTCGACGTTTGGCACCTGGTTGCCACTCGCATCGACGGTCGCGAGGTCGACCTCGCGATCTACGTTGAGCGCGCTCGCATCGATCGAGACGCGAGCCACCACTGACGTGACGAGGTCGACGCGCGAGCTGGCGCCGCGGATCGTGACCGAGGATGGCTCCGTCTGCGGCGGGCTGAGATTCAGGCCTTCGGGCACAGCGCCGACGTCGACGGTGACAGGCAGCGTCTTGCTCGTGACGGGGTCGAGCCGCACCTCGAGCTGCTGGGGCTGGAAGTCGACGATCTGGATCCTGCTGTCCAACGCGATCAGCGTGATCGGCACGACGCTTGGTGGTCCGCTGGCAGTGGCGACCACGCCCGACAGGTCGACTGTCGCGTAGAAGGAATTGGGCGATACGACGCCCACGTCGAGCGGCGCGCGGTAGCGCACTTCTGTCACCGGGGCGAGGTCAGCGATCAATGTGGATCCAGCTGGTTGCCGGAGCTCCTCGACCGGCACCGTTCCGGTCCATGTCCGGACGTTCTGGCCCAGGACGAGGCCGCTGTACAGGACGGTGGCGAGCAGGATCGCCCCTATCTTCAGCGGCCAGTTACGGAGGAGGAAGTCGGCTACGCGCCTCACTCGGCCCGGCCTGTGGTTGAGGCCCCGCTCGCGGCGCTCGCCGCCTGGGCAACTGGTGCGCCCGAGGACGAGGCCGCGGAGGATGGAGTCGTGGTGCCGGACGCGGGGTCGGGCGCGCGGCGGCGACGGGTGGGCCGACGAAGAGGCGGCAGCGTCCGGCGCAGCGCGTTGGCGCGAGCGGGGATGCGTGCGGCCGAGAGGCTGTTGTGCTCGAGAAGCTCCATCAGGCCGCGGCGCAGTCTTTCTTCGTCCAGGCTGCGCACGATGCGGCCGCGCTCGACCAGGCTGACCGCGCCCGTCTCCTCGCTGACGACGACTGTGACCGCGTCGGTCTGCTCGGTGATACCGAGCGCCGCGCGGTGGCGTGTACCGAAGCGTTCGCGGTAGGTGGATGTCTCGGAAAGGGGCAACACGACGGCCGCCGAAACGATGCGGTCATGGCGGACGATCACCGCACCGTCGTGAAGCGGCGAGCGCGGCGCAAAGATGGTCTCGAGCAGCTCGAGCGACAGCTTGGCGTCGAGCAGTACGCCCGTTTCGGCTGAGTCCTGGAGACCGGTTTCGCGCTCGATCACTATCAGCGCGCCGACCTTCTGGGCACCCAGACCGGTCGCTGCCTGAGCAATGACTCGCGAAACACGCTCGAATTCGCGGCGCGTGCCGGGGGCGAGAAGCCAGCCCAGAGAGCCGACTCGACCGATCCGCTCCAGCGCGCGGCGCAGCTCGGGCTGGAAGACGACGACCAGGGCGAGAAGGCCGACCACGGCGCCGGCCTGGAGGATCTGCTGGAGCAGCGTCAGTCCGAGGATCTGGGCGGCGACGTAGATCGCGTAAAGCACGGTCACGCCGATGACAAGGCGAACGGCCCGGGTGCCGCGAATGAGGCTCAGCAGGCCATAAATCAGGAGCGCGGTGATCGCGATGTCCAGCAGCGCGACAGGCTGGACAAAGCCCCTGACCAGTTCCAGAAGCTGGTCCATTATTGCGCCGATTGTACGTCCGTCAGCCTTGCCGGTTGGCCAGGGCGGCGAGGCGCTCATCGGCCGATGCGTTCTCGGTGGCCAGTTGTCGCAGCTCGGCCGCGACCACGGGGTCCGGATCGAGGGCCAACAATCGATCGATCAACAGCGCTCGCTCGACGCCTTTGTCCGCCCACCCGCGCCGGAAGTACAGCCGCGTCAGCTCGAGGTGGATACGCGCCGAGCCCGGAGCAATGGCCACTGCGCGGAGAGCAGCGTCGAGTGCAGCGTCGAGCCGGCCGGCCGAGGCATGCTCGGCGCTCTCGGCGAGGAAGGCGTCGATTGCGGCGTCGTGCTTGCCCGATCGGAGCGCCTCTGCGCCCGCTGCGTGCATCGTGTCCGCGGCAGACATGGTGGTCGTGTCGGCGTCCGTTGCCGGCGCACCAAACGGGTTCGCCGACTGGCGCAGGTCACTGATCTGCCTCTGCACCCGAGCAGACTCATCACGCCGACCGGCGGCCAGCAGCGCAGCGGCGCGACCGGTCAGGGCGTCGAGGCTGGCGGGTTCTGCCTTGAGGGCCAGGTCGTACGCGACCAGGGCCTCCTTCGGCCGGCCCAGGCGCATGTGCATGCCGCCAACGGCGATGTGCGGCAACGCGCGGTCACTCGCGAGCTCTGCGGCGAATCCGTAGTGGCGCAACGCCTCGGCAAAGCGGCCCTCGGCGGCTTCCTGGTGACCGAGCCGGAGCGCCTCCCGGTAACGCGCGTAGACGTCTTCCATCGATATGGGCTATGCCCTCGCGGGGCTCTCCCGGTAGTCGCCGATCAGCGCTTGGTGTATTGCGGCGCCTTACGTGCCCGCTTGAGGCCGTACTTCTTGCGCTCCTTCATCCGCGGATCGCGCGTCAGAAGGCCCGCCTGGCGCAATGGCACGCGTGAGCCATCCGGGTCGGACTGGAGCAGCGCTCGGGCAATGCCGTGCCGAATGGCGCCTGCCTGACCGTGATGGCCACCGCCCTCAACTTTGATCATCGCGTTGTAGCGCCCCTCTGTGTTCGTAACCTTGAAGGGCATCGTGATCTCGGTCAGGTCGATCGCGCCGCCGAAGTGCTCCTCGAGCGTGCGACCGTTGACGACGATCTCACCCTCACCGGCGAGAAGACGAACCCGCGCAATGCTGGTCTTGCGCCGGCCGGTGCCGTAGAAGAACGCTGTATTCGCCATCAGCTGTTGGATCCTCCGGTGGTGGAGCTGGCGCTGGCGCTCGCGGTCGAGCTGGAGCGTCCGGCGGGCAGAGGCTCGGGCATCTGCGCCTCGTGCGGGTGGTCGCTGCCCGCATAGATCTTCAGTTTGCGCAGTTGCTGCACGCCGAGCTTGTTGCGCGGCAGCATGCCCTTCACGGCGCGACGGATGACCTCTTCGGGCCTGCGCGCGAGCAGGTCGCCGAGCGTTTCCTGGCGCAGGCCGCCGGGATAGCCGCTGTGGCGCGAGTACAGCTTCTGCTCGGTCTTGCCGCGGCCGATGTCGATGCGCGCCGCGTTGAGCACGATCACGTGATCGCCGGTATCGATGTGCGTCGCGTACGTAGGCTTGTGCTTGCCCTCCAGAACGAGAGCGATGCGCGACGCGAGCGTGCCGAGACGCTGGCCCGCGGCATCGACCACGAACCAGCTGCGCTCGATCTCACTCGCTCGCGGGCTGTATGTCTTGCTCATCGTTCTCTTTTAAGTTCCTCGTAGTTCATCGGCACTCGCCAGAGCACCAATCCGTGTGCCGGAGCCGTGTCGCCGCCGAAAGCCGGCTGCTTGGACTCCAGGCCCGCCGCAACCTCTGCGGCGGATGCGGTCCCGTGGCCTACGCGCAATAGCGCCGCCACGATCCTGCGCACCATCTGGCGCAGGAACGCATCTCCGACCACCTCGATGGTGATCATGCTGCCCTGCCTTCGCACCCGGACCCGGTGAAGGGTTCGGACCGGCTGTCGATCCTTTCCGCCGAAGGCGGAGAAGTCGTGACGTCCAACGAGCACCTGTGCCGCCTCAGCCATGGCCGCGGCGTCGAGAGGATCGTGAACGCCGAGGGCATCTCGCTCGCGCAGCGGACTGTGTGTCCCGTTCCAGATGAAGTAGCGGTATTCGCGCCACTTCGCCCGGTACCGCGGGTGAAAGCCTCGATCGACCTTGCGCAGCGGCCCCAGGCCGATGTCGGTTGGCACCAGAGCAGCGAGGGCCCTTCCGAGCTCGTCGCGCCCGAGGCGCCCGCTGTAGGTGAATGCGATCACCTGCCCGCGAGCGTGGACTCCGGCGTCCGTCCGTCCCGCACCGTCGACCCTCACTCGGTCTTCGCCCGAGAGTCGCGTCAGAGCGCGTTCCAGTTCTCCCTGCACAGTCCTGGCTCCGTTTTGCAACTGGAAGCCGGCAAAGTCAGTTCCGTCGTATTCAACCCGCGCGCTGTAGCGAACGGGGCCGCCCTCTCGGGCCGACTTTCTTACGGCTCCCTTTCGGTCGCCTATGGCTGGGCCTGTCTGTACGACGGGCGTTGTCCTTTAGACCAGCTCGAGTTGAACCATTGGCGCAGCATCGCCGGCGCGCAGGCCGAGCTTGATGATGCGCGTGTAGCCCGAGCTGCGGTCTGCATACTTGGGAGCGATCTCGTTGATCAGCTTGTCGATGACGAGGGGTTCGTCTGGCAGCTGGGCGATGATGCGTCGACGTGACGCGAGAGTGCCGTCCTTGGCCAGCGTGATGACCTTCTCTACCTGGCCGCGGACTTCCTTGGCCCGTGCCTCGGTCGTCTTGATCTGCTCATAGCGCAGTACGGACACGATCAGGTTGCGGTACAGCGCCATGCGCGGAGCCGTCTTGCGACTGAGCTTGCGACCGCCGATGCGGTGAGCCATGGGGACTACTCGTCCTCGTCCATGGGCAGCGCGTCGAGGCCATCCTCGGCGTCGTAGTCGGCCGATTCGGAGCCGTCGTCGGGCGGCAGGAAGCCGCGCATGCGCAGGCGCTCCTTCATCTCGTCGAGCGACT
>CAYZEJ010000024.1:0-22689 GCA_964477545.1 uncultured Anaerolineaceae bacterium | reverse complement strand
GACGCCGACTACCCGCCGTACCCGCCGCCGCCGCCACCGCCGCCGCTGGAGGACGATGCGGGACCGCCGCCACCGCCGCGGGACGAGTAACTACCCCGATTCCGGGGACGCAGTTGATGCAGCACTGGCGAGACATGGCCACGCGGGTGCCGCGTGCCCGGCGGACGGCCGCTCAGTAGGCGGCGAGGCGCCTCACTGCGTCGGCGATTCGGTCGGGGCTGGGCATGAACCAGTCCTCGAGGACGTGGTTGTAGGGCACACCCGGAACATCGGGGCCGGTAACACGGACGATGGGGCCGTCGAGATCGTCGAACGCCTCCTCGGCCAGGATGGCGGCGATCTCAGCGCCAAAGCCGCCGAAGCGGTTGTCCTCGTAGACGATCACAGCCTTGCCCGTTTTGCGGACGCTCGCCAGGACCGTCTCGCCGTCCAGCGGACGTAGCGTGCGCAGGTCGACGACCTCGACACTGACGCCCTCGCCTTCGAGCAGGTCCGCGGCCTCGAGCGCGTAGTGCGCCATCAGCCCGTAGCCGATGACCGTCACGTCGCTCCCCTCACGTGTCACCTTGGCCGAGCCGAGCGGCACCGTGTACTCGTTGTCGGGGACTTCGCCACGCACCGAGCGGTACATCTTCTTGTGCTCGAAGAAGAGCACCGGGTCGTCGTCACGGATAGACGAGCGGAGCAGCCCGCGCGCGTCGTACGGCGTCGACGGGATGACCACTTTGAGGCCGGGGATATGGGAGAAGAACGCCTCGACCGACTGGCTGTGGTACAGCGCGCCGTGGACACCGCCGCCGTACGGCGAGCGGAGCGTCATGGGCACCGAGAACGCGCCGTTGGAGCGGTAGCGCATGCGCGCCGCCTCGGACAGGATCTGGTTGAACGCAGGGAAGATGAAGTCCGCGAACTGGATCTCGGGCACGGGCCGCATGCCGGCCACCGCGGCGCCTATCGAGACCCCCACGATCATCGACTCCGAAAGCGGCGTGTCCAGCACGCGGTCGCCGCCGAACTCGTCGTACAGCCCGTCCGTGGCGAGGAAGACGCCGCCCTTCTTGCCGACGTCCTCGCCGAGCACGACGATCGCATCGTCCCGGCGCATTTCCTGCGCCAGCGTGTCGCGAATTGATTCGATGTACGTCATGACGGCCACGGCTACTTCTCCTCGCCGAGGACGCCAAAGGGCCCACCGTCACCGATGAACCGGCTGCCGCTCCACAGCGGGTCGTCCATCCGCGCCGGTGGCTCGTCCGCATACACGTGGCGTTGGGCAGTGGCCGGATCCGGGTCTGGCTGTGACTCGGCCCAGTCGGTAGCGTCTTCGACAACCTTGCGCGACTCCGCCAGGATCGCGGCCTCGCCCTCTTCGTCGAGCATCCCAGCCGCGCGGAGCTCGTCGCGGAACAGCGGCAGCGGGTCCTTCCCCTTCTCGGACTCAAGCTCCTCCGCGGTTCGGTACTTGGTCTGCTGGTCGTCCGACGAGTGGGCGGTCAGTCGGGAGACCTTTGCCTCGATCAGGGTCGGCCCTTCGCCCGAGCGCGCGCGATCAATCGCGTCGCGGCCGGCGCGGTAGCAGGCCAACACGTCCGAGCCGTCCACGATGACGCCGGGCATGGCGTAGCCGGCGCCGCGTACCGCGATGTCCTCGACCGCTGACTGGAGTGCCATCGGCACCGAAATCGCGTAACCGTTGTTCTCGACCACGTAGACCACCGGCAGCTTGTGAATGCCGGCGAAGTTCAGGCCCTCGTGAAAGTCGCCCTGGTTCGAGGAACCCTCGCCGATGTACGTGATCACGACCTGCTCGGTCTTGCGCAGCTTGGCCGCCCAGGCGATGCCTGTTGCGTGTAGCAGCTGCGTCGCCACCGGTGAGGAGACGGACAGGATGTTGCGATCCTTGATCCCGTAGTGTCCGGGCATCTGGCGGCCGCCCGAGGACGGGTCCACGCCGCGCGCGAATTGGGCCAGCATGATCTCGCGCGGGCTCATGCCGAAGGTGATGAGCGACGCCACGGACCGGTAGTAGGGAACCATCCAGTCGTGGCCCTTGCGCAGCGGATAGGCGATTCCGACCTGCGCTCCCTCGTGGCCCTGGCCGCTGATGACGAACGGGATCTTGCCCGCTCGGTTAAGGATCCACATGCGCTCGTCCACGGCCCGGGTGATGGCCATCAGCTTGTACATCTCGACCAGGTCGTCGCGCGACAGGCCGAGGTCCGCCCCAAAGGCGCCGCCACTGGCCTTGGTCGGCGAGTCCGCCTTCGTGGGTGTCCCTGTAGCCATCTCGCTCCTAGCCTAGAAGTTGATGGACTTGCCGTCGACCGCGAGGGCCGCCTCGCCGATCGCCTCCGACAGGGTCGGGTGTGGGTGCACGGCGTTGCCGACCTCCCACGCGGTCGCCTCGAGCAGCATCGCGGCACTGGCCTCGCTGATCAGGTCGGTCACCTGCGCTCCGATCATGTGCACGCCCAGCAGCTCGTCCGTCTTGGCGTCGGCGATGACCTTCACGAAGCCCTCGTACTCGCCCCGGATGAGGGCCTTGCCCGATGCCTGGAAGGGGAACTTGCCGGTGCGGATCTCGATTCCGTCGCGCGCACACTCCTCCTCGCTCCGGCCGATCGAGGCGATCTGCGGCCGTGAGTAGGTCGCGCGCGGCATCGTGAGGTAGTCGACCTTCTCGGCCTCGGCTCCTGCGATCGCATGGACAGCAGCGATCCCCTCGTGCGCGGCCACGTGCGCCAGCAGCAACCCTCCGATCACGTCGCCACAGGCGTAGAGATGGGGCTCGCCGGTGCGCATCCGTGCGTCGACCGCCACGTAGCCCTTCTCGACCTTCGCGCGGGTTGATTCGAGCCCGACGTTCTCAGTGTTCGGGGCGCGGCCGGTGGCCACCAGCATCTGTTCCGCGCGGAGCTCTTTGGGTTCCTCTCCATCCGGGCCGACCATGAGGCACACGCCCGATTCGTCCACCGACACCGCACCCGAGTCGAACCGTGCGTTGGTCATGACCTTCATTCCGCGCCGCTTGAATGAGCGTTCGAGCTCCTTGGAGACGTCCGCATCCTCGAGCGGCGTCAGCCGCGGCAGGTACTCCAGCAGCGTCACCTCGACACCCGCGTCGTGGTAGAAGCTGGCGAACTCCACACCGACCGCGCCGCCGCCCACCACGACGATGCTCGCTGGTAGCGTGTCGCCGGTCGTGGCCTCGTCACTGGTGATGATCTTTGACCCGTCCGGCTCCAGGCCGGGCAGGGACTTAACGCGCGAACCACTGGCCAGGACGACGTCGTTCGCGTCCAGCACCCGCTCGCCATCGGCCTTGCCTTCCTCGTTCAGGGTCTCCACGCGGACCTTCTTGCCGCCCTGGAGCGTGCCCCGGCCGCGGATGTGCTCGACCTTGTTCTTCTTGACCAGCGAGTCGAGACCCTTGGCCAGCCTGTCCACGATCTGGCCGCGTCGTTTCGCCGCAACGGCGTAGTCGTAGGTCACGCCCTGGACGTTGATTCCCATGTCTGCCGCGCCGTGCTGGATGCGCTCGTACAGCTCGGCCGACTCGAGCATCGCCTTCGTCGGGATGCAGCCGATGTGGAGACATGTCCCGCCAAGCTTGGGACGCTCGTCGACAAGGGCGACCTTCAGCCCCAGTTGTCCGGCACGGAAGGCGGCCGAGTAGCCACCGGTGCCGCCGCCGAGGACGATCAGGTCGAAGCTGTTGGAGGAGCCGACGGCCACTGGCTGGTCAGCTTTCTGTGCGTGTGGCCGTGCGGTGCGCATGGGCGCACGAACGGCCGACAAGGGACGCTGGGATCATCGCGCCAGATGGTACGCGGGGGTCCCGGAGGCTGCAATCCGAGGCACGCTCGTGGCTACACTGCCCCAGAGTTGCCGTCGGGGGCGGATGGCGCCTATAACACGGGACGGAGCGGGGTCGAATGCCACAGCCACTGCTCGAGGCCCTGGTCATCGCGCTCAGCTATGTCGCAGGTTCGCTGCCGATGGGGGTCATCGTTGCCCGGCTCACCGGCGCGCGCGACCCGCGCACTGTTGGCAGCGGACGCACCGGCGGCACGAACGCTCTTCGGGCCATGGGCGCCCGCCGTGCCGTGCTCGTGGCTGCGCTGGACGTGGTGAAAGGCGCCGCGCCGGTCGCTGGCGCGATCTTCCTGGGAGCCTCGCCACTCGGCGTTGCCCTGACTGGGATCGCCGCAGTGCTAGGCGCGTGGCGGTCGGTGTTCCTGCGGTTCCATGGCGGGCGCGGTGTGGCGACCGGCATTGGCGCCACGCTGATTATCCAGCCGCTCACGGTCCTGCTCGCGGCCCCCTTCTTCTTCGGCACGATCTGGTTGACGCGCTACGTCTCGCTCGGCTCGTTGCTCGGCACCGCGGCCGGCGCGGTGATCCTCGGGCTATTCGTCCTTGCCGGCTGGAACGAGTGGCCCGCGGTGGTTTTCGGTGTCGTCGGCGCAGGCATCGTTTGGATCGCTCATCACGACAACATCAGCCGATTGCTGCGCGGCGAGGAGCGCAAGTTCGACATTTTCGCGCGAGGCGAGGAGACGACTTAGACCCCGCGGCGTGGGTACAGGGCTCGAGCGAGGACGAAGACCGTCCCAACGATCAGCCCGACGATGACGAGGGGCGCGAGCCCGATCGCGCTGTCGAGCGCCGGGATGAACCCCGTCAACCAGGCCACGGCGAGCACCAGCGCGACGACGAGCACCGCGGCGATCACGACCTCCCGGTCGCGCACCGGGCGGCGCGGCTGGCCGCCTTCAGCCAACGTCGGCCTCGGCTGGGATGCCGATCGGAGCCACCAGCACGCGACCGGCGAGCGCCCGACCGGTACGAGTGAGGAGGCCGTGTTTCGGGCGATGGAACGTGACAGTCAGGTTGGCCCGAACGTTGGGCTGCGACGGCGCGCCGGACGAGAGGTCGAGCGCGGTTGGCGTGTCGATCGCCAGGACCGGGACGCCCGCGCGTCGCGCCCCGATGCAGATGTCGACCGCCTGGGTGATGGGTTCCCGCAATCGGCCACGCACACCCGTGCCGAGCAGCCCGTCGACGACGAGCGCCGCGCGCTCAATGCCGTTGAGAAAGAGCGCAACGTCGTGCCCGGACGCGGCCTGAACGCGCTCCACGGCCGCGATGCCCTCGAGGGCATCCCAGTTCGCGAGAGCGTCGGGGGTACCTGGTTGTCGATCGCTGGCGACGAGCATCACGACAGACTCCACCCCGTGCTCCGCCAGACGGCGCGCGGCCACGAAAGCGTCGCCGCCGTTGTTGCCGGGGCCAGCGAGGATCAGCACACGCCCCGACGAAGGGCGATCCGTGGAGTTGAGCACCGCCCTGACGGCCGCCGCGACCGCCGCGCCCGCGTGCTCCATCAGATCGCGGCTGGGCACACCGAGTCGCTGCGCTCGGCGATCGGCGCCGGTCATCTGCTCGGCGGTCATCGGCCACCGCGCGCCGTACGCCTTCCAGTGGTCGGTCAGTTCCTCCAGGTCAAGCCCGGGATTGGACAGGACCGGGTCGTTCGCGGGCAGTAGCTCGGACGCCTTCACGCGCGACATCGTCGCACTACGTAACTCATGTGGGGGAATCGCGAATGCTCGAACCTGGTCTCGAGGCGGGCTGGCGGGCCTAGCTGACGACCAGCTCCCGGCCCTCGCGCCGTCCGATCACCACCAGGTAGAGCCCGACCAGCGCGCATCCGACCGCGAAAAGCAGCAGCCAGCCGGCGACAGCGAAGATCGCCAGGCGGAACGAGTCGAGCGATTCCTCGGAGATGCCCACCGTGGGGCCTGTCTGGACTGATTCAGTCAGCGTCGCGATCGTGTCCGCCAGCTCCTCCAGGTTGTCGGCGGTCAGTACGACGTCGCCGCGGTTCGTGTCCAGCGATTCGCCGATCGTGGCCAGGTCCTGTGACAGCAACTGGAGCTGGCCGCCCGCCTGGTCGAACCCTGTGGCCAGGCCGATCAGTGGCTGGCCGCCGAGGATCGGGATCGTCAGGCTCATGGCGTCCCGCAGTTGGTACATGCTCGTGGCCACGCCCAGCGCGATGCCCGACGAGCGGTCGGTGGCGATGTGGGCGTCGGCCAGGCTGACGTCCATGCGACGGACTCCGCGCGCCATCTGGCGGATTGTCGTTTCACCCTGCTCCATCGAATCGACCAGGGCGGCACGCTGCTGCTCGACAGATTCCGTCAGCTCCTGGATGCGCTCGAGCGGGCGATTCACCGCGGTCGCCACGACGACGAAGATCGCGATCCCTATCAGGCCGTAGCCGATGAGCGCGCCGCCGAGAAGCTGGATACGGCGGCCGCGTCTCTTCTGCCGGCGGAGTGCGATCTCCTGCGCGGCCGGCAGGACCAGCTTCGTCGTTTCCGACTCAGGCACTGCGCAGGGTCCGGCGCAGCGCAAGAACGGTCAGCACGAGCAGCACCAGGCCAATCGCCGCCAGCGCGGTCATCTCCCACCAGGCCGTCGTGTCGCCACGCAACATGAGGTCCTGGAGCAGCCGAATTCCATGAGTCACGGGCAGAGAGTAAGACAGGTACTGGACCCCTTCCCGGAATTCGTTGATAGGCAGCACGAAGCCACTGAAGAAGACCGAGGCAAGCAGCAGCAATAACGCCAACTGAACCGCCTGGCGCTCGGAATCGGCGACGACGGAGATCAGCAGGCCGATGCCCAGACTGGCAAAGACGACGAGTGCGATGACGGCGGCCACCAGCCAGGGACTGCCAAGAAGAGGCACTCCCAGGCCGAACACCAGCAGCAGGCTGGTGATGATCGCGATCACCGCGGAGACGAGACCAAGCCCCAGGTACTTGCCGAGGACGAGCTCGAGCGAGTTGATCGGCGACACGCGGAAGAGCTCCATCGTCCCGGACAGGCGCTCGCGCACGAACGACAGCGCGGTCAGGGTGACGGCCATGTGCTGGAGCATCAGTGCGAACGCCGCCGGTGCCGCGAACGACACGACGGTAGGAGTGCTCGGCGCGATGTTGATGACCTCGGCCACGGTGGGCTGGGCCACGATCTCAGGCGGGATCTGGAAAACCTGTCCACCCGTCGCGGGCACTGCGTAGGTCTGGCCACTGATCACCGCCTGTTTGATGATTTCCTGGTTGACACGCTGCGACACAACGCTGGCCAGGAAGTCGGCGTAGGCGGTGGCGACTGGGTCCACCTCATTGAGGTAGATCTGGATGCGCGCCTGCCGGCCAGACCGGAAGGTTTGGGCCGCATCTGCTGGAGCGACGAGCACCAGGTCGAGCACGTTGGCCGCAAGAGCATCGCGCGCCGGACCCGCGTTTGTCGTCACCTCGCGCACGTGCACGGCCGGGCCGACGATCGTGGAGTAGAACGCTGTGTCGCGCGGCAGATTCAGGTCGTCGGGCACGACGATCACGGTCTCGAGCGGCCGATGGACACCCGTGTAGCCAAGGCCGAAGACGGCCATGATCAGGAACGGGCCGAGGACGAGGCTGAAGAACGCGCCGGGGCGGCGGCGCACCTGTACCAGCTCCTTGCGCACCTGAGCCGACACGCGGATAAAAGACTTGAACGGTCCGACGAGCAGCTCCCTCATCGCGGCCGCGCCAACTGGTGCGGCATGAGGCCCGGGCCGGGTTGACCGGCCTCGCCGCGTCCGCGTTGGGCGTGGGCAGTGACAAGCACGGAGAACACCTCGTCAAACGTGGGCCTGTACTCGCGGCTGCTATCCACGGCCCCGCCCGCTCGTTCTATCGCGTCGTTCACGCGCGGCGTTGCGGCACCCGCGTCCGTCGCGACGAACAGCAGATCGTTGGGGCCCTGTTGGCGGACCGAGACCACGCCTTCGATGGGCGGCAGCGCACTCGCGTCGAATGGCGCGCTTGTGACGACCTCGATGACCTCGCCCCCCAGCGCCTGCTTGCGCAGATCCTGCGGCGTGGCGAACGCGACCAGGTTGCCCTCCGAGATGAGCACGACCGAGTCGCAATACTCCGCTTCGCTGACGTACTGCGTGGTCACGATCACGGTCACGCCGGATTTGCTGAGGCGGTCGAGCTCCTGCCAGATCCGCTTCCTCAGGAGTGGGTCGATGCCGGCCGTCGGCTCGTCGAGCACAAGGAGGCGCGGCTGGTGTACGAGCGCGCAGGCGAGCTCCAGCCGCCGCTGCATGCCCCCCGACAACGCGGATGCCCGCCGATCCCGTGCTTGGGTCAGGTCCACCAGGTCAAGCACCTCTGCCAAGCGCCGGCCGCGGCGCCACGGTGGGATGCCGAACAGGGCCGCCATGAACTCGACGTTCTCGCGGACGGTCAGGTCCGGGTACAGAACGAAGAGCTGGGGCATGTAGCCGATCTTTTCGCGAGTGCGGCGGCTGAACCTGCGCGGATCGTCGCCCAGGACACGCACCAGGCCAACGTCTGGCCGGAGGGCTCCGGTCATCAGCCGGATGGTGGTCGTCTTGCCGGCCCCACTTGGGCCTATGACCCCAACGATCGCGCCCTCGGGCACTGCGAACGAGACGTCCTCGACGCCGACGACGTCGCCGAACTTCTTGCTGACTCTTTCCAGCCCAATCGCCCAGCGGGTGCCTCTCTCCGGGCCGCGGCGAAAGAGGCGTTCGCGCCAGGAGCGGTGATGAGGAGGGGTAACAACTGCCGACTGGGCGAGTTGAGCGGTGTGGCCGATGCGTGCCTGGACCGCCGGGGTCTGGGGGACGGGCGGCGCCGGTTGGACCGGCGGATTTGGTTCGCTCATTGAACCTCGACGGGCTGCAAGGATGTCGTGGGCGACGGAGCTGCGCGGCGCGACCGGGTTGCCGCGAGTGCACGGCAATGGGAATGGTCAGGCCAAATCGCTTGCATGGATAGCCGCAGCGCGAAACGCTCGCGATGCAATGGCATCCCAAGGTGCGCGTCACGGGTCGGGTCACCTCCACCGTCCCTAGCGGGTGATGTGCATCTCACAGCCGCCTGACTGACAATCTGCGCAGGTGTATCGAGGACAACAGGCGCGATCGCGGCCGAAAAACGGCCACAAGCAGCGCAGTTCCAACCTGGGTCGGCTGGCGCTGGCGCGTGTCCGCGCGCGCCCAAAGAAGCGCAGCCGGATCGGCCTGTACGTCAGCACGATCTTCCTTTCGCTCGTCGGCTTCCTCATGCTCGGCGGCGTCGTGGCGCTGGCCGGGACGGCGACCGCGCTTGCGTTCCTCGACCGGATGGAGGCTGAGCTCCCCAGCGTCGCAGGCTTCGAGGAGCTCGACTTCGCCGAGCCTTCGGTGGTTTACGACCGCACGGGGACCATCGAGCTGGCACGTTTCCAGGTCGAGCGACGGCGCGTGGTCGACTTCGATGCCATCCCGAAAGTCCTCGTCGATGCAACGATCGCGGTCGAAGACAGGACGTTCTGGGACAACGAGGGCTACGACCCCAACGCGATCGCTGTCGCGATCCTGGAGAACGTCACCGGCGCGCGCGAACGTGGCGCCTCCACGATCACACAGCAGCTCGTGCGCGCGCGGCTCCTTCCAGAAGAAGTGGTAGAGGGCGACCAATGGGTGCGCAAGATCAAGGAGATCCTCCAGGCGCGCAACCTGACCCGCGCCAACCCGGGTGACGAGGGCAAGGAACGCATCCTCACCGCCTACCTCAACCAGATCTACTACGGCCACCACGCCTACGGGATCGCGGCCGCTTCCGAGGTCTACTTCGGCATTAACGACCTGAAGCTGCTCACGCCCGCCCAGGCCGCATTGCTGGCAGGCATGCCCCAGGCTCCCGATGCATACGACCTCTTCAAATGGGCCGAGCCGGACATTTTCGGCAACCTGGTGGTGCCCACCGAGTCGAAGAACGGCGAGCCGCTCCCGCCGCCCGTTGAGCGGCGCAACTTCATCCTTCGCTCGCTCGAGGAAGGCCGTGGCCATTTCATCCGGCTGACGACGGCCCAGCTCGACCAGGCCCTCAATGAGCCGATCGTGCTCGCAGAACAAATACCGATCGTCTTCAAGGCGCCGCACTTCGTGTGGTTCATGAAGGGGCAGCTGGACCGCCTGCTCGCCGACCGTGCCCCGGCCGAGCGTGGTGGCTACAAGATCATCACCACGCTCGACATGCATGGCCAGGGTCTCGCCGAGCGCTACATCACCGCTGGCACCGTGCTCACCAACATGTCCCAGGCGCAGCTCGACCAGCAGATCGAGGACCAGGGCCTCGAAGCGGATCGCAGATGGATCCAGGCCCTCCATGGCATGGACATCCACAACGGCGCCCTCGTCGCAATCGACGCGCGGACCGGAGACATCCTCGCCTACGTGGGCAGCGCTGGCTACTACCGCGACGATCTCTGGTCGCCGCAGCTCGATCCCAAGTTCGACGTCGCCGGTCGCAGCTATCGGCAGTCGGGATCGGCCTGGAAGCCGCTCGTCTACGCGGCCGGGTTCGATGCCGGAACCGTGACCCCGGGCACGCTGCTTCTCGACGTCACGACCGAGTTCGCCCGGGACTGGTTCCCACGCGACGCCGACAAGAAGGAGCGTGGCCCGGTCCTGATGCGCGATGCGCTGACCTACTCGCTCAATATCCCGGCCATCCGTGCCCTCGATCGGATCGGCGTGGAGACTGTAGCGACGCTGGCTTCCACTCTGAACATCTCATTCCCATATCGGCACCTGCTCCAGGCCGGACTGGCGGGCGCCATCGGCACAGCCGAGACGAACATGGTCGAGCTCACCGCTGCGTACGGCGCACTCGCCAACAACGGCGTGCTCGTCGAGCCACGGACGATCCTCCAGATCACGGACAGCGACGGCAACATCGTCCCGAGCACGGGCCAGAACGCGCCGCGCCAGGTGATCAGCCAGCAGGCCTCGTGGCTGATGACGGACATCCTGAAGGACAGCACGGACCCACTGGTCAACAACATTTTCGGTCCGCGGCTCCAGATCATTAACGGCATCGAGGACCCGCTCGTGCCGGGGAGCGCCCGGCGACCGGCCGCGGCCAAGACTGGCACCTCCGACAAGCTGCGCGACCTGTCGGCCTACGGCTACCTGCCCGTGCAGCAGGACCCCAACCTGCCGATCATCGTCGCTTCGGTCTGGATGGGTAACAGCGACGACAGTCCGCCCCAGGGTGGTGACGTGTCGATCATCGCTGCCGACGGACCTGGTCGCGTTTGGTCGGCCTTCCTGCGCGACTACAGCAAGGACTGGCCGATGGCGTCATTCCCGGCGCCGCCGTCAGGCGTGGTCTCGTCGACCATCGACCTGTGGTCGGGCGGCGCGCCCGGCCAGTGGACTCGCGAGACACGCCTCGAGTACTTCATCGAGGGCACTCAGCCCGGCGGCGACCGCCAGGTCGATCCCCCCGGCCTGCTCTACCGTCGAATGTGCGGCAGCTGGTTCGTTGACTTGACGCAGGTCGAAGAGGGCCGGCCCGAGCGATGGCTGGAGGCTGACACGAATTGGATGGATCGCGCCCGCCGTGGCGCTGGCCAGCGTGGCCCGTACGGCTCCAGCACCGCGCACCTGTTCGGCAGGCAGGACTGGGGTGGCTTCATCGCGCCGATCGACTGCCTGAGCGCGCCCACACCGAAACCGCCGCCGACCGGGGAGACGCTGCCGCCGAGCCCGCCCGATGGGACACCCAATCCTGGCGACACTCCCAAACCGCCCAAGACGCCCAAGCCGACGGCGCCGCCCACCGAGGAGCCCCCGCCAACCCCGACAGAGCCGCCGCCCGATACGCCGGCGCCTCCCTAGCAAGCGACGGTCGGACCCCGGCATTCGCCGGGAGCCGACCGCTTCGCGCGCAGCAGCGGCCGAAGGCCGACTGCGGAGGAAATGTCCTGTAAGAAGGCTGTAAGAAGCACGAGTCGCGCGCCCGAGCGTCCGCGACGGCTGGACGTAGACCATCCTCCACGTCACGATTGAGCATGGATGGAGGTATGCAGCGATGGCTGAGGCAAAGAGCGAAGTTACAAAGGCAGGAACCGCGACCGCGGAGCGTAACGGCGCGCGACAGGGACAGGTCGGGGTCCTCGCCGGCGCGCAGGACGCCGCCGACATGGTGCGCTCGACCGCCGAACGCGCGGCGGAGCGATGGCCGGAGGCCGTCGCAGGCGCCCAGACAGCGGCGCGAGACACTCAACGCGCGCTCGAGCGCGTCCCGAATCAGGGCCTTGTGATCGGCACCAGCTTCTCGCTTGGCCTGGGCGTGGGCCTGTTCATGACCGGCGCGAACCGCCTGCTCGTCCTATTGGCCCTCGCGCCGGCAGCGGCGATGGCTGCCACGCTGCTTGGCCGCGACGACGAGTCCGCCACGCAGTAGCTGAATTTGCGGCGCTCAGCGCACGTATCAGCCAAACAGCGGCCAAATGTGCGGATGGTGGCGCACGGCGGCCACGATATCGGTCAGTGCGTGGCGATCGTGCGCGATGGAGAGCGCGTCCGGCCACTGCGTGGCGGTTAAGTAACCCACGGCGCACACCTCACGCGTGGGCATTGTTCTGGGCAGTCGAACCGCGAGTTTCCAACGCCGGCTCGGCGGAGCCTGCGGCCTGTCAGTTGCTTTGGGCGCTGGCCTCGGTCGCCGGGCTGGCGGCTGGCGGCGTGCTCTCGGTGGGGGCGTTCGCCGTCGAGGCGGTCGAGCTGGCGTGGCTGGTGCTCGAATCGCCGAGATTGCCTTCCACGTCGAGGACGTAGCCGATCCCCTGGAACGTCTTGATCGGTCCGGCCTCGCCCGGCAGGGCGCCGAGCTTTCGTCGAACTCGGCTGATCCAGACGCGCAGGTACTGGAGATCGTCGCGGTATTCCGGGCCCCAGACCTTGGTCAGGAGCTCCGTGTGCAGGACGACCTTGCCGGCATGCGCGGCCAGGTGCTGAAGCAGCAGCCACTCGGTTCGACTGAGCGAGACGAGATCACCGCCCTTCTTCAGCAGGCGGCGCTCGAGGTCGATCTCGATGTCGTCGAACGCCAGGATCCCCGTGCCAGGCGCGACCCCACTCGCGCGCCGGAGCACGGCGCGAACGCGCGCGGCGAGCTCGTCCGGATGGAACGGCTTGGCGATGTAGTCGTCCGCGCCAAGGTCGAGTCCTTTGGCCTTGTCGCTGGTCGACCCCTTGGCCGTCAGCAGGATGACCGGGACCGGGCGCCATTCACGGAGCTGGCGCATGACCTCGATGCCGTCGAGGTCCGGCATGACGATGTCGAGCAGGACGATGTCCGGGCGGACTTCCTCCGCCTTCTTGAGTGCTTCCTCACCACTGGACGCGGTGACGACGCGGAAACCCTCGTCGTGCAACGTCAGCGCCACCAACTTGGTGATACGCGGCTCGTCATCGGCAACGAGAACCAGGGGTTGACTATTCAACTGTCCCTCCTAATGACCACCCGAGATGCCCCACCAGACTACGCCCGGGGCATAAGCTCCTTGCCCAGCCGCGATCTATAGAAAGGGTTGCAAATTGAAATGGTTATTGCAGTCCGCGGATTAGCTGCGCGCCCGGCGGAGGGACCAGATAGTGCGCGGTGAAGCCTGGAAATGGTTCGTCCGCGGCATCGGGTTGGCGTTCGGCGTCGCACTGGCGGTCGCGGTCCTGTACGTGACGCTCGTCGGCGCGCGCGTGGCTGTCCTGGTGTTCATCGCGATCCTCCTCGCTTCCGGGCTGGAGCCGCTCATCGATCGCGTGCGCTCGCGCAGTGGGCTCGGGCGCGGCGCGACGCTGCTACTCGTCTACGTCGGGTTCTTCGCGGCTGTAGCCGTTCTCCTGCTGTTGGTGGTGCCGGGCGCCATCACACAGCTCGGCGAGTTCGGTGCCCGTATCACGCCGCTCTTGAACGACGCGAGGGATTGGGCGCGAACCGTTGAGCCGCGGGCGGTCTCGGTGAGTCTCGTCGGACTGATCGACACGGCGCGGCGCGTTCTCGTGCCTTCGGCGGCGCAGGCGCCCGAGCCCGACCAACTGATCGCCCTCGGCCTTACCTTCGCCGAGATCGTCATCAGCCTGATCGCGCTGCTGGCGTTGGTGTACTTCTGGCTGACCGAACGCGCGCGCCTCCAGCGCTTCACGCTCAACCTGTTGCCCGCGGACAATCGAGCGGGCGCGCGCGACGCATGGAACCAGATCGAGCTGCAACTGGGCGCATGGGTGCGCGCCCAACTGATCCTGATGGGATCGGTCGGCGTCGCGACCACGGTCGCCTATTTCCTGATCGGTCTTGAGGGTGCCCTGTTGCTTGGGCTGATCGCGGCCCTCGCCGAGGCCATTCCATTGATCGGGCCAGCGCTTGGCGCCGTGCCGGCGCTGATTGTCGCGGCACTCACCGGGCGGATCGAAATCGTCATCCTCGTCGCCGTCGTCTACGTGATCATCCAGATCATCGAGGGCAACGTCCTCGTGCCCTTGGTCATGCACAACGCAATCGGGGTCCCGCCGTTCCTGGTCTTCGTCAGCATCCTCGGGGGCGCCGCGATCGCCGGCATCCCAGGAGCGCTGATCTCGGTCCCGCTGGTCGCCGCCCTTCTCGTCGTCGTCGAGCGGCTCCAGGCGCGCGAGTCGACCGTGCCGTTAAGTCCGAACCCACCGGGTGTCGAGTCCGACGAGCTCGCGGGCCAGGCTTAAGGCTGAAAGAGGACTGAAAGTCAAACGGCAGTGCGTCCAGACAGCGGGCAACACGCTTCCCGCCATGCTGCGCACATGAACAATTCGGACGAGAGATGGCAACCGCCCACGCCGCCGACCGGCGACTCAGGCGATGAACCGCAACTCGGCGGCGGCGGACAGCCGGGCGATCCCGCAGCCGAGGATGCTCCCGTGGGAATTCGGGTGGGCCGCAATCCGGCCAACCTCGGCGACGAGGTGGCAGACGAGGGTGACCTGACTTATCCCGAGCCGGCGCCGAAGCCAGCCGAGATCTGAGCCAGGAGGTCCACATGAGTGGAGGGGCTTACGGCAGCACGAGCGGCACGACGGAACGCGAGCCGCGAACGCTGATGGAGCCGCTGCTCGTCTTCTCGCTGGCTGACGAGATCGAGTCGCTGCGCAACGAAGCCGAATGGGTCGACAACGATAAGAACTCGCGCACACTGGCCAAGGATGTCGACTTCCGCGCGCTGCTGAGCGTGCTCCATGAAGGGGCCACTCTCGATGATCAGGACGGCGGCGCCCGGGCAAGCGTGCAGGTGATCGAAGGAACAGCCGAGCTCGAGGTAGGCGACGAGCGGAGCCAGCTCGAAATGGGCCAGCTCGCCGTTGTCGACTCCGGCAGTCCATGGATCGTGCGCGCGACGACCGACTGCGCGCTCTTGATCACGTTCGCCTGGCCCGTCGAGAAAGCCGGGGTCTAGCTTCCGCTCTGCCTTCCAGTCGGCGCGGGCATAACCTGATGGCGCATGTCCCTCGCTACCTACCGTCGCAAGCGGGACTTCGGCCGAACACCTGAGCCTTCGGGCGAGGAAAGGCCGTCCGGGCCGCCTAAGGAAGGCCGTCGTTTCGTCGTTCAACGCCACCGGGCGACGCGGCTGCACTACGACTTTCGGCTGGAGATCGACGGCGTCCTGATGAGCTGGGCCGTGCCGCGCGGCCCGTCGCTCAACCCAGCCGAGCGCCGGATGGCCGTTCACGTCGAGGACCATCCCCTCTCCTACTTCGACTTCGAGGGCGTGATCCCCAAGGGCGAGTACGGCGGGGGTGACGTGATCGTGTGGGACTGGGGTACGTGGGAGCCGGAGGAAACCGACGACCCGGGCAAGGCGGTCGCCAAGGGCGAGCTCAAGTTCCGTCTGGACGGAGAGAAGCTGCGTGGCCGATTCACGCTGGTCAAGACTCACTCCGCCAAATCAGGTCCCGACGACTGGCTGCTCATTCACAAGCGCGACGAGGCGGCCGATCCCAACTGGGATGTCGACGATCATCCGCGCTCGGTGAAGACGGGTCGAACCAACGACGAGGTCCTCGCCGGCGCTGACGCCGTGTGGGACAGCCGCGCACCGGCCGAAGAGGCGGAGATCGACCTCCACGGCGCTCGGAAAGCCCCTCTGCCCGACTTCGTGGCGCCGATGGCAGCGACTCCGGTCGATCGGCCATTCGATGATGACGACTGGCTATTCGAGCTGAAGCTGGACGGCTACCGGATCGAGGCGGTCATCGACGGGCCGCGCATCAAGCTCTGGACGCGCAACAAGCAGGACGCCGCGCGGTATTTCCCCGATCTGGCCTCGGCCCGACCGACCTGGATAAGGGCGGAGACGGCGATCGTCGACGGCGAGGTCGTGGCGCTCGATGAGCAGGGAGTGCCGCAGTTCAGCCTGCTACAGGACCGCGCCGGGATGGGGCGCTTTGGACCCCGCGGTGTCGAGCCTGAGAAGGCCGATGGGAAGGCCAACGGCAGCGGCAACGGCAGGGGCAAGAAGCCGGACTTCATCGCTCCGATCGTCTATTACGCCTTCGACCTCATCTACCACGATGGCCGATCGCTCCTCGACGTGCCCATCGAGGACCGCAAGAAGCTGCTTCGGAGCGTGTTGCGCGAACACGAGCTCGTTCGTTACGGGACGCACTTTGACGGCGGCAAGGAGTTCTTCGAGATCGTCCGCAAGCAGGGCCTCGAGGGCGTCGTCGCCAAGCTTCGGACGAGCCGCTATGAGCCCGGCAAGCGTTCGCGCTCGTGGCTGAAGATCAAGATCCGCCGCGAGCAGGAAGCAATCGTGGTCGGTTATGAGCCCGGCAAGGGCACCCATTCGGATATCGGCTCGTTGATTCTTGCCGTGTACGAGGGCAAGGATCTGCGCTACGCCGGCGAGGTTGGCAGCGGCATCAACACGAAGACGAGGGCGGAGCTGAAGGCCGACCTCGACGCCCACGCCGTCGATGTGCCGCCAGTCGTCAACCCGCCCCGCCTGCGCGGTGCGGTGTGGTCGAAGCCGCGTCTGGTCGTGCGCGTGGAGTTCACCGAGTGGACCACCGACGGGTACCTGCGCCAGGCGGCCTACAAGGGGCTCGACATCGGCAAGGATCCGCGCACCGTCGTCCGCGAGATGGAGGTGTCGGCGACAGAAGCCAGGGATGAGGCGGAAGCTAGCGCCAAACCGACGGCTGCGCGTAGGTCCATTGCGCGCAAGTCGCCAGCCCGGAAGGCGAAGGATAAGAGCGACCGGAGCGACCCGCCGCAGGCCGCCACGGCCGAGGAGATGGCAGCGCTCGAGGCCATGGGCAAGGAAGGCACGTGGGAGATCGGCGGGCACACGATCACGCTGTCCAACCTGGACAAGGTGCTGTTTCCCGAGCCGGGCTTCACCAAGCGCGACCTGATCCGCTACTACGTCACGATCGCGCCGGTGATGCTGCCGTACCTTCGCGACCGGCCGCTCAATCTGTCGCGTTGGCCGGACGGCGTGACCGGCAAAACCTTCTGGCAAAAGCAGGTCCCCAAATACACACCTGAATGGGTAAAGCGCTGGGACTACCCGGAGGCGGGCTCGAGCGAATCGCACACGTACCTGGTCGCGGACCGCGTGGCGACGATGGCCTGGCTGGCCAATCACGCCACGATCGACATGCATCCCTGGACATCGCGCATCACCGCGTACCGCAACCCAACGTACGCGCTCATCGACATCGACCCGGGCACCAGGACGACGTTCGACGAGGTCGTCACGCTCGCCAAGCTGTACCGCGCGGCTCTCGACCACCTGGGAGTGAAGGCGTGGCCAAAAGTGACCGGAAAGCGCGGCATCCAGATCTGGGTCCCGGTCAAGCCGAAATATACGTATGACGACACCAGGAACTGGGTCGAGGCCCTGTCGCGCGCGGTAGGCGCCGCGGTCCCGAACCTCGTGAGCTGGGAGTGGGCCAAGTCGTCGCGGAGCGGCAAGGCGCGCCTCGACTTCACCCAGAATGCTGTCAACAAGACACTCGTCGCCCCCTATGCCGTCCGGCCGGTCGCCAACGCTGGCGTGTCAGCGCCGATCGAGTGGGACGAGCTGAATGATTCGGACCTCCGCCCGGACCGCTGGAACATTCGCACGATCCTGGATCGCGTCCGCGAGCGCGGCGACCTGTTCCGGCCGGTGCTGGAAACAGTGCAGGAGTTGCCGGCGGTCGACTGACCGAGTTGGCGCTCAAGGCTCAGCCGTCTTACCTATCGCATCCAGCGCATCAGAATGTATTCTCGACCGCAGGAGACAGAGGGGATCTGCCGAGGTGCGTGAGGTTTCCGAGCCCGTCGTCGAACCGAAAGTGACCTCGAGCGCCCCTGGCGGGGGACGCTCGGCCGCCGCACAGATCGTTGCCCAGCAGGCGGCAATTGCCCACATCGGCCAGAGCGCGCTCGGCGCGCAATCGGTCGAAGAACTCTTCAGCGAGGCGTGCGCGCTCGTCAGCCGCGTCCTCGAGACGGAGCTTGTTTCGATCCTGGATCTAGCGCCCGACGGCGCCAGCCTCAAAGTCATCGCCGGGGTCGGGTGGAGGCCCGGAACCGTCGGGGAGCTGGTGGTGGGCGCGGCGAACGACTCGCAGTCGGGCTACACGATTGCAACCGGCGGTCCGGTGATCGTCGACGATCTCGCCACCGAGGAGCGATTCAGCGTCACTCCGTCTGTGCTCGAGCACGGTGCTGCTTCAGGCATGAGCGTGCGGATTGGCGAGCAAGAGCGGCCGTACGGGGTGCTGGCCGTATTCACCGAGCGGCGCGGCCGCTTCACCCGCGACGATGCCAACTTCCTCCAGGCGGTAGCCAACGTCCTCGCTGCCGCCATCGCCCGGTTCCGGGCGGAGGCTGAGGTGCGCGCGTCGCGCGACCAGCTCGCGGCGATCGTGTCCACGATCGATGAGGGGATCACCGTTCGTGACCGAGAGAAGCTGATCTTCGCCAACGACGCCGCTGCGCGGCTGACCGGTTACGCGAGTTCCGAGGAGTTGCTCGATGCGTCAGCCACAGTGCTCGGCCGCTACGACCTTTTCGACGACGACGGACAGCCGCTGGCGGTCGACAAGCTCCCTGGCCGGCGGGCTATGGCCGGCGAGGAGCGGCCCGAAGGCACGGTCGGCTTTCGCATCCGTGCGACCGGTGAGATCCGCTGGTCCGTCGTACGTGCCACGGCTGTGCGCGACCAGAGTGGCGAGATCACTCACGTCATCAACACATTCCGAGAGATAACTGATGAGCGCTGGACTCGTCATTCACGCGCGTTCATGGCCGAGGCTGTTGAGGTGTTGTCGAGCACACTCGACGCGGACGAGGCGGCACGCAGGTTGGCCAGCCTGGCCGTCCCACGGCTCGCCGACTACTGCACGGTCCACCTGCTCGATGCCGATGGCAGCATCTCGAACGTAGCGCTTGCGCATGCCGATCCGGATCGACTGGATATTGCGGTCCGACTGCAGAAGATGCGCCCAACTGATCCAGGCTCGACTACGGGCGTGGCACGGGTCATCCGGGAAGGCGCCCCGGAGATGCTCGAAATCACGCCGGAGCTCCTGGAGGCCGCAGCGGCAACCCTAAGCGGCGAGGAAATGGACCTCGTCAGGAGCCTCGAGATGCGCTGGTACCTGTCCGTGCCCTTGATCGGCCGGCACGGTCCAATCGGCGCGCTCTCGCTGGTGACTGCGGAATCGGGGCGAACGCTCGGCCAGCGCGACCTGGAGCTGGCGGAAGAGCTCGGCGCGCGTGCCGGTATCGCCCTCGAGAACGCTCGGCTCTTCCAGACCTCCGATGATCGTCGTGCCCAGCTCGACGCGGTCCTCGGCGCGCTGGCCGAGGCAGTGCTGGTGTTCGACGGAGAGGGAAAGCTGCGGCTATCGAACAGCGCCGCCGAGGATATGTTCGGGGGCCTCGTGCCCCTCGACGAAGAGCAGTTGCGAGCTCGTGTGGGCATGAATCGCGACGAGCCAGCGCCTTCACCCGAGCACAGCGGAAGCCCAGCCGAGTACCAGCTCGACGGCAGCAACCGCTGGTTGGAGCTGAGTCGTTATCGCGCCGCGCCCGACCGGACTGATGGAGAGGCGCACGCTCCCTTCGTCGTGGTCCTGCGCGACGTGACCGCCGCCCGCGCTGCGCGTGCTGCGCGCGACGCCTTCCTGGGCGTTCTGTCGCACGAGCTGCGCACGCCCATCACCACCATCTACGGCGGAAGCGAGCTACTCGGGCGCGGGCTCACCGCTGAGCGCCGAGACGAGGTCATGAGCGACATCCGCGCCGAGTCGGGACGACTGGCACGCCTCGTCGAAGACCTGCTCGTCATGACCCGTATCGAGCGCGGGACGGTCGAGATCAGCGACGAACCGATCCTCGTGCAGCGTCTGCTGCCGTCAATCGTGCTCGCGTTCAAGGGACAGTGGCCCAACGTGGAGGTCGCGCTCAACCTGAGCGAACGCCTGTCAGCCGTTCGGGGCGACCCGACATACTTCGAACAGGTCGTGCGCAACCTACTGACCAACGCGGTGCGCTACGGCCGCGCCACCGAGACCGGCATCGAGGTCACCGCCGACGAGCACGAAGGCGAGATCTCCGTGCTGGTGATGGACCGGGGCCAGGGGCTCGGAGAAAGCGACCCAGAGAAGCTGTTCGAGCTTTTCTATCGCTCGGACGCTGCCAAGGCCGTCCCAGGCGGTGCCGGTATCGGCCTGTTCGTCTGCCGCCATCTGATCGAGACCATGGGCGGGCGCATCTGGGCGAGATCGCGCGATGGCGGTGGCGCCGAGTTTGGGTTCACCCTCTCAGTCGTGGAGAGCGACCTCTAGCAAGGGAGGCAAAGTCACCAGCCGCGAGGCTGGAGACTCGCGCCGACCGCGCAGCAGCGGCCCGAAGGCCGGCTGCGCAGGTGAATCCGTCAGTTCTCAGGCGGGCTTGCCTGCGACCTGCTTGGCGAGCGACTTGATCTCCTCCATCCGCGCGCCCATCCGCTCGAGCTGGGCGTCGGAGAGGATCTGGCGCGCCTTCGGAAACAACTCGCCCTCTTCTTCCTCGATGTGGTGCTCAAGGTTCTCCTTGGCCACTGTGAACTTGGCCAGCCATTCCGGGCTGTCCGTCGGGGTCATCTCCAGCTCTTCGAGGATCCTGTCGACGACGTGGTGCTCCTCGTACGCCTCGTACGCGATCTCCTCTGATTTGGGGTTGTCGCGCAGGGCGGGGTAGAGCACCTCTTCCTCGATCCGCTCGTGGATCTCGAGCTCGCCCTTCAGCCGCGCGAAGAGCTCGGTGCGAGTCTTGTCGGCCCGCTCGGTCGTCTTCTCGCCCTCAGCGAGCATCTTCTTGACCAGTTCGTGGTCCTGCTTGAGCAGCGTGATCGCGTCCATGGCTTCCCCTTGATTGACCGGATTTGGTTCGTTCGTGTCGGGCGCGCGCCTTCGGCATGCGCACGCTATGGGCGCGCTAGTGCCAACGGCGCACGAAGACTCAGGTCACGCGTTTCGTCGCGCTTGCAACCGTCGCTTGCTTGGGGTCTGCTAGGGGGCGGCCTCGGGCGTGTCGCGCAGCCGGATGACCGGCGTGCGGAACAACCACAGGACGCCCGCCAGTGACGCGATCGTCACTACGAACAACGTCTCGCGGACTCCGATCATGCCGCCCAGGAGGCCGCCCAACAGCGCACCGATGGGTCTGATGCCGTAGTTGATGAAGCGGAACGACCCCATTACGCGGCTGCGAATCCTGTCCGGCGTACGTGCCGGGATGATCGCGCCGGCGTTGATGTCGAGGACCATCACGCCAAACCCCGCCACGAACTCCATGGTGAAGAGCAAGCCCAGGATGACCGCCAGCGGCTGACTGGCGTCGGCCAGCGGGACCAGGATAAGGGCGGCCGGGAAGATGACCAGCCCGAGGACAAACGCCGGGCCAAGGCCAATTCGCCGGCCGATCGTAGAGGCGGTGATGGCGCCGACCACAGCCCCAACCGCGCCGGCACCCAGAGCGAGGCCGAGCAATCCGGGGGAGACGTTCAGTTGGGTCGTCACGTACAGGATGAACAGAGCTTGAAAGCCGAAGTTGAAGAGGTTGAGTGTGGCCGCGGCCAGGATCGTCGGGCGCATGATCGGGTCGCGGAAGATGAACGACAGGCCGGTCACGAGCTGGGCACGGGTCGGCTCGGTTGAAGCCTCGACGGGTGGCTCGGGTGTGTTTACGCGCGAGAGGAACAGTGCCGATCCGACATAGGAGATGGCGTCCACGAGGATCGCGATCGGCGCGGAGAAGAACTGGATCAGCCCGCCGCCGATGGACGGCCCGGCAACCTGCGCCAGCGAGCGACTGCCACTGAAGAGCGAGTTTGCGGCCAGGTATTCGTCGCGCTCGGCGACCGAGACGAAGAGTGTGTTCCAGGAGATGTCGAAGATCACGGCGAGCGAGCCGACCAGGAATGCGACGACGAAGAGCTGCTCGAGCGAAAGCATGCCCACCATGAATGCGAGCGGGATGGTCAACAGAACCGCCGCACGCAAGATGTCCGCGATGATCATCAGCCGGCGGCGCCGATGAACGCGGTCGAGCCAGACTCCGGCGGGCAGAGAGAACAGCAGGTGCGGGAGCAGCCCGACCGCGGTCAGCAGGCCCATTTGCTCGGCCTCGGCGTGAAGCACCAGCACGGCCACGATGGGTACCGCGAGCAGCGTGATCTGGTCGCCGAAGACAGAGATGGTCTGGCCCAGCCAGAAGTTCCGAAAAGTCGCGCGGCGCAGCAGCGGAGGGATCA
>CAYZEJ010000023.1:0-23063 GCA_964477545.1 uncultured Anaerolineaceae bacterium | reverse complement strand
GACAACCGCGCACTTCCAGGTCATCCACATCGCGAGCGCCTCGACCTCGTCCAGCGTCACGTCCTGGTGGTACCGAAGGCCGCCCTTTGCCGGACCGCGACCCAGGTTGTGTTGGATGCGATAGCCGGTGAATACCCGGACGCTGCCGTCATCCATCTTCACCGGGAAGTGGACGGTCAACTCACGACGCGTCTCGCGCAGAACCTGGCGCAGTCCGGGTTCCAGGTTGAGCTTGTCAGCAGCGAGATCGAACTGCTGTTGCGCAACGTGCCAGGGATTGATGGACGGCGCGACTCGTTCGGTCGTCATCGGAACGGTGGTCCTCCAGGCAGGGTCCTCAGCTTCGGCCGAAATCAGGGTGGCCGGAGAGCGGGCGAAGTTTACACCCAGCCTTCAGCCCGTTCCCACCACAGCGTCTATCGAGCGGCGCGACCACTCGACGATCACGGGATTGGTATCGATGTAGTAAGGGAGCGCGATGAGGCCGACCGACAGCGCCCACCCACGCCCGCGCGCCCAGGTGGCCTCATCGACCCCCAGCACATCCCGATAGACGGCACGGCTTTCGCCCTCGAAAAACGACCAGGCGGGGATCAGGTCCGCCGCCGGGTCGCCAACACCCAGGGCGCCGAAGTCGATCACGCCGATAAGTCGGCCGTC
Source organism: uncultured Anaerolineaceae bacterium (assembly GCA_964477545.1). Lineage (GTDB taxonomy): Bacteria > Chloroflexota > Limnocylindria > Limnocylindrales > CSP1-4 > JALYGJ01. The sequence continues at coordinate 22,403 of CAYZEJ010000023.1, read as the reverse complement.
CTCCATCAGGAGATTTGTCTGCTGGAGATCGCCGTGGATCCAGACGGGCGAGCCGTCCCAGTCGGGCGCCTCGAGGGCCTCGTTCCATGCGGCCAGCGCAGCCGCGGTATCGATCACGCCCTCCAGCTTCGCGACGGCGGTCAGTACCGCGTCGTGTCTCGTTGCCAGCGGGACGCCCCGGCCGGCGCGCGGGGCATCGTCCGGCGGGCCATCCTCGGCATCGACCGCGTGCAGCGCGATTACGAACCCGGCCAGGTCCTTTGCCAAAACGATGAGGTCCGCCGGTGGCTTGTCAAACGCGTTGTCGCCGGGCAGCCACGGGGCGACCGACCAATGCCAGGGGTAGCCGTGAGCGGGAGCGCCGATCCCCACCGGAACGGGGACCGCGACCGGCAGGTGCGGAGCAATCCGCGGCAGCCACGCGCCCTCCTTCTCAACGTCTCCGGCGGCCCAGTGGATGCGCGGTAGGCGAACAGCCAGGTCCGGCCCCAGGCGGAATATGGCGTTGTCGGTTCCGGGCGAGTCGACGCGGTCGATAGGGAGCCCTGCCCAATGCGGAAATTGCCCCGTCAACAGTTTGCGTACGAGCGTCGCGTCGATCTCCAGCTCGTCGGCGTGCATGCGCCGCACGCCGTCAGTAGCCAGGGTCAAGACCGGGAGTCGGGTGCCCGCCCGGTGTCGTCATTGGGCGTCGCGAAGCGGACCTCCAGGCCTGCCTGAACCCGAACGTAGAACCAAATAGTCAACCCGGCCATGGCTACGAATAGCCCAAGAGCTGCCACGGCGCCGACACCGAAGGACACCGCGACCGACGCGCCGAGGACCACGGCAACCAACGAAGCGAAAACTCCCCCGACCATCGAGACGATCACGTTGATCAAGCCCGCCGAGGTCGTGAACTGATAGACGATGGCGCCGAAGCCTCTCAGCGGGGGGCTTCCATAGGTGACCATGACGCCTTCCAGGTCGTCGTGCGTGGTGTCAGTGAAATAGAGGAGAAGGACCGGCGCGATCTCCCCGTAGGCGTGACGAATCCGTGCCATGCCGTGGACAGCGTGGTAGTCCTCGTAGCCGGCCCCGATGATGCGGCCATAACTCATGGCGCCGACGACCAGGTCGAACGCCAGCACAACCACAGTGATGAGCAGGAAGCCTTCGTTGAGCGGAAGCACCTGCGCCAACAGGGCAATAGCCACGAACGAAAATGACAGGAAAGCGAGAAACATCCCCGCGCGGGCGAACGCCTCGTTGTAGGCGAGCGAGCGAGCTGATAGCAGGCTCCCGTGCTCGGCGGTCAGGATCTGGACGGCGCGCGGATCATCCAACGAGGTCACCGGGTTCGGCGGCTCTGCTTCCTGCGCGCTGTTAGCGGGCATCCTCAACTCCTCAGTCCTCGACCACCTGCCAGACAGTGCCGTTCCTGGCGGTGACGTAGATCTCGCCGCGAGCATCGTCGCCGAACGACGTGATGAGCAGGGGGCTATCAAACGGGGCGTCGAGTGGATCCCCTGATGCGTGGTCGGACGCGACGGTCCAGATCTCGCCGGTGCAGTAGTCGCCGAAGACATACCGGCCGACCAGACTGGGCTGGTCTATCCCGCGATAGACATATCCACCGATGACGGAGCATCGGCCGTCCGCGTGCGCGTACTCGAGCACGGGTGCCACAGCCGCCGGTTTACTACACGGCTGAGGGCCGACCTCAGGTTGCGGGTACGCGTGGCTCCCTTCGCACACGCTCCAGCCAAGGAACTTTCCCTTGCCTGTGCCGTACGGGGAGAAGCGGTTCACCTCCTCCCAGTACAGCTCCCCAGGATCTGACACCCAGAGGTCACCGGTGACGCGATCGAAGCTCGCCCGCCACGGATTACGCAGCCCGTACGCCCAGATCAGGTCGTCACCGGCCTTGCCAACAAACGGGTTGTCGCCGGGGACGAACCCAGCCCGGCCGAGCCGCTTGGTGGGATTGAAGCGAAGGATCTTGCCCAGGCGGCTGGTTTTGTCCTGGCCATAGTCAACCCCGGGTGGATCGCCGGTCGTAACGTACAGGTAGCCGTCTGGGCCGAAGCCCATCCAGCCGCCGAAGTGATAGTTGTTCGGGTGCTCGATCAGGAGGACCCTCCGGCGCGATCCGGGATCCGCGCGAAGATGGGTGGTGCGCCGGTACTCGGCGATGACGATGTCGCCGTTCCGCCGTTTGTTGTCGCTCCGCCTCGTGTAGAAGACGTAGAACCGCCCGTTCTGGTCGTAGTCCGGATGGAAGACCAGGCCCAGCAGGCCGCGACCGATCAACGGCCCTCCCACGAGATTGCGCATGTCCAGAAACACCCCGGCCTTCACCCATGGCGAGCTCGGGTCGTCGCGCTCGAGGACTCTGATCACTCCGCGCTGCTCGACCACGTACAAGAAGTCGTCGTTCGAATGCGCCGCTACGTACAGCGGCTTCTTGTACTCGCCGGCCACCAGCTCGAGATGGAAGCCTGGTTCGGTTGCTGCGGCGGGAGTGGCCGTGGAGAGCGCCAACAGGCAACCGACCAACAGTGCGGTGGAAAACCTCACGCCGACATCGTCACGGCGCCGTACGCGCCCGGTCCCACGTGCGGGCCGACCGACGGCCCGATCAGGTTGAGGGTCATCTTGTCGCGCGGGACGCCTGTCGCGGCGGAGAGCTCCGAAGCAAACGCCTCGATGTCTCCGGCTTGACCGTGGAGGATCGCGATGCGTTCAGGTTTCGTCGCGACTAGTAGCTCCAGCAGTCGTCCGCGGGCGCGACCGCGCGTACGTGGCCGGTCGGCCGTCTCGACCACGCCGTTCTCGAGGGTGATGATCGGCTTGACCGACAACACGTTGCCGATGGCAGCACGAGCCGGACTGATCCGCCCGCCACGCTTCAGATACTCGAGTGTCTCCAGGACGACATAGAGGCGGACCCTATCGAGGCGGCCATTGACCTCCGCCACCACCTGTTCGGCCGACATTCCAGACGCCGCCTTCTCGGCCGCTAACAATGCAAGCAAACCGGTGCCCATGCTTGCGGTATTCGAGTCGACGATGTGGATCTTCCGGTCGGGCAGCATTTCGCGGGCAACCTTGGCGCTGGCCAAAGTCGCGGACAGCTTCGATCCCACACCGACGTAGACGACCTCGTCCGCGCCGCTCGCGAAAAGACCTTCGAAGGTCTCCTTGAAGGCCCCTGGTGCAGCTGCGGCCGTCTTTGGGAACGGCGCCCCGGGCGCGGTGAGTTCGCGCCAGAAGTCATCGCCCGAAAGATCGACTCCAGCTCGGTATTCCTTGTCGCCGAAGGTTACGAGCAGCGGCACGACCGTGATGTCGTGCGCCTTCGCCAGGTCTGGCGCGAGATCGCTCGCCGAGTCGGCCACGATGGCGACGCGGCTCATGTGCGCCGCCTCGTATGACGTGTCGTGGCGCTAGACCCTCTCGAAGGCCATAGCGACAGACCCTCCCCCGCCCAGGCAGAGCGTTGCCAGTCCATAGCTACCCTCTCTCCTCCGCAACTCGTGCAGCAGCGTGGCCACGATACGCGCACCACTTGCGCCGATGGGGTGACCCAGCGCGATTGCCCCTCCGTTGACGTTCACCTTCGACCAATCGAAGCCCAGCTCCCGGCCGTCGGCAAGGACCTGGGCGGCGAACGCCTCGTTGATCTCGACCAAATCGAACGCCTCGATCGGCATCTCGATCTTGGCCAGAAGCTTCTGGACCCCCTTTACGGGTGCCAGGAACAGCCACTTCGGCGCGACTTCGGCCTGGCTGTAGCCCACGATCCGCGCGAGCGGCTTCAGGCCCAGCCTCTCGACTGCTCGCTCGCTGGCTACCACCGTCGCGGCAGCGCCGTCCGTGATGCCCGGTGCGTTGCCTGCGGTGACCGTGCCGTCTGGCATGCCGACGGGTGAGTCGGGCTCAGGGTCAGGCAGCGCGAACACCGGCTTGAGTCGGGCGAGCGCCTCGAGGGTCGAATCTCGACGCGGGCCCTCGTCAGTGTCGAAATCCACCGTTTCCATGCCGCGCTGGACCGGCACCGGGACGATCTCTTCGGTGAACCTGCCGGCATCGATCGCCGCGATCGCACGCATATGGCTATCGAACGCGAACTGGTCCTGGTCGGCCCGGCTGACCTCGTTCTTCATCGCGACGCGTTCCGCGTGAGTGCCCATGTGGCACGACTCGGTGCTGCACCACAGCCCGTCGTGGACGGTCGCGTCGATCATCTCGGCGTTTCCCAGTCGATAGCCGAAACGCGCCTTCGGGATCAGGTACGGGCCCTGGTTCATGTTCTCCATGCCACCAGCCACTACCACCTCGGCGTCAGCGGCCCGGATCTCGGCCGCCGCGAGCATGATTGCCTTGAGGCCAGAGCCGCAGACGCGGTTGATCGTGGTCGCGCTGGCCGAGTCGCCCAGCCCGCCCTTCAGAGCTGCCTGGCGCGCCGGCGCCTGGCCCACTCCAGCCTGGAGAACCTGGCCCATGAGGACCTCGTCGATCTGGTCCGGCTGCACGCCGGCGCGCTCCACCGCGGCGCGGATCGCGATGCCGCCCAGCGTGGTCGCCGGCACGTCTGTGAGCGAACCCGCGAACTTGCCGATAGGCGTACGCGCCGCCGACACGATGTAGACCTGCCCGTTGGCGCCGTTCACCTGGCCATTCTCATTCTCATCCCCGCGATCGGATTTCAGAAGCTTGGCTGCGCGACGCTGCCGGCTGCGAGCGACTCAGCGATGATTCGCGCGAACCCCGGGGGATTGTCGAGGGCCATCGCGTGCCCACTGGCTGGCACGGTGTGCCAAGCGACCCCGGCTGACAGCAGTTCAGCGCGTGGTTGTACGGCGCCTTCGCTCCGTTCACCGTTCACAAAATGACGCCTCATCGGCAGATCGCGAAGAATCCTCGCGGTCGTCGGATCGGTGCCGCGCACGATCGAGGTTGCCGCTCGATGAATCGCCCGCGGGTCGACCGATCTAGTGATCCCGAGGTGCACCGCGCGGAGACCTGTCGGCTCATCGTCAGCCTCTCGTTCCTGCCGAGCAAGCATCTCGCGAAAGCCAGATCGAACGAAGTCCTCCTCCGACATACTGGCGATCGGTCCGCTGATGAATCCGCCGCCCAATTCAAGCGTTGACTCGGCGAGCACGAGTATCGAAATCTTGTCCGGTCGGGCGGCCGCGACCAACGTGGCGACATTTCCCCCGAGGCTGTGTCCGACGATGGCCGCGCGATGCAGACCAAGCTCATCGATGAGGGTAATCACGGTCCGAGCGTGATCCTCGATCCCGTAGCCGAACGCGGCCGGCCGATCGCTGTAGCCGTGCCCGAGAAAGTCTACGAGCACATGTCGGTAGCCGCGCAGCACAGGCTCGACCGCTGCCCTGACGAGTTCGCCGGTTGACGAGCACAGGACTCCATGCAGCCACACGACCGAATCACCCGCGTTCGGCAGCTCGAGGTAGCGAAGGAATGCCGCGCTCTCGCGCAGGTAGAGCGCTTTCATCTCCAGAGCGGCTCATCGCGATTGCGGCGTCGATTCACATGTGAAGTATGAACTTTGTGAGGCGGAGGCTGAGGCGGCGAATGGTTCCGGCGGGTAACGGGCACCCCGCGGCCTCGAACGCTCGCGTCGCGCGAGTACGATGGGATGCCAGGGCCAGCCCGCGGACCGCGGTCAGGGCGGTAATCAACACTCATCGCGCGGCAGCTTCCGAGGGAGGATTCAAACCGATGGTCACGACGGCAAGGGGCGGGAGCGTCAACGGTGTCGACGTCGGGGAGCTTCGCGAGTACATCGCCGCGGTCGAATCCGACACAACCACGGCGGACCGCAACCCGGTTGTCGTGGCTCAATGGGTGGGCGGAACGCGGGCCGAAGTGACCTCCTCGCTCGGCGGTCAGCCGGTGTACATGGGCGGCGACGACGACCCCAGCGCGATGGGCATGCTGCTACGGACCCTCGCCGCGTGCGATATCGAGGTCGTGGCCAACAAGGCGGCCCTGCTTGGGGTCGAGATCGAAGACCTCTCGGTCGAGGCGCGCGGCTACTTCAACGTCAGGCGCTATCTCGGCCTCACGAGCGACGAGGGCCCCGGCTACCAACGCGTTTCGTACACTATTCGGCTCAGGGCCAAGAACGCGACGACGGAGCAGATCGAGGCCATCCGCCAAGCCGTCGCCGAAGGTTCGCCGGTGGGCGACACGCTCGAGCGGAGCGTGCCCGTCAGCATGGAATTCGAGGCCACGTAGCCCCCTGACGAGGACCTGAGATTGGCGCGACTCCAACGACGACGATTCAGCGAGAGCAGCGATGTCCGGGTCATTCCGCACGGAAAGATCCAGGTCGTAGAGCTCGATGACCGGGTCATCGGGCAAATGACGTATGAGCCTGGCTGGCGGTGGTCCGTCGACGTCAAACCGATCGCCGGGACGCAGGCGTGCCAGTTTCACCACGTCGGCGTAACGATGAGCGGGCGCCTTCGCGTGCAGATGCAGGACGGCGTCGAGCTGGAGCTCGGTCCCGGCGAGGTTTTCGAGATTCCACCCGGACACGACGCGTGGGTCGTCGATGACGAGCCCTGGGTTTCGGTCGACTTCGAGGCGATGCGAACGTATGGGCGCAACTCGGCCGACTCGGTCCGGCGCGTGCTGTCATCGATACTCTTCACCGACATCGTCGACTCGACCTCGCGGGCAGTTGGCCAGGGCCCAACGCGCTGGCGCGAAGTGGTAGGTCGCCACAACGAGATCGCCGAACGTATCATCGAGCAGCACGACGGACGGCTGGTCAAGACGACCGGCGACGGGGTGATGGCGTTGTTCGACAGCGCCGAGCGTGCCATTCGCGCCGGTGCTGAATTTGGCGACGCCGTTCGGGCACTCGAGATCCAGGTCCGTGCGGCTGTCCATAGCGGCGAGGTCGAGATGACGGCGACGGACGTGCGCGGCGTGGCCGTGCACGCGGCGGCCAGGATGATGTCGGTCGCTGAGCCGGGCGACATGGTGGTCTCCGCCACCGTCCGCGATGTCGTGGAAGGGACGGATCTGGTGCTCGAAGACTACGGGCTGCATGAGCTCAAGGGCCTGCCCGGCCAACGGCAGCTGTACCGCCTCGTTCGACCAACCGGAACCCGACTGCGGCCGCCGGCCGCCGCCCACTAACCTGGGCGACTCGCGGATGATCACCTGTCCGCGCTGCGGGCAAGAGAACTCTGAGACAGCGCGCTTCTGTTCCAACTGCGCCAACCCCCTCGGGACGGCCGCACAGCCGACCAGTGAGGTTCGCAAGACGGTCACGGTCATGTTCATGGATGCCGTCGGCTCGACCGGTCTCGGCGAGCAGACGGACCCCGAGTCGCTCAGACGGGTCATGACTCGGTACTTCGACGAGATCCGCACGATCGTGGAGCGTCACGGCGGCACGGTCGAGAAGTACATCGGCGACGCCGTCATGGCCGTATTCGGGGTTCCGGTCGTTCACGAGGACGACGCGCTTCGTGCCGTCCGTGCCGCGACGGAGATTCGGGCCCGGCTGAACGCGGTGGGCGACGAGCTTCAGAGGCAGCGGGGAACGAGCGTGGCGTGGCGCACGGGACTCAACACCGGTGAGGTCGTCGCGGGAGACGCGGGCGCGGGCCAGCGCTTCGTGAGCGGGGATGCAGTCAATGTCGCGGCTCGGCTCGAGCAGTCGGCACAGGCCGGGGAGATCCTCGTCGGCCCCGAGACGTACCAGCTGATCCGGGACGCGGTCGTGGTCGAGCCGACCGAGCCGCTGACGGCCAAGGGCAAATCGAAGCCGCTGGCCGCCTATCGGCTTATCGACGTCCCCGCGGGTGGAACTTCGCCCGCGCGCAGGGTGGACTCCCCGATGATCGGCCGCCAGCGCCAGCGCAGGCTGCTGGCCGAAGCCTACGAGCAGGTCGTCGACGAGCGGGTGTGCCACCTGTTCACGATCCTCGGCGCGGCCGGCGTCGGCAAGTCGCGCCTGGTCAGCGAGTTCCTGGCCGAGCTTGGCGAGGCCGCCCAGGTTCTTCACGGCCGCTGCCTGTCGTACGGTGAGGGGATCACATATCGACCGATCGCCGAGGCCGTCCGCGAGGCCGCGCGCCTTGCTGACGACGACAGCGATGACGAGCTCCGGCGCAAAGTCGGCGCCCTCGTCGACCACGATGCCGACCGGCTCCAGGTAGTCGAGCGCATTGGCGCGTTGCTCGGACGGCTTCCCGGTACCGGAGTACCCGAGGAAACCTTCTGGGCGGTTCGCACTCTGCTCGAGTCGATTGCCCGCAAGAGACCCCTTGTGCTGGTGCTGGACGACATCCACTGGGCCGAGCCAACACTGCTCGACCTCATTGAGCATCTCGCGGACTGGACGCACGACGCCCCTTTGCTCGTGCTGTGCGTGGCCCGCCAGGACCTGCTCGAGACCAGGCCGGGTTGGGGTGGCGGCAAGAGCTACGCGACGACGTTGACGCTCGAGCCGCTGAACGACACGGAGAGTCGCGCTCTCATGGTCAACCTCCTTGGCCAGGTCGAACTGGGCGCGGAGCTGGTCGAGAAGATCGGGCAGGCGGCCGAGGGCAACCCACTTTTCGTCGAAGAGATGGTCGGCATGCTCATCGACAACGGCTTCCTCGTGCAGCGCGACGGCGGCTGGGCGACCGCCGGTGATCTCACCGAGGTGACGGTCCCGCCCTCCATCCAGGCCCTGCTCGCCGCGCGCCTTGATCGTTTGCCCGTGTCGGAGCGCGCGGTCATCGAGCGAGGCGCCGTCGAAGGCAAGGTCTTCCACCGCGGCGCAGTGGCCGAACTTGGCCCGGAGGACATGCGCGAGTCAGTCGCGACGCACCTGCGCGCACTCTCGCGCAAAGAGCTCGTCAGGCCAGACCGGTCTGACTTCGAAGGCGATGAAGCGTTCCGTTTTCGCCACCTGCTGATCAGGGATGCCGCCTACACGGCAATGCCCAAGGAGGCGCGTGCAGAGCTCCATGCTCGGTTCGCCGGTTGGCTGGAGCGGATGGCCGGCGAGCACCTGAGCGAGTACGAGGAAATAGTCGGCTACCACCTCGAACAGGCGTTTCGGTATCGAACGGAGCTGGGGCCAATCGACGACGAGAGCCGTCGTCTCGGCGCCGAGGCCGCGCGGCATCTGGGCGCCTCAGCCGAGCGAGCCGCCCAGCGCGGAGACGCTAATGCGTCCCTGAAGCTTTTCCGAACTGCGTTTGACCTGACGCCCGAAGACGCGCATGAGCGTTACCGGTTGGCCGCCGGGCTTGGTCTGGCCCTCGTGAATTCCGGAGATATCCGTGGCGCCGACACGTTACTTGCAGCCGAGACGGAACGGGCCCGAGCCGCGGGCGACGAGCTGGGGGCGGCCTACACGGAGGTCGTCCGGCTGAACGCACAGACAACATTGGGGACAGTCACGGTCGAACACGTCCTCCAGAGGGGCGCGGTACTGCTCGCATTCTTCGAGGAGCGCGGCGATGATTGGGGAGCGATGCGCGCGAAGCTCGAGCTCGCAACACATCACTTCTTTGCCGGGCACGCCCTGACCGCGCATCGGCTCCTGATGGACATGCGTTCGAGCTATCCGGCGCAGGCACTGCCGCCGATGGTCTCCGGAATGGCACTCGTGTCGGTGTTCTGGGGACCGACACCGGTGGACGAGGCGCTGGCGATTGTGCAGGGCTTTGATGTGCTCAGCGGCCGCGCCGTCGAGGCATATGTTCTGGGCGTAACCGGGGCGCTGCGCGGCCTGCTCGGCGACTTTGACGCGGGGCGCGAGATGCTCAGGCGCGCCATTGAGATCGAGGTCGAAATTGGGCGGCAGCAATCTGGCGACGCTTTCTATGGTCAGTCCCTTGGACCACTGGAGATGGTCGCCGGCAGGTACGACGAGGCCGAGCGAGTGATGCTCGGTGCCTACGAGCGAATGAGCGCACGTGGCGACACGGGCTTCTCCTCGGTGGTTGCGGGCAACCTCGCGGCGCTGTACATCGGGCTTGGTCGGTGGGAGGAAGCAGATCGGTTTACGCGCATCACGCTCGATACGGCTCAACCGGACGATGCCGAGGCACAGGCTCAGGGCTGGAGCGCGCTCGGCCGCGTCCAGGCAGCGCGTGGCGAGCTCGATCAAGCGGAGGCCAGCGCCGGACGGGCCGTAGAGGTTTCCGCGGGGACCGACTACCTCGTGCGGCGGGGTCTGGTCCTAACCGACTTCGCCGAAGTCCTGGTCACAGCCGGCCGCATCAATGAAGCGCGTGATGCGTTCAGACGTGCCATCGAGACCTTCGAGGCCAAGGGAGCGACTGCTCACATGGATCAGACGCGAAAGCGGCTCGCGGAGATCGACGGCGAGATCGACGGCTAGGATTCGGTCGTGCCCCAGCAGACGCTGAACGAGGCGCAACTTCGCGAACGCGGCCTGGCCGGTTTGGCCGAGCTCGCGCGCCTCGATGAGCGGACAGGTTCGATCAACGCCGTGGCCGCGCGAGCCCTCGACCAGGTCGGCTCGATGCTCGACGCAGACCGCGCGGCCGTGTGCGCCATCGAAGGCGACGAGACGATCGAATGGCTGGCCCAGCGGCGGCTGGAGAAGCTGATCGCCGCATCAGCCGACCTTCGGCCAAGCGAGCTTGCCTGGGTTAGGCGGCCGCTGGAGACCGGCCGGCCTGAGATCTTCGATCGCCGCCTACCCGACCACGAACGGAGCGCGTTGAGCGACGCGGCCGATCAGATGGGCATGGCCGCGTTCGCGATCGTGCCGCTCCTATCTGGTAGCGAGTTCAACGGGATCCTGGGACTCGTCTGGAACGACGATCCGCCCGAGCTCGCCAACGACGAGGAGCTGCTCACGGCGATCGGGCGGTTAGTCGCCCTGGCGCTGGGCAACGCCCGGCTGCGCGACGCCCTGCTCGCCCGCCAACAGGAGCTGGACGAGTCCGAGACTCGCTACCGCGGCCTGTTCGAGCAGGCACCGGAGCCCATCCTGATCTGCGACTGGGACGGTCGCGTCCTCGACTCGAACCGAGCCGCCAACACGCTGTACGGGATGACGTCACGAAAGCTGTTGAAGCACAGCCTCGAGAGCCTGACGGACCTGGACCGCGAACGACGCCGCGCCCTCACGAGCACCCTCCATCGATCGCGCAAGGCCGAGGTTGACGCGCGTGGTCGCAGGCCGAACGGCACCACGTTTCCATTGGTCATGCACCTGGCCGTGACCGCTCTGCGCGGCGAAGAGAGGTTGCTGGTGCAGCTTCGAGATTTGACCGAGAGCGAGCGGATGCAGGCCGAGCTCCTCCAGGCGCAGAAGATGGAGGCTCTGGGCCAGCTGATCAGCGGTGTGGCCCACGAGCTCAACAACCCACTCAGCGCGATCATCGCCTTCGCACAGTTGATGCGGACCGACGAGCGCCTGCCGGCCGACCTGGCACACGATGCCGACCTGCTAGTGCAGGAGGCCGACCGCACAAGACGCATCGTCCAGAACCTGCTCGATTTCGCGCGCCAGCGGACACCGGACAGGCAGCCGACCCACCTCGCTCCTCTGATCGAACGCACACTCGAACTGCACGCTTACGCCCTGCGCGCCGGCCGGATCGAGATTCGCCTGCTGCTGCCGACCGACCTGCCGCCCGTGTTGGTCGACGCCGCCCAGATCCAGCAGGTCCTGCTCAACCTGACGCTCAACGCGATCCAGGCGATTCGAGCGGCTCAGCCGAGCGGCACGATCACCATCTCCGCGCGATCCGAGGCAGGATCGGAGCCTGGTTCGCCGCAGGTCCGGCTGCGTGTCGAAGACGACGGACCGGGCGTCGACGCGACCGCCCAGCCGCACCTGTTCGAGCCCTTCTTCACGACCAAGGAGGTTGGACAGGGGACCGGCCTCGGCCTCTCGGTCAGCTACGGCATCGTCGCGGCGCACGGTGGCAGGCTGTGGTTCGAGCCGGCCGCCAAAGAGGGTGCCGTTTTCCTCCTCGAGCTGCCTACGGCCGTCGCCGGCGAGCGCGAGCACCCACCCTGACGGCGCGGGCGGTTCAGGTCTCTCGCGAACAGGTGCCAGTCACGGCACTGCGGCACCTCGCAGCGGCCGGACGATCCTTGTCGTCGACGACGAGGAATCGATCCGCGAGACCGTGCGCCGGGTCCTGAGGCGGGCGGGTCATGAAGTCATCGCGGTGGCCGGCGGAACCGAGGCGATGGAGGTGTTGGCGGGCGGATCGGTCGATCTTCTCCTGCTGGACCATCGGATGGTCGGGTTGGAGGGTACGGAGCTCTACCAGCAGGCGGTTGCGGCAAGGCCGAAGCTCGCCGGTCGGGCGATGATCATGACGGGTGACACTCTCAACTCGACTTTGGTGGCCTTCGCTACCGACAACGGCCTGCGACTGATGGCCAAGCCATTCGACATCGACGAGCTGATCGCGGCCGTCGACGAGGAGCTTTCGGCGCCCCACAGGGCACGCGGGCGACTAGCCCGGCTTTGGCTCGCGCGGGTACATGTAGAACCCGCGCCCGGTCTTCTGGCCCAGGTGGCCGGCGTCCACGAGTTGGCGCAGGACCGGTGGTGCCGCGAAGCGCGGATCCCCGAAGCCCTCGTGGAGCACTTCCATGATGTGCAGGCAGACGTCGAGGCCGATGAAGTCGGCCAGCTCCAGCGGGCCCATGGGATGGTTGAGTCCGACTCGCGCGCCCGTGTCGATGTCCTCTCGCGACGCCAGCCCTTCCTCGAAGGCGCGCATGGCCTCTGCCAGGAACGGCATCACCATGCGGTTGACGATGAAGCCGGGCCGGTCGCGGCTGACGATGAGCTGCTTGCCCAACTCCGCTGCAAGCTCGCGGACGTAGGTCTCGGTCGCATCGTCTGTCTCCGCGCCGCGGATGAGTTCGATCAGCGGCATGACCGGCACCGGGCTGAAGAAATGGATGCCCACGACACGCGGCCGGCGCTCCTCGCTAACGGCCGACGCGAGCCTGGTGATGCTGATCGAGCTGGTGTTGCTGGCCAGGATCGCCGTTTCCGGGGTCGCTGAGTCGAGCTCGGCGAAGAGGGCACGCTTGACGTCTTCGTCCTCGAACACTGCCTCGATGACGAGGTCGGCGTGGCGTGCCGCGTCAGTGAGCGATGCGGCGACCGCGATCCGACCAAGCTGTGCGTGGCGTTCGTCGGCCGTGATCTTGCCCTTCCCGACGGCACGTTCCAGGTTGGCGCCGATCCGCGCACGACCCGCTTCAGCGCGGGCCACTTCCGGCTCATAGAGCACCACGTTGTGTCCGGCCGCGGCCATGACCTGGGCGATGCCGTGGCCCATCAGGCCAGCGCCGCATACGAGCACCGTCCGCAAGCGACGATCAGACCTGAGCGTCAGCACAGGGCTGATCGCTTCGCGCGCAGCAGTCCAACGGACTGCGGAGGAAAGTTTCCATCGTGGGTAGCCTAGCCCTCGCTGGGCTCGGACAGCAGCGCGAGCAGCTGGTCGGCGGCCGAGTACGGATCGATCTTGTGTGCCGCGACTGCGCGCAGCGTTTCAGCCCTCTGTTCCGCGCGATTGGGCGCCCGAAGCTGGTCGCCCACGCGCTCGGCGAGGATCCCCGACAGTTGCGCCTCGGCACGCTTCAGCGCGGCCGCGTCCGTTAACGAAGCCCCGTCGCTGTGCCGCGCCGCGTGGCGCCGGTCCAGCGCGGCCAGGAGCTCGGGCACGCCCGCGCCGGTTATCGCGGACGCGAGCAGGACGTCCGGCCGCTTGGGCCGGGGGCGATCGCCCATCGCTTTGTCGTGGTGCGCGCCGACGGTGAGCATCGCGCGCAGCTGCGAAGCGGCGCGATCGGCGCCCGGCCGGTCGGACTTGTTGACCACGACCATGTCGGCGACCTCGAGCAGGCCGGCTTTGATGGCCTGGACCTCGTCGCCCATTTCGGGAGCCTGCACGACGACCGTCGTATCGGCAATGGAAGCGACCTCGACCTCGCTCTGACCGGTCCCGGCCGTCTCGATGAAGATCAGCTCGAATCCCGCGGCGTCCATCACCGCTGCCGCGCCGACCGTGCTCGCCGCCAGCCCCCCAGCGTGGCCGCGTGACGCCATGGATCGGATGAAGACGTCCCGATCGCCAGCGTGCGCCTGCATGCGGATGCGGTCGCCCAGGATCGCGCCGCCGGTGATGGGGCTCGACGGATCGATGGCTATGACCGCCACGGGTCGACCGCCTGCGCGAGCCTCGGTCACGAGCGCTGCAACAAGCGTGCTCTTGCCCGATCCGGGAGCACCGGTGACGCCCACCAGGTGGGCTCGCCCAGCCTGCGGGTAGAGCGCGCGCAGGGCCTGCTCGCCGGCAGCGGTTCGGTTCTCGACCTCGGTCAGCAGCCTGGCCAGCGCGCGGCGGTCGCCTTCGCGCGCGCGCTCAGCGAGCGACGGTGCATCAGGCGGCACTTCGCCTGCGCTCACGGCGCTGCTAGCTCGATTGGCGGACGTTGCCGCGGATGTACTCGGCGACCTCGCGGATTGTTGTGCCCGGCCCGAAGACGCGCGAGACGCCCGCTTCTCTGAGTGCGGGCACATCGTCATCAGGGATGATCCCGCCGGCGGTCACCAGAACGTCGTCCATGCCGTTCTCCTTGAGCCCGGCGCAGATCTTGGGCAACAGCGTCATGTGCGCGCCGGACAGGATCGACAGCCCGACCACGTCCACGTCCTCCTGGAGCGCCGCCGACACGACCATCTCAGGTGTCTGGCGCAGGCCCGTGTAGACGACCTCGAACCCTTCGTCGCGCAGGCCGCGGGCGAGCACCTTTGCTCCGCGATCGTGCCCGTCCAGGCCGGGCTTCGCGATCAGCACCTTGATCGGGCGTTGGCGGCCAGCGGCTTCTGAGGGGCTCGTCACCTGCGCGAACCGCGGCCGTCGGGTGGTGGCGGCTGATACACGTCGGCCCGGTGCTCCTCGTAGTGCTCGTAGGTGTTCTCCGCGATGACAGTCGCCGCCCAGCGGTCGTGCGCGACCAACTGTTCATCGTTAAGCCGGCCCAGTTGGCGTCGGAGCCGATTGAACGTCATCTCCATTTCCTTCAGCACCTCGCCAGCGGTCCGTCCGATCGCCTGTCTCGCGATCCTCGCGTTGAACGCATCGGCGTTATCGACGCTTGGCTCAGGCCTGCCGCTCATGATCATCTTGCCCAGTCGATCGTGCGCCATGTCGTGCCACGCGGTGATGTGAGCGAGCATCTGCTTGCGGGTCCACCCGTCGCCAAGGCGCTCGTCCATCCGCTCACTCGGGAACGCGCCGGCCGCCACGCGGAACTGGCGCCAGCCATCATCCGCGCGCGCAACGATCTCGCGCAACGTCTGCGGCTGCTTGGACTCGGGCCCCGGAACCTCTGGAACGTGCGCAAGCTGCGGCACGTGCGCCACCTGCGGCACCGGCGCCTGCGCCGGTTCGGCGCTCACACCGGGCGACGACGGGCTCGTGGTGAGCGAAGGCAGCATCTCGACCGCAGCCGATTCCGGCCGGGGCTGGACTTCGGCAGTCGCCTGCTCTACCGGGTCGGGAGTCATGGCGTCTCGAGTTTCGGACTCAACGGGCGGCGCGTCGCCTTTCCGCTTGGAGATCGGCTGCGCCATCCTCGGGCGTCGATTTGCCATCGCTAGAGGCTCGGTGGCCGGCGTTCGAGGTGGCTGAAGAACTCGGCCCGCGTCCGATCAGCCGTTCGGAACAGGCCGAGAACGTGGCTCGTGGTCATGATCGTGCCCGGCTTGCGCACGCCGCGCATGACCGCGCAGAGATGCGACGCCTCGACCACCACGCCGACGCCCCTTGGCTGGAGCCGTTCCATCAGAAAATCCGCGATCTGTTTCGTCATGCGCTCCTGGACCTGTAGACGGCGCGCGTACATCTCGACGATACGCGGGATCTTCGACAGTCCGATTACCCGACCCTCGGGAATGTACGCCACGGCCGCCTGGCCGAAGAACGGCAAAAGGTGGTGCTCGCACAGGCTGTAGAAGGGAATGTCCTTGACGACGACCATCTCGCTGTAGTCGACGTCGAAAATCGCCTTGTTGACCAGCCGGTCGGGATCGACGTGGTAGCCGGCCGTCAGCTCCTTATACATGCGCCGGACTCGAGCAGGCGTGTCCCGCAATCCTTCGCGATCGGGGTCCTCGCCCGTCTCCAGCAGGATCTGGCGCACCGCACCTTCGACGGCGTGGTGCCCATCCTCTGAGCGCCCGTTGCCATAGATCTCGGCAGAGGTCAGCTCGAAGCCGTCCTCGCCAATCTCGTGCTCGATCTCGTCGACCAGCTGCCGAACGCGATCATCCAGCTTGGGATCCATCCGCCCGATTCTGACACGCCCTCATCCCGCGGCCACCGGTGGGCGACAATCGGGTCGTGCCGAGCACAGAGCTGAGCCTCCAGGAGCGCTACGGGGCGCACACCATCTGCTTCGGTTGCGGACCGTCCAACCCCGATGGACTGCACATCCGCAGCTTCCCCGACCCGAGCGCGGGCAACGACGTCATCGCGGAGTGGACGCCGGATACGCGTCACGAGGCGTTCCCCGGAGTCCTGAATGGCGGGATCATCGGCACGCTCATGGATTGCCACTCCAACTGGACCGCGGCATACCACCTGATGAGGCAGCGCGGCGCCGATAAGCCTCCGACGACGGTGACGGCCGACTACCACGTGAGGATGCTCAAGCCGACGCCGACTGCCGGCCCGGTCCGACTACGAGCATGGGTGCTGGAGTCGGCCGAGGATCGGGCAACAGTCGAGGCGACGCTCGAGGCCGACGGAGTGGTTACCGCAACCTGTCGAGGAACCTTCATCGCAGTGAGGCCCGGCCACCCTGCCTACGACCGTTGGTGAGCGTCGGCCTCGTTCAGTAGATCCAGGAGAGCAGCACTCAACTCTGTCGGGCGGTAGCGCATGAGGTTGTGGCCCGCACCCGGGAAATGCCGGATGTCCGGTGTGCTTAGCCCGGCCTGGGCACGGGCCTGCACCACATCTTGCAGGGCGATCTGCCGTTCGCGCGCGGTCTCGTCGTCTGCGGCTCCGCTCTCGGCCACGGAGATCATCAAAGGCACCGACAGGGTCGTCAGCGTATCGATCGGCCGGTATTCGAACATCGCCTCGATCGACCCGCGCAGCGCGTGCGTCCTCGTGACCGGCCCGACATGGCCGGCGTGTTTCTCATCGACCGCCGCCCGCGCGGCGCGCTCCTGATCGGCATCCCACGTCGCTGGGTCGAACTCACGGCGGTCGGCCAGGTAGTCATCCATCGATGCCATGACTTCGGGTGGATCGCCGATTGACCGCTCGAAATCGGCCGCCGTCATGCCCGTCGCCTCGCCGAGTTCCTCCCATCCGGCGTCGACAAGTGCCACGCCCGCAACCGACTCCGGTTGGATCGTCGCCATGGTCGCGGCAACCAGCGCCCCCAGGCCGTGGCCTGCTACGACCGCGAGTCGGCCGCCGGCGTCCATGCCGTAGCCGTTCGCGACGAGCACGGTCAGTGCGTCAAAGGCGAGAGACTCGAGGTCATACCCTGCGCGCGGGGCCTCGGACAGGCCGTGGCCGCGCAGGTCGGCAGCTATGACGCGGGTGTGGTCGCGCAGTCGCCGAGCCACGGGCGTCCACGACCAGGCGGTCGACGCAAGGCCATGCAGCAGCAAAACCGGAGGGAGCGCCTTGTCCTCGCCGCCCCAGTCGAGGAAGTGAATGCCGACGCCCGTGTCGGTGGCGACGACCAGGGAGTCCGGCTCATGGGCCACGCTAGATAGCATAGGAACGTGGCTATAAGGCGCCGTGGGACGCAGGCACGGCGGCAGCGCGGCCGGCGTGTTCCGCTGCCGCCCTCCCCTGAGTTCAAGCACCAGCCGTTCGAGACGCTGGTTGAGATGGCCCTCGACGGCCTGCCGCCGGCCGTGCAGAAACTGCTCGAGAACGTGGCGGTGGTAATCGACGACGAGCCGACGCCCGACCAGCTGCGCGACAGCCAACTCCGTCAGACCGACACCCTGTACGGCCTCTATGAGGGCGTCTCACCGGTCAGCTACGGCGCCGACTGGGCGCAGTTTCCGAACAAAATCACGATCTTTCGCCTCCCGCTCGAGGAGGACTTCCCGGATCCCGAAGAACTGGCCCGAGAAGTGCAGAAGACGGTCGTTCACGAACTCGGCCACCACGCCGGAATCGACGAGCAGCGCCTGCATGTTCTGGGCTTCTGATGATCGCTAGGATGTTCGAGGGGTCGCACTAGGAGGGGTTCCTGATGGCGGGCTTCACGCCGTTCACCGACAACTACAGCGATATGTCCGATCAACACGGATACCAGTTCGAATTCCGTTGCGACATCTGCGGCAGCGGCTATCGGAGTGAGTACGAGCGCTCAGCGCTGGGCACGGCTGGCTCGCTGTTGAGCGGAGCCAGCAACCTGTTGGGCGGGCTGTGGGGAGCCGCGAACGCGGCAGACACCGTCCAGAACGTGACTGATCGGGGGGCGCGCGACGAGGCCCTCCGGAAGGCCGCGACCGAGATCATGCCAAAGTTCAAGCAGTGTCCGCGCGACCATGTCTGGGTCGACGGCACGTGCTGGAACGAGGAGCGCGGACTGTGCGTCAACGACGCCCCCAAGCTCGCGTCAGAAATGGAGGCCGAGCGGGCTGCGCTCCAGGTCAGCCAGATGCGCGAGGCAATTGCCACGGAGAAGCACTTCTCCGGCGACACCGCCACGCGCTCGACGACGTGCGCGAGTTGCGGCAAACCGGTCGGCTCGGAGAAGTTCTGCTCGAACTGCGGCACGCCCGTAGGCATGGCCAAGTGCGCAAGTTGCGGGAACGACCTCGCACCAGGCATGAAGTTCTGCGGTAGCTGCGGCACCCCGGTCGCCGCCGCCTGAGTGCCAAAGCGTCTTCCGCCGGCACTGGATCGCATATTCCCCTCTTGAATCGTTCAGTCGCATAAAGCCGACAGCTGCGTGTGTCGCGACACGGTCTCCAACTCTCCTTATGAGTCGCTCAGTCGCAAGGCCGAGCAGCTGCTTGTGTCCCGACGTGGACTTCAACTCTCCTCCCTAGTCGCTCAGTCGCATAAAACGCGGCGTCGGTGCGGTGGTAAGTCATGGTTGAGCGGCTGATAAGCGGCGGTAGAGTCACGCCGGCTTCCATTGGGTGGTGCACCACCCGGCTCGAGTCGAGCGCAAGAGGCATCCCCTGTTCTTGCCACCGCTCCAGCGCGATGCCTATGGCAAGTTTGTCGAATGGCCGGTGCCGGAGATGGTGGCCTTCGGGAAGCTTGTTCGGTTCAGTCGTCGGTCGGCAGGCTTTAGCCAGTTCCGACTGGCGGAGAGGTCCGGCGTAAGCCAGTCCACCATCTCCCGGCTCGAGCGGGGACTTGTCCCAGGCATGGCGGTCTGGAAGCTGGTCAAGATCGGCTTCGTGCTTGGCATCCGTCTGCCACTCGCGTTCTGTCCCCACGACCACGAGTGCAGCTGGCCGAAATATGCGACTGAGCGACTGGGGAAGCTGACCGACTACCGCAGACCTGACAGAGCGTGGTAGCGCGGCTTGATCCAAATTGACCTGCCGGCCGCGTCTCGAGTTTGCGTACTTGCGCAACAAGTGAGAGAATCGAACCTCGAATGACGAGCGCGACCCTTGCAACCAGTGAGCTCGACCGGCAGAAATCCGCGGCAATTGCCCGCGCGCTGTCGGATCCCAAGCGCCTTTGCGTGCTCGAGACGCTGGCCTCCGGGGAGCGTTCCGTCAGCGAGCTCTCGCGCGACGTGGGCTGCCAGATCCCGAACATGAGCCAGCACCTCGGGGTGCTTCGCTCGGCAGGGTTGGTCAGCGCCCGACGCGAGGGCACCACGATCTATTACAGCCTCGCCGACCCCCGGGTCATCGAGGCCTACAGGCTCATACGGGACATCTCCCGCTGAGGGCGGAGAAAGGACTCAATCAGAAATGTCAGAGATCAAGGTCGCAACGGACGCCAACTTTCAGGAGTTGGTGATCGGCAGTGACAGGCCCGTCGTCGTCGACTTCTGGGCCACGTGGTGCGGCCCGTGTCGGATGGTCGCTCCCGAGATGGAGAAGCTGGCCGAGAAGTACGACGGAACGATCCAGGTCGTGAAGGTCGACGTCGACGCCAACCCCGTCCTGTCGCAGGCGTTCAACATCATGAGCATCCCCACGATTGCGTTCTTCCGTCCCGGCAAGGACGAGGCGGGCAACGCCTACACGCCGCAGGGCGTAGTCGGGTTCCGACCGCTCGAGCAGCTCGAGGCCCAGTTCGGCCTCAAGCAGTACACGCCGGTCGCCGCACCCGCCGATCAGGCAGCCGATCAGACGGCCGACACAGCCGCCTGACGGCTTCTCAGTTCAAATCAGAGGGCTTCCCCTCAGCCCTCTTGTCCACGAAACCCCGGCACATCGCCGGGGTTTTCGCTTTGCTCGGAATGTTCGCCCACAGCACCACTCAGCCGAATCGGGCGGGTCACTGGCCGACTAGGCGGCCGTTTGTTCTCACGCCGCACATTCGGACGAAAAATCCGCCAAATGCGTCCCTGGTAGCACGAATAGCCCGCAATCGCCGCTCAGTGGTGCTGCTGGCGAACAATCACCGCACTGCCGGCCACTAGCGCTTGCCATGGTCGGCGAAGCGCCAAGCCACGCGGAACCACGCTTCCAGGCGATCGACCGCGTGCTCGTCCCAATCCGGCGGAGCAAACCTGATCCAGTCGGCCCCACGACCCGATGGACCTGTGGACGGTGTCCGCATGGCGGCCTCACCTATCTCGTCGCCAAGCCGCAGCTCGATGACACCGAGAACTGGTCGCGCCGCGAACACTGCCCCGCGTCGGGCGTACTCGATCGGGACTGGCTGCTCACCCTGCTGGGTCACGTCGCCGGCCTCGGAAAGCAGCTTGCCGAGTGACTGTTCAAGTCTCATGTTGTTACGGGGAAACCGCCTCTCGTACCGATCAACCGCGAGATCCTTGAGTCGCTCTGATACCTCAGAAGACTCCCGGTCCGAAACCAACGTGTCGATGCGGTCAAGTCGACTAATAAGGTACGCGGCCTGGCGAGTGAAAGGCAGGTCCTCGTCAGGTGAGTCCGGCGTGTCCAAGAACTCCATCCACAAGCCGATGTCGTAGAACTCGCTCTCCCAAACGCGGATCTCGATGAACCACCAGCCACGATCCGACTCGATACGGACTGCGAGTTGCCCGCGCTTGAGCTCGATGGTTCGAGAGCTCATCGGATACTCCTGATCCCCGGTGAGCTCAAAACCCTGTTCAATCAGCGCCGACTTGAGCTCGTCGGGTAGCTGCTTCTCCCGACGCTTCTGGTCAGCCTCGCGCTCGCTTTCCAGGGTGAAGCGCTCGATCCGTTCGGCTAGGTCGCGGAGGCGCGAGCGCAGACCCACAGTGACCTAGACAGCGACTGGTTCGCGGTACTCCCCGAAGACGGCGCGGAACACCCCGCACATCTCGCCCAGCGTGGCGTACGCATTGGCACACTCGATGAGCGCGGGCATGACATTGGCCTCCGACGAGCCGGGCTGCGACGACAGGTCGCGCAACTTCGCCAGGGCAGAGGCGACACGCTCGGGATCCCGTTCTGCGCGCGTTCGGGCAAGCCGCGACAGGTGGCGCGCCTTGGACTCCTCGCTGACCTCGAGCAGCGGGATGCTCAGCTCCTCGTCCGGATCGGCGTTGACGTTGACTCCGACGATCTCGCGCTCACCCTCGTCCATCTCACGCTGGAAGCGATACGCCGCGTCGGCAATCTCCTTCTGCGGGAATCCCGCCGCGATCGCCTTGACCATTCCGCCGAAGCCGTCTATCTCATCGAGGTAGCGCCATACCTGCCGCTCGACCTCGTTGGTCAGCGATTCCACGAACCACGACCCGCCAAGGGGGTCAACAGTGTTCACCACGCCCGTCTCTGACGCGATGACCTGCTGCTGCCGCAGTGCGAGCAGCGCAGCTTCCGCCGAGGGCACGGCCCACGCCTCGTCGTACGCGTCTGTGTGGAGCGACTGCGTCCCGCCTAGCACAGCCGCCAGGGCCTGAATGGCGACGCGCGTCAGGTTGTTGAGCGGCTGCTGGGCGGTCAGCGATACGCCCGCTGTCTGCGTGTGGAAGCGCATCCAGGTCGACCGTTCGTTCTCGGCCCTGTAGCGCTGCGTCATCAGCTTCCACCAGATCCGCCGCGCGGCGCGGAACTTGGCAATCTCCTCGAAGAAGTCGTTGTGCGAGTTGAAGAAGAAAGACAGCCGCGGCGCAAACTCGTCGACGCGCAGGCCGCGCTTAATCGCTTCTTCGACGTAGGCCATGCCATCGGCGATGGTGAAGGCGAGCTCCTGGACCGCGGTCGAACCCGCCTCGCGGAT
>CAYZEJ010000022.1:0-24861 GCA_964477545.1 uncultured Anaerolineaceae bacterium | reverse complement strand
CGGCGCCGCCGTTACCGTCGTCGCCGGCGCCGCCGTCAATGACATCATTGCCGTCGCCGCCGTAGAGGCCGCCGGATCCGCCCGGGCCGCCATTGGCAGGGCCGCCCGTTGCGTCTCCGCCGTCGCCGCCATCGGGGATCGGTCCACTCTCGCCGTCACCGCCGTCACCGCCGGTCGCCGAGCCACCCACGGCGTCGCTGCCCGCGCCGCCAGTGCCGTCATTGCCATCGCCGCCAAGGACCACATCGTCGTTGGGGCCACCGAACAGGCCACCTGCGGGCCCGGGCCCTGCGCTCGCGGACCCGCCAGTGGCAGAACCGCCTGGCCCAAAGCCGTCACCGTTGCCGCCCGTCGCATCGCCCCCCTGGACGGTTCCGGCTGCGCCGCCGTTGCCATCATTGCCGGGTCCGCCGCTTACGAGATCGTTTCCAGTGCCGCCATCCATGTATGGGTCATCGCCATCCTGGCCGTACAACCGATCGTTCCCCTCGTTGCCGAAAACGATGTCGGCGCCGTCCCCGGCGTAGATGACATCGTGACCGCCGAAGCCGCAGATCAGGTCGTTACCGGACGTCCCGTTGATCACGTCGTTGCCGGCTGTTCCCACGATCGGCGCCCCATACGAGTACCCGGCGGGTGCCGCGCATACGACGCTTCCGGCCATGACCGGCAAGGCTGGGACCATCAAGAGGAGTGTCAGCGACACCGCGGCGGCGACAGCTCGAAGCCTGTATCCCACGCCGGACTTGGCTCGTTTCAGGGTCAGCTGCTGAATCACCGGATCCCCTCCCGTTATATTCACTTGGCGACGGTCGCCCCGGAGTATAGGCGCGGTCAACGGCCGCCAGCCCGCCGCAAATCAAGCGGTTTCAATCTCGACCGTTTGGGCGCCGTACCGGACGAGGGGTACTTCGCGCGTTTCGCCTGGTGCCCAGCGCAGGGTGGCGCCCGCGGGTAGGTTGAGGCGAAAGCCACGGGCGGCCTCCCGGTCGAAGAGGAGCCTTCTGTTGACCTGTTCGAACGGGTAATGAGAGGAGACCGTGATCAGCCGCTGGCCGGAGTTCGTCACCGTGAGCGTGCGTGTTTCACGGGCGGCGGGAGCGGGCGGTGGAGGCACATCGGACGAATCGTCGTCATCCATGCCGAGCGGGTTGCGGAGGACGACGAGTCGTGTGCCGTCCTCCAGCAGGACCTCGAGGCGAACCTCGTCGACGAGCGCGGGCACTCCGTCCATCACCTCCTCGGGCGCAACCGCCTTCATGCCCGCGGCCTCGGCCTCTCCATAGCTCGCCCCAGCGCGCGCGGCCTCGAGCATGGCGTCGCAGATCAGTGCGATGGCTTCAGGCGCGTTCAGCCTCAGTCCTGCCGCGCGGTGGCGGCGGGCGAGCTCGGCCGCGCTGAAGATCAGTAGCCGGTCGCGTTCCCAGTCCGTCAGTCGCACGTCATCGTCGTCACGTTTTCGCTCCGGAGGCAGGTGTCGGCAGGCTCACGGCCCCAGTCTGTCGGCAATGCAACCCCCCTGCAACCCGAACGTGCCATTCGGCCCTGCGTCCTGTGGGGCCTCGTGGCCCAAGATTGGGATTATCAGCAGAGGAGTGGTGCGATATGAACCTGACAATGCCGTGGAATGCCAGCAAGCCCGGCAATAACGGCTGGACGGCGCCCATCGATGACGTGAAGCAGCAGATCAGCCAGCAGGTCGACCGCCTTGTTCAGGTGGCCGCCCAGGTTGGTCGGGACGTGGCTTCGCAGGCCGCCCACGCCAGCCGTGACGTGGTCGCGCAGGCCGCGCAGGTCAGCCAGGAGGCTGGTTTGCAGGCCGCCGGCACCGCCCGCGACGTGGGTGAACATGCGATCAAGACGACTCAGGGTGCCGCGAGCCAGGCGGTCGCTGTCGCCCGTGACGTTCCGAGCGGTGCGACGACTCTCGCACAACAGCTCATGGGTGGTGCGGCGCAGCTCGGTCGCGAGATCCGTTCAATGCGCGTGACTCGGCAGCCGGCACCGGGGCCGCGAGGTCCCGCCGTGGTGCCCGGCGTGGCGTTGCTTGCCGGCGTCGGCAGCGGACTGGCGTTGATGTACTTCTTCGACCCGGGCGAGGGGCGACGCCGCCGCGCGCTGCTGCGCGACCAACTGACGAAGTGGAGCCGGATCGGTCGTAAAACGGCCGTTGGCAAGGCACACGACGTTCGCAACCGCACGGTCGGCCTGGCGCACGAAGCGCGCAAGGCAGTGGTCTCGCGCACCGGCATGGATGCAGACATGGAAGAGATCGCTTCGGGCAGTGGCAGTGGCTCCACCACCAACGGCGGCTATGACAACGGCTACGGCTCGACCGATCAGACAGAGCAGCCCGCGACGCATACGGCAGATCAGCCGCAGCACTCCGAGGTCAGCTAAGCCCAGACTGCGACAACCTCAACGAACCTCAGACGCGCCCTCGGTGAATGCCGGGGGCACGTTCCGTTTGTAGCCCGAGGTGCTAACCTGAGTTGACCCCTTCGCACCGGTACGGAGAGACCGGCGAGTCGACCCCTGTGAGGGCCGGGAAGGAGAAGATCGGACCTTGTTGACGAACCATGGCCACCGCTCAGGCGCGAGCGGTGGTTTTTTTGTTGCGTCCGATCTGCCGCTGCCGATCGACTCCGTCGTCGATCCGCGGATTGGCGCCCACGGCCCCGCACTGCTGGCGTTCGAGGACGGCACCACGGTCCGCGGCGTTTCGTTTGGCGCCCCGATCGCTGGCGGTGGCGACCTCGTGGCGAACACCAGCCAGACTGGGTACCAGGAGATCTGCACCGACCCGTCCTATGCCGGCCAGGTCGTTTTGATGACCTATCCGTTAATCGGCAACTACGGGCGGGTGCTCACGGACGACCAATCGAAGCAGCCATGGTTGCGCGGCTTGATCGTCGGTCAAGCCACGGCCGCGGTACTCGAGCCGGCGCGCCAGCTTGTCGAGATGCTGCGCCTCGCGGGCGTGCCCGCGATCGCCGGCGTGGACACGCGCCGGCTGGCGCGCCGCCTCCGCGAAACGGGCTCGCAGCGCGTCCTCCTGGGGGCGCCGCACGAGATGGATGAGTCCGCGGCCGTTGCTGCCGCGCGCGCAATTCCACGCTGGGAGGACGAGGACTTCGTCGGCCACGTGTCGATCGCCGCGCCCTACGAGGTGGGGCCGTCCGACGGCCCGCTGGTTGCCGTCATTGACTACGGACTCAAGGAGAACATCGTCAGGCAGCTCTGCGCGCGCGGCGCTCGCGTCCGGATCCTGCCCCACACGATCGATCCAGCAACGGCCCTGACATCAGACGTGGCCGGTCTCGTCCTCTCTCCCGGTCCGGGCGACCCGGCGCGGCTGGACGGCCCGGTCCGCCTCGCGCAGGCGGCGATCGCTGACGGCCGGCCGCTGCTCGGCATCTGCCTCGGCCACCAGATCATCGGGCGGGCCGCGGGTGCAGAGACGCGCCGCCTGCGCTTCGGCCACCACGGCGCCAACCATCCCGTGAAGGACCTCGCCACGGGTCGCGTCCAGGTCACCGCCCAGAACCACGAGGTCGAGGTTGTGGGCGAGACACTGCCACCGGACAGCGGCTTCGTGGTCAGCCAGCGGAATCTCAACGACGGCTCGGTCGAGGGCCTTCGCCATGCGAGCAAGCCGATCGAGACAGTGCAGTACCACCCCGAAGGCTCGCCCGGGCCGCTCGACGCGCTCGAGGTGTTCGACCGCTTCATGGCCCACTTGGCGTGAGCGCACAGACGAAGCCGGCATCCGTGCTGATCATCGGCTCTGGCCCGGTGATCATCGGCCAGGCAGCGGAGTTCGATTACGCGGGCACGCAGGCCTGCCGCGCCCTGCGCGACGAGGGCGTGCGCACGATCCTGCTGAACAGCAACCCGGCCACGATCATGACGGACCCGGGCGTGGCCGACGTCGTCTATCTCGAGCCACTGACCGTGGCGAGCGTCGATCGCATTCTCGAACGCGAAAAGCCAGACGGGATCCTGTCCGGCCTCGGCGGGCAGACTGCGCTCAACCTCTGCGTGCAACTGGCGCGCGAGGGTGTGCTCGAACGGCACGGGACGAAGCTGCTCGGCACGCCACTCGAGGCGATCGAGATGGCCGAGGACCGCCGGGCTTTCCGCGCGCTACTGGATCGGATCGGCCAGCCCTACCCTGTGTCAGTCATCGTCGAAGGGGCCACTCCAAGGGAGCGCCAGGAGCGGGCGCGCGAGGCGCTGGCGCAGATCGGCCTGCCCGCCGTCATTCGGCCCGCTTTCACCCTCGGCGGTTCCGGCGGTGGGATCGTCGCGACGGAAGGTGAGTACCTCGACCGCGTTCGCTCGGGTCTCCGCGCCAGTCCCATCGGCCAGGTGATCGTCGAGCGCTACCTCGCTGGCTGGCAGGAGATCGAGTACGAGGTCATGCGCGACTCCGCCGACACGTGCATCGCGGTGTGCTCAATGGAGAACGTGGACCCACTCGGAGTCCATACCGGCGACTCGATCGTGGTAGCGCCAGTCCAGACGCTGCCCGATCCGGTTCACCAACGATTGCGCTCGGCCGCGCTGGCGATCATCCGCGCGCTCGGGGTCGAGGGCGGCTGCAACGTCCAGTTCGCACTTTCCGCCGATCACGCCGAGTACGCCGTGATCGAGGTCAACCCCCGTGTCTCGCGTTCATCGGCGCTCGCGTCCAAGGCGACGGGTTATCCCATCGCGCGAGTCGCCGCGCAGATCGCCGTTGGCCGCAGGCTCGACGAGATCCCCAACGCCATCACGGGCAAGACGGTTGCCGCGTTCGAGCCCGCACTGGACTACGTCGTGGTCAAGCTGCCGCGCTTCCCGTTCGACAAGTTCCCCGGTGCCGAACGCGGTTTGGGTTCGCAGATGAAGGCCACCGGCGAGGTGATGGCCATTGAGCGGACCTTCGGTGGCGCGCTCAACAAGGCGCTGCGCGGGCTTGAGCAGGGTGGGGCGGGCTGGCTGTCCGAGAACCCCGACTGGGCGGCCGACCTTGACGCGCTCACCTCCGATCCATCCACTGCGCCTGATTTCGACCGCCTGGTCAAGTTCCTCGAGCCATCCGACTCCCGCCTATGGCGCCTGATCGCGCTTCTCCGCCGCGGACTCGAGGGCGAAGTAATCCAGCGCGCGACTGGGATTGCGCCTTGGTTCGTGTCCGAGCTCGAACGCCTCGCCGCCCTGGAAACGCGATTGCGAGAGGCTGGGACAGAGATGTCGGACGAGCTCTTGGTCGGCGCCAAGCGCGCCTGCTTCGGCGATCCGGACATTGCGACGCTGACCGGCTTGCCGGCTTTGGAGGTTCGTGACCGGCGTGTGCGGATGGGCCTTCGGCCGGGTTTCGCGATGGTCGACACCTCGGCTGCAGAGTTCGCAGCCGATACGCCTTATTTCTACTCGACCTACGCGGCTGCTGGATCGCCGCCCGAGGCTCCGCCAGTGCAGCGGCCGGCATCGGTGGTGATCGGCTCCGGGCCGGTGCGGATAGGGCAGGGAATCGAATTCGACTACTGCGCGGTGCAGGCAGCCGACGCTCTTCGCCGGCTGGGCCACGGGGCGATCATGATCAATTCCAACCCCGAAACGGTCTCGACGGATTTCGACGCGTCGTCGCGGCTGTACTTCGAATCGCTCGACGCTGAGAGCGTGATCGAGGTCTTCGAGGCTGAGGGCTTGGACGGGGAGAAGCCGGACGCGTTTATCCAGTTCGGCGGCCAGACGCCGCTCGGCCTTGCCGAGCCGCTTGCCTCGGTTGGCATCCAGTTGCGCGGGTTGGATCTCGATGCCATAGACCAGACCGAGGAGCGGATGCGCTTCGCCGGTTTGGTCGAGCGCCTGGGGATCCCGCAGCCGCACGGGGGCATGGCCTCGTCCATCGAGGAGGCGTTCGTGGTCGCCGACGAGGTTGGCTACCCGGTCATCGTGCGGCCATCGTTCGTTATCGGTGGACTGGCCGTCGACTTCGCCTACGGGCCCGAGGATCTCCGTCGGATCATCGCCCGAGCCGTGGCGGTCGACGACGAGCGGCCCGTCCGCATCGACGCGTACCTCGAGGGTCTCGAGCTCGACGTCGACGCCGTGACCGACGGTGTCGACGTGCTGATCCCAGGGTTGATGGAGCACGTCGAGAAGGCCGGCGTGCATTCGGGGGACTCGATCGGGGTCTATCCGCCGCAGCGCATCTCCGCGGCCGACCAGCAACTCGTCGTCGATGCGATCACCCGGGTCGCGTTGGCGATCGGCGTTCGCGGGCTCATCAACGGGCAGTTCATCGTGCGCGACGACGGCGTCTATCTGCTCGAGGTCAATCCCCGCGCATCGCGCACCGTGCCGTTCCTATCCAAGGTCACAGGGGTGCCGATGGTCGAGTTAGCCACGCGTGTCGCCCTGGGCGAGACGCTCGCGTCGATGGGCTGGGCGACTGGGCTGATGGCTGTGCGCTCGCTGGTCGCGGTGAAGGCGCCGGTCTTCTCGACGATGAAGCTGCGCGGCGTCGATCCGTCTCTCGGCCCCGCGATGCAGTCGACCGGGGAGGTGATCGGCATCCACACCGACGCGCGAGTGGCCATGGCCAAGGCCCTCGTCGCTGCGTCTTTGCGGCCGCCGGTGGCGAGTGTGGATGGGGCACTCGCTCTGCTGTCGATTGCGGATCGTGACAAGGACCTGCTGGGCGAGCTGGCCACGCGCCTGGCCTTGGTCGGTTACCGGTTCTGCGCCACGTCCGGCACGGCCACCGCCCTACGCGTCCTGGGTCACGCCGTCGAAGAGGTGGGCCGCGTTGGCGATGGCTCGGGCGGTCGATCGGTATTGGAGGCGATCGGATCCGGAGACGTGCTGCTCGTTGTCAACACGCCGTCGCCCGAATCACGGCCGGTGCTCGACGCCGGCGCGATCCGCATGGCCGCGATCGGCGAGGGCATCCTGTGCCTGACGTCGATCGACACCGCGCTGGCCGCCGCTGCCGCGCTGGATCCGGCAGTGTCAGCTCATCTGGACGACGTCCGCCCCTTGGCCGAGTGGCTGCGTCGCGCCTCGGGCGAGAACGTACCACCCGCCGCCTCGCCTCTCGGACAGCCCGTGCCGTAGGCTGGGCGCGCGAGCGGCCCTAGACTGACCGGCGTGATCTGCGCCATCTGCGGCGGCGCGAACAACGAGGGCGCCGGGTTCTGCGACGCGTGCGGCAATGCCCTTCAGGCCGGCTGCCCGAGCTGCGGCGCTGTAAACAGACCGGGGGCGCAGTTCTGCAACACGTGCGGCACGCCTTTGAGCGCGACGGTCGACGAGCCCGCCAAGCCGGGTGTCGCTGCGCGGATCGCGCCCGAGCAGTCCGTGGCCCAGCGGCGGGTAGTGACCGTCCTGTTCGCCGATCTCGTCGGCTTCACTCCGTTTGCCGAAGAACGCGACGCGGAGGAGGTGCGTGACACCTTGTCCCGCTACTTCGACCTCGCATCCGATGTCATCACGCGCTACGGCGGCACAATCGAGAAGTTCATTGGCGATGCAGTGATGGCCGTCTGGGGTGCGCCGATCGCCCACGAGGACGACGCCGAGAGAGCTGTGCGGGCGGCGCTCGATTTGGTGGACGTCGTGGGCTCGCTCGGGCCGACCATTGAAGCGCGCGCCGGCGTCCTGACGGGCGAAGCGGCGGTCACGATCGGCGCCACTAACCAGGGACTCGTCGCGGGCGACCTGGTCAACACGGCCAGCCGGCTGCAGTCGGTGGCGCCTCCGGCGAGCGTCCTCGTCGGTGAGGCGACATATCGGGCTGCCAGCAGTGCGATCGCCTTCGAGGAGGTGGGCGAGCAGATCCTGAAGGGGAGGCAGAGCCCCGTCCCGGCGTGGCGCGCGACTCGCGTAGTAGCAGAACGCGGCGGGCGCAACCGGACCGAGGGCATGGAGGCGCCATTCGTTGGCCGTGCCGAGGACCTTCGCCTGCTGAAGGATCTGTTCCACGCCACGGGCAGGGAGAGGCGCACACGCGTCGTATCAGTGATGGGTCCGGCCGGCATCGGCAAGTCGCGCCTGGCGTGGGAGTTCCTGAAGTACGTCGACGGCCAGGTCGGCGACGTCTACTGGCACAGTGGGAGATCGCCGGCCTACGGCGCGGGCATCACTTTCTGGGCTCTGGGCGAGATGGTGCGCGGCCGCTGCGGCCTGCTCGAGGCCGACGAAGAGACCACGACGAGACAGAGAGTGTCGGAAACGGTCGGCCGCTGGGTGACAGACGAGGACGAGCGCCGCTGGGTGGAGCCTGCTCTGCTGGCCCTGCTCGGCATCGAGTCGGACATGGCAAGCGACGAGCTTTTCGGCGCCTGGCGCACGTTCTTCCAACGGATTGCCGGCCACGGCACCGTCGTCCTCGTCTTCGAAGATCTGCATCATGCCGATACTGGCACGCTCGACTTCATCGATCACCTGCTCGACTGGAGCAGAGGGCTTCCGATCTACGTCGTCACCCTGGCCCGACCGGAGCTTCTCGACAAGCGGCCCGATTGGGGAGCTGGCAAACGGAACTTCGCGTCGCTTCGTCTCGAACCGCTGCCCGAGGCTCAGATGCGTGAGCTGCTGGACGGACTGGTGCCAGGCCTGCCTGGGTCCGCATTCAACGCGATCGTGGACCGCGCGGACGGGATCCCGTTGTACGCGGTAGAAACGGTCCGGATGCTCGTGGCCGCGGGCCGATTGCGGCTGCAGGACGGGGTTTACGCGCCGGTGGGCGACCTGTCGTCCCTCGCCGTTCCGGACACGCTCACTGCTCTCATTGCGTCTCGCCTCGATGCCCTGGAGACCGCCGATCGGGCGATCGTGCACGACGCCGCCGTGCTCGGACAGTCCTTCAGCCTGACTGCTCTTGCGGCAATATCCGGCGCAGCTGAAGGGCAGCTGGAGCCGCGACTTGCCGCACTCGTCAGGCGCGAGTTGTTCACCCGTGACGTGGATCCGCGGTCGCCCGAGCGTGGCCAATACGCTTTCGTCCAGGCGCTGATCCGCGAAGTCGCCTACAACACCCTCTCGAAGAAGGACCGCAAGGCACGCCACCTGGCCGCGGCCCGCTTCTTCGAGCAGTTGGGCTCCGACGAGCTGGCTGGTGCGTTGGCCGGCCACTACCTGTCTGCCCACCTCAACGCGCCAAAGGGTCCCGAGGCCGAAGCGCTAGCCGCCCAGGCACGGCTGGCGCTCCGGGGCGCCGCCGAGCGTGCGGTGGCCCTTGGCGCGCAAGACCAGGCGATCGATTTCCTGGAGCAGGCGCTGACGGTTACGACCGACCCGGCCGATCAGGCGGACCTTCTCCTGCGTGCCGGAGAGTCGGCCACGGCTGCCGCGCGTAACGAAAAGGCGGACATGTTCCTGCGACAGGCGATTGAGCTGAACGCCAAGATCGGCGACCGGAAGGCGGCCGCGCGGGCGACCGCAGCACTGGCATGGTCGCTGCTCACCGTAAGGTCGAATCAGGCGGCACTGACTCTGCTTGAGAGTGCGGCCGCCGAGTACGAGGATCTCTGGCCGGATGCCGTGGCCGTCGAGCTCAGGGGGCGACTGGCGCGCGCTTACGAGCAGAACGAGCAGCACCAGCGCGCGGTGGAGGTGGCCGATACGGCACTCGCGGCTGCCGAGCACGCCGACCTGGTCCCCGTGCTGGCCCGAATCCTAATCGACAAAGGATCGGCGTTGGGCAATCTCGGGCGATTGCGCGAGGCGATTGCTCTCATCAACGCCGGCGAGCAGCTCGCCCGCGACAACGGTCTGAACGAGCAACTCCTGAACGCTCTGGTCACTGGCGGCTTCCACCGGTCAGAGATCGACGAGGTGGCGGCTCTGGCCAGCTATCGGGAAGGGCTGGCCCTTGCCCGTCGGCTGGGTCAACGTCAATACATCTTCAGGTTCGTGAACAACGTCGGCTGGACGTCGTTCCTGGTCGGCGACTGGGACGGTGCGCTCGCCGAGCTCGATGGTGCGCTGGCAGAGGATCTTGACCGCTCGCGTCGGGTGTACCTGCTCGCTAATGCGCTGAGCGTTCGCGCCCTACGCGGCGAATCAGTCAGCGAGGGTATGGTCGAGCTCGAGCAGTTGACGAGTGATGAAACCGAGCCCGACCTTATTGTCCAGCTGCTGTGGGCGCGAGCCAACGTTGCCCTTAGGGATGGCCAACTGTCCGACGCCGCGAGCGCCTGGCGCCGGGCAGCCAGTCTGTCAGCCAGCCAGGCTCCGGCGGCGCTATACGAGGCAGCTAGGTCCGCGTTGTGGGCGCGCGATATCGCCGCCGCGCGTGAAGATCTGGCTGCCCTCGACGCGACCGGCTTTCACGGCCGCGTGGTTGAGGCACGCAGAACGACGATCCGGGCCGGTCTGGCGGCGCTGGAGGGTAACTCTGCCGATGCGCTCTCCCTCTACCGCGACGCGCTGCGCGGCTGGCGCGAACTGGGGCTGGCGTGGGACGAGGCGCTCACCGGCGTCACCATGGCTACTCTGCTCGATCCAACAGAACCGGAGGTGCGGGCGGCTGTCGACTCCACGCGCGAAATCCTGGTTCGTCTCGGGGCGACGCCTTTCCTCGAGCGCCTTGACGCCACAGTGGCGCGTTCGGTGCCAGATGGCGTACAGCCAGTGGGCGCCGGCTCGCCGCCTAATTGCCGCGGCTCTCGGAACATCACGGCCCCACCGTGACGCTGAAGATCCCCGAACCGGCGCTCGTGCTTTTGGTCGGGCCGTCGGGTTCCGGGAAGTCGACCTTCGCGAGGGCGCATTTCACCCCGACGGAGATCATTTCGAGCGATTCACTTCGAGCGATGCTGGCCGACGATCCGGCCAATCAGGACGCGTCAGCCGAAGCCTTCCGCGTTCTCGCGATCCTGGCCAACGGACGGCTCAAGCGGCGCCTGCTGACGGTTATCGACGCCACCAACCTGCGCGCGACCAACCGACGACGGTTTCGACAACTCGCCGCTCGCTACGGGATACCGACCGTCGCGGTTGCCTTCGACCTACCGGCGGAGCTATTTGCAATGCATAACCAGCAGCGCCCCGACCGCGTGGTCGACGCCGAGGTGCTGGCCGATCAAACTGACCGAATGCGCGATGCGATGCGCGATCTGCTCGCCGAGGATTACGGCGCACTTCACGTCATCCGCGACTCGGAGACGATGTCCGCAGCGACCGTCGAACGACTCGGTCGCGCCTAGTCGTCGCGACGGGTTTCGTTAACGAAGCGGAGCGAGGCCGCCGCGAGCGCCAGAAGGATCAGCATCGAGGCGATCGCCGCGCGTGGGGCGACGCCCAGGAGTGTGCTGTCCAGATCGGAGGCGCCTGACAACGGCAACCCGGCGCGCGTCACGAGGAACAGCACGACTCCCGCCACGGCCAAGCCCAAGGGACCGGCCGACGCAGTGGCGACGTTCGAGATGCCCATGTACCGGCCGGCGCGAGCCTTGGGAATGATGTCCGTCATCAACGCCCAGTCGACAACCAGGAATGCGCCTGCAGACAGGCCGAGCGGCACGAGCGAAAGCAGGGTCAGCTCCAGACTGGGCGACAGGGCCACGCCGGTCACCCCGATCGCAGCCAGCGCGTAGCTCCAATAAATCACGCGCTTGCGCCCGAAGCGGTCAGACAGCCGCGCGGCGGGCAGAACCGCGGCCGCAGTCGAGATGGCGATGATCAGCCCGGTGACGATCAGATATGGAGCAGCGACCGCCGGCGACATCCCAAAGGACCGTTCGAGTATCCACACGGCGTACGCGGTGATCACTCCCGGCATTGCCAGATAGCACAGCCTCGACACCAGCAACCAGATGTAGGAACGCTCGTGCAGGATGTCGGTCCCCCAGGCGGAGAGCGCGATTCGCTTCCAGGATCGGCCCTCGCGTGGGACCGCTGCACGGCCCTCGTCGACCGTCAGGGCGAGCACGACCATCGTCGCGGCCTCGACGAAACCGAGCGCGACCGTTGGCCAGAAAAGAATGGCACGCACGGCGGGCTCGGCCATGCCGGGCTCCAGCTGCAGGTAGCCGAACGCAGCGATTCCCACGCCGGCGATCCCGCCAAAGATGATCATCACGCCCATTAGGCCGCTGGCACGGCCGACCTGGCGGGCGGGCACGAGATCGGGGACGTAGCCCTGGAACGGCCCCTGCGCAAAGTTGGATGCGAACTGGAGCAGCACGAGGGCGACCACCAAAGCCACGTATGTGTCGGCAGCCGCGACCGCCCACAGGAAAACGACGTCGAGCAGGCTGCCGATCACGATGAACGGCTTGCGCCGACCCCAGCGCGTAACGGCGTAGTCGGATATGGCACCGACCGTCGGCTGGACGATGATCGCGGTGATCACGCCGGCCAGCGTGATGAGACCCAACCCCAACCCGGCCGAAGCCGGACCGAACATCGCCTCCATCCTCTTGGGCAGCACGATCACGTGGAGGCCGGTCCACATCGCGTTGATGCCCAGCCAGTAGACCGACAGCGTCAGCAGCTGGCGCAGCGGCAGATCGCGGGTTGGTCGGCCGAGCGGATGGATGACCGGTTCGCGCATCGCAGCGACGCCCGGATCGAGCGTTGGCTCGTCGGTCGAATCGGGAAGGGCGCTCGTTGGCTCGTCGGCTGGGGCTTCGATCGGACGAGTTTAGGGTCGCGCCTAGTCCTCGCGGCGTCGCTCGTCGACGTGACGCAGCGCCCATGCGGAGAT
The DNA here is from genome assembly GCA_964477545.1 of uncultured Anaerolineaceae bacterium. GTDB lineage: Bacteria > Chloroflexota > Limnocylindria > Limnocylindrales > CSP1-4 > JALYGJ01. Next base: position 12,158 of record CAYZEJ010000022.1, on the reverse strand, counting down.
GAGGAAGAAGATCAGGGTCATCGCCATCGCGAACCGTGGCCCGGACGCGTATAGGTCGCTCTCGGTCGCCGGCGCAGTGCTCCACAGCTCGCGCGGCAGCCCGAGCAGCACCAATCCAGTAACCAGGAAGCCGGCGCTCAGACGACCGAGCGGGCCGGAGATCGCGGTGGCCACGTTGGAGATGCCCATGTACCGGCCACTCGTCGCCTTCGGGATGATGTCGGTCATGAGCGCCCAGTCGACGGCCAGGAATGCTCCGGCGGAGATGCCGACGGGCACGAGGGCGACCAGCATCAGTGGCAGATCTGGTGCAAGCGCGACCCCCGCCATGCCGATCATGCCCAGGACGATGCTGGCGTAGATCGTCCGCTTGCGGCCAATGCGATCGGACAGCCGTGCTGCAGGGAATGTCGTGAGCCCGGTCGTGACGCCGAGCACTGCGGTGATCACGGTCAGCGGTCCGCCCGTGTCGCCGACAGGGATGCCCAGCGTGCGGACGAGGTAGAAGAAGCCCAGGAAGGTAAGGACCGTCGGGGCCATCAGGAAGAACAATCGGGAGACGAGCAGCCAGACATAACTGCGCTCCCCGAGGATGTCCGTGCCCCACGCACCCCGGGCGATCTGGAGCCAGGAACGACCGGCGCGGTCGGGCGCCTTGCGGCCTTCGCGGACGAACAGCAGCAACGGCACGACGGTCACGATCTCGATGACGCCCAGGCCGAGCGTGGGCCAGAAGAAACCCTGGCGCACGAAATCAGCCGCCTCAGGGGTGCCCAGCGGGAACGGGTTCTGCCCCAACTGTCCGAGGCCAAGAGTCGCAATTCCCACGCCGACGACCTGGCCGAGGATGATCATCAAGCCCATCATGCCGCTGGCCACGCCGACCTGCTTCTGTGGCACCAGATCGGGGACGTAGCCCTGGAACGGGCCCTGGGCGAAGTTCGACGAGCACTGCAGCAGCAGCACGAACGCCAGGATGACGACGAACTCGTTGGCGCTCGCGACGCCCCACAGAAAAACGACGTCAAGCACTGCCCCGATGAAGATGTACGGCTTTCGCCGCCCCCAGCGCGTGACCGTGTAGTCGGAGATCGCGGCGACAGTCGGCTGGACCAGCACGGCTATCAAAAGCGGGATCGTCTCGACGAGGCCGACGTAGCTTGGGGCCAGAGTCTCGCCGAACATGGCCGTGAACCGAGCTTGGAAGATGACGTAGCCGAGCCCGGCCCAGATGACGTTGATGCCCAGCCAATAGACGGACAGGTTGAGCAGGTGCGCAAATGGCAACGGGCGAGTCGGGCGTCCCGCGACCTCGCCACCGGCTGGCTCGCCTGCCGGCCCTGTCAAAGGTTGTGTGACTTCCAACTCGGGCCCCTCAGCGCCCCCGCGAGCTATTCGGCCCCTCCGCGCGACGCGGCTAGCCGTGCGCCACAGAAAGCATGATGGTCGCGTCAACCGCAGGGAGGATCTACGGTGCGGCTGAGTCCCTTCGCGTGATCGGCCGCTTCCGATGTAGCGCCCCCCTCGCGGCGGCTGATCACGCGAACGTACTCAGGGGCTGTGGGGACCTGCGCGCGTGCTCGCCGGGGCAAAACTCTCCGGCCGAGCCTCACCTTGACTTCGATCCGTGTATGACGTGGACCACGGCCAGCGCGAGCACCACAACTGCAACGGCCAAGAGCGCTGCGGAATCTGCGCTGAACTGCTGATTGCAGACCAGGAAACAGAAGTTCAGCGCGTACACCAGAAGGGCCGCTAGCAACGCGGCGAGGACGGCCAGCGTCACGCCGACTCCGCGACGAACGTAGAGCAGCACCGCCGCCGCGAGCGGCAGAATGGCCATCACGCTCAGCACGGGGACGGCCGTACCCGCCCGCGTCACGCCAACCCAGCCGAGTACTCCGGCCAGCACAAGCAGTGCCACTGCGAGCGCATCCCGGATGACGGTCTTTCGGGTGGCCATGGGGCTCCTCTCGACGACTCGGACAACGATCGGCGTGGTGTAAAGCCTCATCAACATGCCACCGTGAGGCCTGAACCGGCGATGCGTCACAATCCACCGGTGCCCGAGACGCCGAGCGACCTGCCTGTAGTCCGATTCGGCCAGCGAACCCTGGACAATGGCCTGCGCGTGATCGTGGCGCCGGACCATCTCGCGCCAGTCGTGGCCATCAACATCTGGTACGTCGTGGGATCGCGCCACGAGACACCGGGCCGGACGGGCTTCGCCCACCTGTTCGAGCATTTCATGTTCCAGGGCTCGCGCCACGTCTCGAAAGCCGAGCACTTCAGCATCGTCCAGAGCGCCGGCGGCGTGAACAACGCCACAACCTACTTCGACCGCACCAACTACTTCGAGACCCTGCCGTCTCACCAGTTCGAGCTGGGCCTGTGGCTCGAGGCGGATCGCATGGCGACACTGCTCGACGCCCTCGATCAAGAGAACCTCGATAACCAGCGCGAGGTGGTCAAGAACGAGAAGCGCCAGTCATACGACAACCGCCCCTACGGCTCGTTCTACGAGAAGCTCATGGCCGCCGTATTCCCACCCGAACACCCATACCACCACACGCCGATCGGCTCCATGGAGGACCTGAACGCGGCGAGCGTCGAGGACGTGGCCACGTTCTTCAAGAGCTGGTACGCGCCGAACAACGCAGTGCTGTCGATCGTCGGCGACGTGGACGAGGAAGAGGCGCACGCGGCCGCGGCGCGTTACTTCGGCCCCATCCCGGCCAATCCCAACATCGTCCAGCCGCCGATGCCGGTGATCCAGCCGCACATCGGACACGAGCTGCGCGAGGTGGTGCCCGACGACGTGCCGCTGACGCGTGTCCACTTCGGCTTCCGCACCCCGCCCTACGGCACGCGCGAGTTCGAAGCGCTCGAGGTGTGCGGCCAGATCCTCGCCGGCGGTCGCGGCAGCCGGCTGTACCGCAGCCTGGTGCGCGAGCAGAAGATCGCCCAGGACGTGACCGCGTTCGGTCTACCTCTCGTCGCGGCCGCCACCCTGTTCAGCGGTTGGGTCACGGCCCGCCCGGAGAGCGACGAGGAGACCTGTGAGCGGGCGTTCGAGGAGCAGCTCGACTTGCTCACCCGTGAGCTCGTCACCGACGATGAGCTGGCGCGCGCGCGAGCGCTGATCGAGGCGAACGAGCTCGGCGCCCTTGGCCGCGTCGAAGAGGTCGCGGATCGCTTGTCCATGTTCGCCGCGCTGTTCGACCGGCCGGAGATGATCAATGAGCAGTTGCCGCGCTACCTGTCCGTGACCGCGGAGGAGATCCGCGACGTCGCGCGCCAGGTTTTCCAGCCCGATAACCGCGTGGTGCTGACCTACGTGCCGCGCGCGGCGGAAGAGGCAGCGGCGTGACGATCGAGGATCCGGCCGAAAGAGGCTTCATCACTGACCAGGACGACCTTGACGAGGCTGCCGAACGGACCGACGAGCGCGCACCGGACGGGCTGGCGCCGGAGCCCGATTCCGCAACTGTCATTGCACCAACGGGTTCCGCAGCCCGCAGCGCAGCGACAGCTGAGGTCGACCTGTCCGTCCTCGATTCCCGGCCGGAACCGGGGCCGCCGCGTGACTACCGCTTCCCGCGGTTCGAGCGCGCGAGGCTGTCGAACGGCCTGACTGTCATGCATGCCCACGTCCCCGGACGGGCTCTGCTCGCCGCCCACCTGCTCATGCCCGGAGGCGGCTGGGCCGAGCCTGCTGACCAGGCCGGCGTGACCGTTCTCACCGGCCGAGCCATGCCCGAGGGCACGCGACGCCTGAACGCGGTCGAATTCATAGAAGCGTCCGAGCGCCTCGGCGCCGAGATTCACGCCGACGCGTCGTGGGAGTCGCTCAATGCGACGATGGAGGTGCCACGGTCGCACTTCGGACCCGCACTCGCGTTGATGGCCGAGATGGCGTTTGAGCCGGCATTCCCGGGCGACGAGGTTGATCGGCTGCGCGACGAGCGGATGAACGACCTGTTGCAGGCGTGGTCCGATCCACGACGCCGTGCCGAGCGCGTCTTTCCGGAGACAATCTATGCGCCCGGGACCCCCTACAGCCGACCCCTGGGTGGGATCCAATCGACCGTCCGCACGCTGGACCGCGACGCAATTGTCGAGCGCCACCGCGGGCTCGTCGATCCAACCGCCGCAACGTTGGTCGTGGCCGGTGATCTGACCGGCGTACCGCTCATCGAGCTCGCCGAGGAGCATCTCGGCCAACGGAGTGGTCAGGCGTCGACTTCGTCGATTGCCGAGCAGACCGTGGCGGGTCATCCGTCGAGCGCTCGGATCGTGCTGGTCGATCGGCCGTCCGCCCCGCAATCGGAGCTGCGCATCGGTCACGTGGGCGTCCCGCGCAAGAGCCCGGACTTCCATGCGATCGCGGTCCTCAACGCGATCCTCGGCGGCACCTTCAACTCGCGCCTGAATCGGGTCATCCGCGAGGAGAAGGGCTACTCGTATGGGATCAACTCGTCTTTCGAGATGCGCCGCCGTGCCGGGCCGTTCGCGATTCGCTGCGCGGTCGAGACCGCGGTCACGGTCGCGGCGCTCGAGGAGACGCTGCGCATCGTGCGCGACATGACCGAGATCGCACCGGAAATAGACGAGTTGAACGTCGCGCGCGATTACCTGATCGGCGTGTTCCCGCTGCGCTTCGAGAGCGCCGGTCAGGTAGCGGCCGCTCTGTCCGGGCTCGTTGTGTTCGAGCTGCCCGACGATGAGCTCGATCATTACCGGCCGGCAGTCGCGGCCGTCGATACCGACGCCGTGATGGCCTCCGCCAGACGCAACATCCGCCCGGACGAGCTGTCGGTCGTGATCGTCGGCGACGCCAAAGAGGTTGAGGGTCCACTGCGAGCCGCCGGGTTGGGCGACGTGACCGTCATACCGGCTGACGCCTCCCCCGAGTGATCGTCGTTCTCGGCCGCCCGGGACTCGATGCCGAAGACGGAATTGGCCGGCCGGCGGGATTGATCGCACTTGCCGCCACCCGAGCCGGCGGCCGAGTCGAGCTGGTTGGCAGCGTCGGTGACGATGCCGATGGAGATGCGGTGATCGTGGAGCTGGGCCGGGCCGGCGTTGGCCACGCCGCGGTCCTGCGGGACCCGGGCGGCTCGACACCGCGCGAGGACGACGAGGACGACGGGTCGATGCCCAGGCTCGACGCTGACGATGTCGGCCTCGGGCTGGGCTACCTCGCAGAATGCCAGGTGCTCGTCGTTGCCGAGCCCCTCTCAGCGGAACAGATGCTCGTCGTGACGGATGCAGCCGCGTACCACCGTGCCGCCCTGGTGGTGCTGACTGACGCAGGCGCTGCGCCGCCAACGGACGTGCCCGACGACGCCACGTTGCTCGAGATGCCGGCCGAGGATAGCGGCGCGTTCTCCGAGCTCGTCGGACGCTATGCGGCGCTGCTTGACGCGGGTCGTCCTGCGCCCGATGCCTGGCGGGATGCGATCGATGAGGGCGGCTGGGAGCAATCAGAGGGGTGACGGGTGCTGGCCAGCCGGCGACGGCCCGCCCGCTGGTCGTCTACGGCGAAGTGAATCTCGCCTACGACTTCGGCCCGGAGCATCCACTCACGCCACGGCGCTTTGGGCCGTCAATCGACCTGATGCGGTCGGTTGGGGCCGCGAACTTTGTCGAGCCACGGGTCGCGACCGACGATGAGCTGGCGCGCCTGCACAGCCCCGGCTACATCCAGACGGTCCGCCAGTTCTCAAACGAGCCATCACGGCCGTCGGCAGCCGGCATCGGACCCGGTGACTGCCCGCCATTCCGCGGGATGCACGAGCCGTCGGCGGCCATCGCGGGCGGATCGATCGATGCGATCGATCGGATCCTTGCCGGCGAGGTGGAGCACGCCTTCAACCCAGGAGGAGGGCTGCACCACGCCATGGCCGATCGGGCATCCGGCTTCTGCATCTACAACGACGTCGCCCTCGGAGTCGCACGGGCGCGCGATGCGGGCCACCGGGTGCTGTATATCGATCTCGACGTCCACCACGGCGACGGCACGCAGGCGCTCTTCTGGGAGGACCCGCAGGTGCTCACCTTCTCCATCCACGAGACCGGCCAGACGCTCTTCCCGGGAACCGGTTTCGTCGACGAGCGCGGCGGGCCCGCGGCCCTGGGAAGTGCGGTGAACGTGCCACTCCAGCCGTACAGCGGCGACGGCTCGTGGCTCGCGGCCGTGGAGAGGGTCATCCCCGCGCTCGCCGAGGCGTTCCAGCCCACTTTCCTTGTCACGCAACACGGTTGCGACACGCACGTGTACGACCCGCTCGCCCATCTGCGCCTCACGACACGGGCCTACCGCGCTGCGACGGTGATGCTCGACGAGATCGCCCATCGGCACGCCGAGGGCAGGTGGCTGGCCACGGGCGGCGGCGGATATGACGCGTACCGCGTCGTGCCGCGGTCGTGGTCGATGGTCTGGCTGGCCCAGGCCCACATCGAGCTCCCGGTCGAGACGGACCCTGGCTGGCGGGACCGCTGGGCAGCGGAGGCCGAGCGCCACGATCAGGCGCCGCCGCCAACAGCCTTCTTGGACGCGGACGATCTCGTGCGACCGGAACCCACGGAAATTGTGCAAGCCAACGCAAAGACCACCGAGCGCGCCCTCACCGGCGCCCTCGAATTGCTGGAGGAACGCAGATGACTGATGTCGAAACCGGCTACGTCGACGTCCCCGGCGGCAAGCTGTACTACGAGGTTGAAGGGGAGGGCCCTGCCGTCACGCTCATCCACGCCGGAGTCGCGCACCTGCGCATGTGGGATGAGGAGGTAGCCGCCTGGCGCGACGCCTATCGCGTCATCCGCTACGACTGCCGGGGGTTTGGGCGCACGCGCGTCGAGGACGTGCCGTACTCAAACCGCGACGACCTGCGCGCCGTCCTCGACCACCTTGGCGTGCAACGTACGCACCTGTTGGGCATCTCGCGCGGCAGCATGATCGCCACCGACGCCCTGCTCGAGACGCCTGATCGTTTTCGCTCGCTCACCTGGGTTGCTGGCGGCCTGCGCGGCCTCGAGGTCGACGACCCGAGGCTTACCGACATCTGGCCGGAGATGGAGCGGCTCGAGGAGGCCCGCGACTGGGAGCCATTGGTCGCAATGGAGACACAGGTCTGGACTGACGGGCCGGGCCAGCCACCGGATCGCGTCGATCCCGAGGTGCGGCGCAAGATGATTGCCTGGAACATGGAGAACTACCTGGCCGACCAGAAACCCGACCAGCCAATCCCGTTCGATGGCCCTCCGGCCGCCGAACGGCTCGCTGAGATCGACCTCCCGACGCTGTTGATGTGGGGCACCCTCGACGAGCTGGGCGTGCTCCGCTCGGGCGAGAAGATGGCTGCCGAGATCCGCGGCGCTCGGAGCCACGTGTTTGAAGGCGTGGCCCACATGGTCAACCTCGAACGCCCTGCGGAGTTCAACAGGCTCGTACGCGAATTCCTGGACGAGTTCGAGGCTTCGGCCTAGCGCCCCTCGATCACGACGAAGCCGGACCAGACGATCCGCGCCGCATTGCCCACGTTGTCGAGGGTGCGCACGCCCCACGCGTAGCAGGCTCCCGCGTGAAGGTCGCTCTCACGCGTCCCATCGGCCAGCAGCCGTGCTGGCCCGTCAAGTTCGAATGAGGAGGTGCGACAGGCCCCGCGCGAGTTCAGCGGAGCCACATAGCGCACGACCCAGTGGGCGTCGGCCAGCCCGGACTCCTCGTCCGATCCACGGCGCCACTCCAGCGCGAACGTAGCGCCGGTGGACTCGACGATCTCGTCTGTCGGGGCCGAAACCCAGGTGACCGGGGCTGGGGCGTGTTTGTCGGGCGCCAGTTGTCCGACGGCTGGCCGGCCGGTCAATCCTGCGTTGTTGGTCGTACTGACGCGAAGCTCCGCCGTCGAGGCATTCCCAGCGAAGGAAAGCCGCAGCGCTCCATCCGCGCGATCGCCGACCCACCTCGCCCGCCAGCCGGTTGACTTGTCGACCGCGGCGTTGTTCGTCGCGACGCCAGACTCCGCGTCGTAGCCGTTGACCTCGAGTTCGACGTTGCCCGATGCGCCACCGCGCACCCACAGCGTGCCCCCGTGACCCAGGTACGCTGCGTCCACACCGAGGCGGCTGAGGTCGAGCCCGGACGTCGCGACTCCGGGCAAGCCGACTGAGGGCGCTCGCGGCGCCGTCGTGTCCACCAGGACCGTCCCGGATTCGGCTGTAGATCTGAGACCCGCGCTGTCGGTCAGCGTCAATCGCCAGCGATAGCAGTAGCCGCTGACTGTCCGCTCGGACACCGGAGACTTTCGGACCTGCGCGGATTCCGCCGTCAAGCGCGCGTCAGCGCACGTTCCGGCACTGCGAATTCGGCCCGACTGGCGCTCCAGGCTTCGCTTCACGACCTCTGAGCTGGAGATCTCGGTCCAGGCAACGGCCATCGATCCAGACGTGCTGAAAGTGGCACCCGCTGCCGGAGTGGTGAAGGTGGCGCGAGGGGGCGCGCCCTCGACCGTGATCGACACCACGGACGTTCGTTCCAAGTCGCCGCTCACGGAGCCAACCACGAGCTGGTAGCGCCCCGGGCTGACATTCGGTGCGACAGAGAGGTCCAGCGTGGCGGACGTTCCCGTGGTGCTCAACGTCCGCGCGGAGAAGCCAACCGGTGCATCGATGAGCGAGATCAATATGGGCTCGGTGAAACCCCCGACGCGTTTGACCGCCACGCTCAAGCTCAGTGCGGCGCCGACGGCCACGCGACCGCTGCCTGCGCCTGCCGAGGTGGTGAAGTCGGGCATCGTCCGGAAGCTGCCGATCCAGACTGCCTTCTCGTGCTCGCGGTCAGGATCGGTGTTCGTTCGCCAGTCGCGCTTGCCCACAGCCTGTAGCGCCATTCGGACCTGCGTGGGGGTGGCCCGGGGGTACATCGCTCTGTAAACCGCCACGGCGCCCGCCACGTGCGGCGAGGCCATGGACGTGCCGGTCATCCAGGCGTACTTCTTGCGCGGGTAGGTTGAGAGGATGCAGCGTCCCGGGGCGATGATGTCGACGTCCGGGCCGTAGTTGCTGAAGCTCGTAAACGCGTCGTCGCGGTCGCCGGTCCAGTAGGGACACGTGTTCGCTCGGGCCAACCCTCCGCCGCGGCCGTCGAAGTCCGCCAGCGCCGATACCGTTATCACCTCGTCGAACGCCGCTGGGCTGTTGCGTCGGGCGTTATGGGCCTCGTTACCCGCGGCGACGACGTAGACGGTCCCTCGCGCCACGGAGCGGCAAATCGCCTGGTGGAAAGAATCGCGGCCGTCACCGCAGGCGGTATTGCGCCGCAGGCCGAAGCTGATGCTCATGTTCGCCACTTCGATCAGCGGACGGTCGCGCCTGCCCTTCTCGCGCTGGGCCGTTACCCAATCGACCCCGCAGATGAGCCAGGACATGCGCCCGCTGCCGCGCGGCCCGAGGACCTTGACGGACCAAAGGCGAGCGCCCGGCGCCACGCCGACGACGCCGATGCGGTTGTCGAGAGCACCGACGATCCCGGCAACGTGCGTCCCGTGGCCATCCACGTCATCCCACTTGTTTCGGTTGGGACCGGTGCAGTTGTAGCCGCCGACGACATTCAGGTCCGGGTGATCGCGATCGATGCCCGTATCGATTATCGCGACGTCCGCGTTGACTCGACGGTCGCGGCCGTTGACCCGGGCAAGGACATTGTGCTGCGAACCCACGCGCCGGATGCCTGCCGGGACGCTCGAGCGCGGATTGGCCGTGGTTCGGATGCCACCGGCCTCGAGACCTGCTGTCGGATCTTCGTCGAGGAAGACCTCCTCGTCGGGCACGATGGCGGCGACAGCCGGATCTGCCTGGAGTGCGCGCAGCTGCGCCCCTGTCAGGTCTGCGGAGAAGCCACCCAGCGCACTCGCGTAAACGTTCCCGACACGAAGCCGGATGCGCGCCTGGATCTCCGAAACGTGCTTCCGCACGCGCGTCCCGTCAACCTCGCGGCGAACCGTCGATGCCTCGGGAGTGCTGGCGTTCGTGGCCACCCGCCGGACGAGGTACACCTGCGTTTCGGCGACCGTCTTGGCCACGGCTTCATCCTTGAACACGACGATGTATGGCCGGCTTTGTTCGCCGGCCAGCACGAAGCCGGCTGGTGCTACGACGGCCAGCAACAGCAGCGTTAGAAAAGTGACCCGGCGTGTGGGCCGCTGCCTGGGGCGCAGCGTCCCCAACCCCCTCGTTTTCATTGCCCCTGACGCTATGCACCGGGGTTCGGTGCAGATAGGACGGGGAGGTACCGGTCATCGACAGGACCATGGGATGCGGACGGGTCTTTTCGACCGTCGCCGCACCCGCCGAATTAGACCACTTGTTCGGTATGAGGGTTCGACCTATACTCGGCGCCCGTGCCGCGAAAGAACCCTCCGCGCTCCGATTCGGTGCCGTCGACTGACCCGCTGACCGCATTCACGCCGGCCGCTGCCGACTGGTTCCGATCAACATTCGCGGAGCCGACGGCGGCGCAGGCACAGGGCTGGCCACAGATCGCCGGCGGCGAGCACACGTTGATCTGCGCCCCGACGGGCTCGGGCAAGACCCTGGCCGCATTCCTGTGGTGCCTCGACCGCTTGATGAGCGAGCCAATGCCGGAAGACCCGTTACGCAGGCTCCGCGTCCTGTACATCTCGCCGCTCAAGGCGCTCGTCCACGATGTCAATCGCAACCTCCGGTCGCCACTTGCGGGCATCGCGCTGGCCGCCCGCAACCGCGGTGACGCCGTGCGCGAGGTGCTCGTCCAGATGCGCACCGGCGACACGCCCGCCGAGGAACGCCGAGCATTCGGGAAGCGTCCGCCGGACATCCTCGTGACAACGCCCGAATCTCTCTACCTATTGCTCACCTCCGCGGCGCGCGAGGCGCTGCGCGGCATCGAGTGGGTGATCGTCGATGAGATCCACGCCCTTGCCGGCACCAAGCGCGGGGCACACCTCGCAATCTCGCTCGAACGGCTGGAGGGGCTGACGGTCAAGGCGCCGCAGCGCATCGGGCTGTCGGCTACGCAGCGGCCGCTTGGCGTCGTTGCTTCGTATCTCGGCGGCCGCGAGCCACGCGATGGCGGTGGCGAATCGGCCTCCGCGCCGCGATCCGTGCGCATAGTCGATGCCGGCATCCGCAAGCCCCTCGACCTCGAGATCGTGGTGCCGGTCGAGGACATGGCACAGATCGGCGAGGTGCTCCCGCTCGACCAGCAACCCGGTGGCTCGGCGGCAGCGCCGGACGCGAGAAGCTCGATTTGGCCGCAGATCCATCCGCGCATCCTCGAGCTCATCCGCGCGCACAAATCGACGATCGTCTTCGTCAACAGCCGCCGGCTGGCCGAGCGTCTGGCGCTGAAGCTAAACGAGCTGGCCGGTCAGGAGCTCGTCCGCGCCCACCACGGCAGTCTCGCGCGCGAGGAAAGGCTCCTTATCGAAGAGGGCTTGAAGGACGGCCGACTTCCAGCCCTGGTGGCCACATCCTCACTCGAGCTGGGCATTGACATGGGCTCAGTCGATCTCGTGATCCAGGTCGAATCTCCCGGATCAGTCGCGCGCGGGCTCCAGCGCATAGGTCGAGCCGGTCACCAGGTCGGCGAGCCGTCGAAGGGCGTGATCTTTCCGAAGTACCGCGGCGACCTGCTGGAATGCGCCATCGTCGTACGCAAGATGCTCGACGGCGAGATCGAGCCGACCGTGATCCCGCGAAACCCGCTCGATGTTCTCGCCCAGCAACTGGTCGCCACAGCGGCCGAGCGCAAGTGGCCCGTCGACGACCTCTACGGCCTGGTCCGCAGGGCGGAAAACTTCGCGGACCTGGGTCGCGACTCGTTCGAGGCCACGCTGGGCATGCTCGCGGGCCACTATCCCGGTGACGAGTTTGCCGACCTGCGCCCGAGAGTGATCTGGGATCGTGCGGCGGGCACCGTCGAGACGCGTCGCGACGCGCGCACCGTTGCCGTGATAAGTGGCGGGACAATCCCGGATCGCGGCCTCTTCGGCGTCTACCTGGTCGACGATGCCGAAACCGACGGGTCGCGCGCGACAACACGCGCGAGATCGGCCCGCAGCGGTGGCCGGAGGGTGGGCGAGCTCGACGAGGAGATGGTCTACGAGGCGCGCGAG
>CAYZEJ010000021.1:0-25741 GCA_964477545.1 uncultured Anaerolineaceae bacterium | reverse complement strand
CAGCGCCTCGTCTGGCCACTCGCTCATCTGTAGCGGACGTATCTGGACGCGCTCAGAGGCCACTCTCGATCGGCCTGTTGCGCGTGCACGGATTGCCTCGTTCCAGAGCGCAACGGCGCGCGGCCACCAGCGCTCGACGATCTCCTGGTCGCCATACCAGGGCGAGCCGATCATGCCGTGGCGAACGTCATCGAACGTGATCTGCTCGGCGCCCGGCAGGTGAGCAGCGGCAGCCGGAACGATCCCGTCGCCGAGCGATTGGGTGTCGGAGCTGACGATCATCGAGAAGACCTCTTCTGCCAGGCGACCCACGAAACCCTCGAACTTGGCCTCCGGGAACGCCGACCCAACGCTGAGATAGGCCGTGCGCGGCGCAAAGAACGCGCCGGGCTGCTCACGATCGAGGAACTCACTCGCGTCGTGGCCGGAGTGGTGGTAGCGGTTCGAGAGCTTGGCCAGCCCGTGCGGGGTGCCGAGCGTCACGAGGCAACCCACCGCATCGGCCACGCCGGCGATCCTGCCGTGGAAGGGCGCGGATGACATTGCGAGTCGCGCGGCGATGCCACCGCCTGAGTGCGCCACGACGATGATCGGCCTTCGGCCACCGAGCTCGTAGGTGCGTGCAATCACCCTTCCCGTGCGGCGCACTAGCGGACCAAACCCGAGCATGCCTGCTATCGCCCAGTCGGGCGTCCACAGGGGCGCGATGTCCACGCGTTCCACGCCCAGATCAGCCACGCGGTTCCGAAATGGCCAATAGTTCGGCGGCACCGTCGCGAAGCCGCCGATGATCAGGACGCTGGGCTTCACAGCTCCCGTTTTAACACGCAGCCCCGATCAGGCGTGCAGGCGGTCTCCCCTGAAGATGGGGTTCCAGCCGCTGCCGCTAGTCGCGGACCGCGGGCGCGTCCACGTTTCGTCAACGTTCGCGACGATCTCGCCGCCTGCCGCACAGACAAGTTCGGCGACCTCGGCCGCCTGATCGTCCTCGAATCGCCCGGCGAGCAACATGTCATCGTTTGCCGGCTGCCCTGGGACGCCGAGTGGTGCAATGCCGAGATCGGGCGGATCGAGATGGAGTCTGCGCTGCAGCATCTCGCTGACTGCCGCGGCGACGCGGCGGTCGGGAAATCTCGCTGCCAGAACTCTCATTGCGCAGTCACCCAAATCGGAGTTGTGCCGCCATCATCACCGCACTGGGGTTGCGGCGGGACGTGCGGTCCGCGAGACGAGGTTGCAGGCATGCACCCAGATCGAGCGTTCGCACGAGCCCAGACGGCTCAGGCGGCCGGTGAGCCCTCCAGGAACTCGACCCTCACTGGTTCGATTGGATCCGCCAGTCGAAACCCGAACACCTGTGCGTAGAACGACAGCTCAGCCTCGAGCGCGCGCTGGATATTCGGGCCCTGCCGGAAGCCGTGACCTTCACCCGGAAACGCGATGTAGGCGTGTGGGATGCGGCGCTCTCGCAGTGAAGCGACCAACTGCTCGGCCTGAGCGATCGGGACGACCATGTCGTCCTCACCCTGGAACACGATGACGGGACGGGAGATGCGATCCATTGAATAGACCGGGGATCGCTCGCGATATGTCGCGATGCCCTCTGGATACGGCGCCACGAGACGGTCGAGATAGTGCGATTCGTACTTGTGCGTGAAACGAGCCAGCGCTTCGAGATCGCCCACGCCGTAGTACGAGGCGCCGGCGCTGAACACGTCGTTCTGGACGAGCGCGCACAAGGTCGTGTAGCCGCCGGCACTGCCGCCGCGGATTCCCATCCGCGCTGGGTCTACGTCGCCGCGCTGGGCGAGGTATTGCGCCGCCGCAACACAGTCATCGACGTCGAAGACGCCCCAATTCCCATCAAGCCTGCGCATGTATGGGCGGCCGTAGCCATTGCTGCCGCGGTAGTTGACGTCGACGACGCCAAAACCTCGGCTCGTGAATACCTGCTTGCCCAGGTCGAGCGCGCCGGTTGACTGGGACGTCGGGCCGCCGTGGCTCATCACGAGCAGGGGAGGCTTTTCCGCGTCTGGTAGGGCAATGTTTGGATTGGTCGGCGGGTAGTAGAACGCGTACGCCACCTCCCCTTCCGTGGTGGGGAACGTGATCGCTTCCGGCTGGGAGATGTACGCAAGGTCAACTTCCAGCTCGAACGAGCTGCGCAGCTCGCGCCTCTCGCCACCAGCGAGATCCAGCACCACGACCGCACGCGGCCGAGTCGCGCTAGCGCCGATGTAGGCAATCCTGTCCTCGCCGACCACGAGGCTGTCTACGACCTCGTCAGGGACGGCCAGCTTCTCGGGTGCCCCGCGCACAGGGATCATCCAGACCTCGTCGCATGCCTTGTTGTCGGAAGCCGCAACGATGGTCCCGTCCGGCGCGATGCCGAACCAGGACATTCCGAAAACCCACTGCGGGGCCGCGAACTCGGCTTCCATCGGCGCCAGCGGGATGATCTGTGCCCGGTCGCTCGCAGCGGGCGAAGTAAGTCGGTAGAGGTTCCACCAACCCGTCCGATCGGACGCGAAGACGAGCGACCCGTCGGGCGCCCACTCGGGCTGGACCACCGATTCCTCACCTCCGCCGGCAACCACTCGCTCATCTGCCAGCCTGCCGTCGGCCGCCACGGACGCTATCTGTAGCTCGGTGCTGTCCCAGGGCATGTTCGGGTGGCGCCACGACAGCCAGGCCAGGTGCTTCCCGTCCGGGCTTGGCCTGGGAGTTGAGTAGAAGTCATAGCCAGACGCCAGGACGTGCACGGCGCTTGTTGCGAGGTCCACCGCGACGAGCAGATCCTGCGGCTCTGGAACTCGCTGTCCATCTGCCACACCGCCCGGCACGAAGCCAGCCACCGCCGACATGTCTTCGCGGACGCACAGCAGTCGGTTGCGGCGCCGGTCGACCACGAGGTCGCCGTGGCGATACGGACCTTCCCCGGTAAGGGGCTCTGGCGCGTCATCGCGGCGCTGACGGTAGATCCGTCCGTCGTCCAGGTTGACGAAGTACACGGTCCCTTGATCGACCGCGTACCAGCCGCCTCCATACTCGTGCGCCATCGTCCGCGCGTTGAACGGCGGCGGCGTGATGTCGACCAGGCCGTCGCGCTCATTCCAGCGCACGATGACCTGGCGGCCGCCCTCCGCGGGCCGGCCCTCGGTCCAGTAGACATCCTCACCGTCGAGGCGCACCTCGCGCAGGCTGAGGCTGCTCGCGACCGCCATTTCAATGGTTATCGGCGAGGGCCACGAACCAAAGGGAAGAAGGGGCCGGTCCGTCACCACACCTCCACTCTGTCACGCGCGGCTGCGTTCAAGGCCTGCTTGTCCGTGCGACTGTATCCTGCCCAGCCCATGACCCGACCGGCTGAGCGATCTGTCTCCACGGAGCGGCGGACGGGGGTAGTCCAGCGGCCGCCTTACGGCAGGCGCAGAGCCTCCGACGCACGTCGCGACTGGCTCCTTTTTGTGGCGGTCGTCGTGCTCGCGGCCGTCGTCCTGCTGCTCCTGTCGGGCATGCTTAACGGCAACCCAGCAGCCGTGCTGCCCAGCCCGAGCACCACCCCGACCAACCTTGCGGTGGGCGACTCCACGCCACCGTCGAGTGCCACGCCCGCCCTCGCACCATGGAGTCCTGAGCCGACAACACCCGCGACGCCGAATTTTTCGCCGAGCGTTCGACCGACCCTCCCCCCGACACCGACGCCAAGCCCGACGCCGACCCCTAGCCCCACGCCAACGCCGACGTTGTCGGCAACGCCCACGCCAACAGCGCAGTCGACACCGGCCCCGACTACGCCAGGCGCAGCCCAGACACCAGCGCCGGCGATCCCAGCGGTCGGCCTGGTGATCGTCGAGCCCACGGATGGTCGGGCAACCACCGATCGAGTGATCGTCGTGCGTGGGCTGGCGATGCCCGGCACGACTATCACGCGCGACATTCCGCTGTGGTTCGACGAGCACACGGTGGCCGACTGGGCGGGTAACTGGTCCTTCCCGGTGCAGCTCAACATCGGCGACAACGTCTTCCGTTTCCGCGTCGGCGACGACGCGTCTACCGCGCAGACGCTGACGATCCATTGCTTCGCGAACTGACGCAGGTGACGAAACTGAGCGAACCCGCCAAGCCGCCCGAGCGCCGACCCGGCCGCGTACTGGTGGTGGGGTCGGTGAATGCGGACCTCGTCGTGCGAGTGCGCAGCCTCCCTTCTGCGGGCGAGACGGTCACGGGCGGGGATTTCGCCCAGCATCACGGGGGCAAGGGTGCGAACCAGGCGGTAGCGGCGGCGCGACTCGGAGCGCACGTGACGTTCATCGGTGCCGTTGGGGACGACGAGTTCGGGCGCGCGGCGGTGGACGATTTCCAGCGTGAAGGCGTAGGGGTTTCCGGGGTGCGCGCCGGAGGCGCTCCCACCGGTGTCGCCCTGATCGTGGTGGACGACGCGGGGGAGAACCAGATCGCAGTGGCCTCGGGTGCCAACGCCTCGGTGGATGCCGCCATCGTCGAAGAGGCGCTGGCAACAGGCTCGACCACCGTCGCCGGAGGCGTCTACCTCGCCAATTTCGAGATCGCCGACGAAGCAGTGCTCGCCGGAGCCCGCATCGCTTCAGAAGCCGGTATGAAGATCGTCATCAACCCGGCGCCTGCTCGCGAACTGCCGGCCGCGTTGCTCGCTCTTCGGCCGATTCTCGTGCCCAACGAGGGCGAGGCGCAGGCTCTTACCGGCGAGTTCGAGCCGATCAGCGCCGCCCGAATCCTGGCCGCGAGGAGCGGCGCGCCGGTCGTCGTCACGCTCGGGCCGCAGGGAGCGGTGGTGGTCGAGGAGGGCAACGCAGAGACCGTGCCCGCGCCGCTGGTCGAAGCAGTCGACACGACCGGCGCCGGGGACACCTTTGCCGGGGCACTGGCAGCAGAGCTGGCGGCAGGTTCCGCTCTGATCGACGCGGTCCGCTTCGCGGTGCGGGCCGCCTCCATGTCGGTCACGGTGCCCGGTGCCCGGGGAGGAATGCCTTCGCGCGCGGAAGTCGAGGGCGCACTCGGCCACGCGGAAACCTCCCTCGCGGAGGGTCGGTCGTGACCGATCTGCCCGAGCACGTCAGGCGCAACCGCGCGTACTGGGACGGGATGGCCAACGAATGGGTCGAGCCTGGCCGTCTTAACTGGCGGCAGTCAGAGCCGCACTGGGGCATGTGGCAGATACCCGAGTCCGAGGTGCACCTGCTGCCGGACGTTGCCGGGATGGACGTGATCGAGCTCGGCTGCGGCACGGGCTACGTTTCGGCATGGCTGCTGCGCCGTGGGGCTCGGCCAGTCGGGATCGACGCCTCGCCGCGCCAGCTCGAGACCGCACGCGGATTCCAGCAAGAGTTCGGCATCGAGTTCCCGCTCATCCTCGGAAACGCCGAGGAAGTGCCGCTGCCAGACGCGAGCTTCGACCTGGCTATCTCCGAGTACGGCGCCGCAATCTGGGCCGACCCCTACAAGTGGATCCCCGAGGCGGCGCGGCTCCTACGGCCGGGCGGGCAGCTGATCTTCCTGGGCAACGGGACGATATTCATGCTTTGCGCACCCGACGAGGACAACGTACCGGCGACAGAAACGATGGTTCGCCCGTACTTCGGGATGCACCAGTTCGAGTGGCCGGAGGAAGACTCGGTCGAGTTCCACCTGGGCTACGGCGACTGGATCAGGTTGCTGCGTGCAAGCGGTTTCGAGGTAGAGGACATGATCGAACTGCGGCCCGCAGAAGGGTCCACCACACGTTTCCCTACGCGACCCTCGAGTGGGCGCGCCAGTGGCCCACCGAAGAGGTCTGGAAGGCGCGCAAGAAGTAAGGGCCGAGTGGGATTCGAACCCACGACACGAGGATTAAAAGTCTCTCGGGTCGCCGTGCACGGGGTCGTTCCGGGACACTCTGCGTAGGTTCCCCGCGCGGCTTGAATCCACTGGCTCCCACCTCGTGGGACAGAATGTAACCCCCGTGGCTGGCAGCGTGGCTGGCAGCTTCAACGTCCCTTCAAGTGAGCGCCGGGATGATAGGTCCAGACGATAGCGGGTCCGCCATACGCTCGCCAACGTGGGCGGAACGCTGACGCTGCTCGAGCCCAAGACTGAGCGCAGCCGGCGGAACATCGTGCTGCCCGATTCGGTCACGGCAGCGCTCCGGGGCGCATCGGACCCGCCAGCGGATGGAGCGCCTCGTCGCCGGCTCCCGCTGGGTTGACAGTGGGCACGTATTCACGACGACCATCGGGACGCCGCTCCATGCCGCGACGGTGACGCGCGCGTTCCAGGCAGCCCTGCTCGAGCCGAGCTCCCGCGCACACGCTTCCATGACCTGCGCCACGCCGCCGCGACGTTCCTGCTGGCACAGGGCATGACCTTGGAGGACGTCAAGAACCTTCTTGGCCACAGCTCGATCACGCTGACCTCGAATACCTACGGCCACGTGCTTGAGCAGCGCCAGCGGCAGGTGGCACAGGCGATGGAAGCGGTACTGGGCGGCTGAAGCCCCCGCCCAAGGCGCTTCATCAAAGGGTCGCCGGTTCGCTGGTACTTCCAGCCGTCTGCGGGAGGCCGGTGCGCCGCAGGTCACCTGGTCATGGCGGCTTTGCGGCTCGCTCAGCGTTCGGTGCCCACGTGCCACGTCCCGCTGCAGTTCACAGTCAACTCATTGAGCACGATTGCATCGTCGCCGCCGTCCACAGCGTCGATCACGCCGTTGATATGGACGCGAAAGCTCACGTCGGCCCCGAGGTCGTTGAACGACTCCCAGCCGCGCGCTTGATCAAGAACGTGCCGCGCCGCAGCAGCGCGTGATTGGTCGCCGGTTTGGCGCGCGTCGTACCAGTCCCCCAGCCAGAGGCAATAGGCGTTGTTCTCGACCATCGATTGCCCGAGGCCAACACCGTAGCTCGCGTTGCGGTCGACTGCGCCCTCGAGATAGGGCGGCCAGGTTGAGCCCGGCGGAATGGGCGTGACCGCCTTCGCGGCGGCCAACTCGGCGTCGTAGTCTGCTGCGCTGCCCATCCCGTAGGGAGCTTCGGTGCTGCGCAGCATCACACCCGCGGCGACTACTGCCGGGATCAAGAGGCTGACGCCGACCACAAGCACGAGCCTGCGTCGCAGTCGAGGGGGAAACAGCCGGCGACGAGCGGGCGCTTGCTCGAGCAGCCCGCCAATCCAGGCGTCGAGACGCGTGCGCTGGGTCGCGGTCATGGGCTCTCGGAAGGCTCGGCTGAGCACTTCTTCGGTGCGATCCTCGGTTGTCATTGCATCTGCTCCTTGAGCCGTGCGAGGGCTCGCGTGATCAACTTCTGCGTGGACGCTTCGCTCTTGTTAAGGACCAGACCGATCTCTCGGGCGGTGAGGCCCGCTCCGTAGCGGAGCGCGATCGCATCGCGCTGTTGGTCGGACAAGGTGGCGAGCAGGCCACGCAAGGCGCGCCGATCCTCCGCTCCGATGGCCTGCTCCTCGGGCGATGGGTCCGGAGCCACTCGCAGCTCGAGCCGGGGTTGACTGAGAAAGCGCTGGCCGCGGCGCTGGTGGTCGATGGCCGCATTGCGAGCGATGCGTAGCAGCCAGGCGGTCACTCCTCCGCCCTGAGATCGATAGCGTGGCATCGCCGCGAGTGCTCGTTCGAACGTGACAGCCGTGAGTTCGAGGGCGTCGTCGTCGCTCGCCAGCCGAGCGCGCAGGTAGCGGAATACGGCGTCGCGTTGACGAAGGTACAGCGTCGCGAAAGCCGCACGGTCAGCTCGCGCGCAGAGCGCGATTGCCTCATCGTCGCGACTCGTGTCGACGGCTGTGATCAGCGCTGCTTCCATCGCCCCTCCCATGCTGCGAATGTCTGCGCTGATAACGTGGAGCCTGACGATTCCGGACATGTCGTGGACCAGGGCCGACGACACCCACGCCCTCGGACCTCGTGCACCACGCTCCTCGGTGTCCACCACGTGCTTCCGCCGTGGCTGGCAGCGTGGCTGGCAGACACGGTCAGGACTACACAGCGTTGCCCTGAAAGCCAGGGATTCACGCGTGAAACGGTGGAGGGCCGAGTGGGATTCGAACCCACGACACGAGGATTAAAAGTCTCGCTGGACGGCGCCCACAGGGTCCCTTGAGACCCCTCCCTGTCCATGACGCGCGAGGTCGCCGTCCACCTACTCGATGGCGTCGTACCGACGTCCACCGCCGTGGCTGTCAACGTGGCTGTCAGACGGCCGCAACTCGACGGCCGGCCTCGTCGGCTCTACCGGACGGCCGACTCGCAGCTGCCGATCGTCCCGTCCGCCGGTATCACGTCAGCGCTCACCTGGATCGGCGTTTGACCGGCATTCATGAAGGCGTCGATCCGAGTGGGCGCCAGTGGAGGCGTCAGGGTGAACCTCGTTCCTTGGGCGGTGGTCCCGGGCAGCGCCAAGCCGAATCCGGGCCACGTCATGCCGAGCAAGACACCGTTCTCGTCGAAGAGAAGGAGTTCCGGCTGAGAGTGGTCGCCGCCTGGCGGGCCCGTGTTGGTGGATTGTCCTGAATCGGCCTTGAATTCCTCCCACAGCCGCCATTCGTCACTGTCCGGGCACTTCAGGCCCCAGTAGTGCCAGTCGACCTCCACCGGCCCGAATGCGTCCCTGCCCACCGCTGTCCCGCTGAACTCGAACTGGTAGGCCTTGCCGCAAAGCTGCCTGGCGCGCTCCTCGGAATCCTCGGTGAGGGCGAACGGCTCCAGGCCCTGAAGCGCGCGCTGCCTATCCCAATGGCCCCAGAAGGCGACCAGGATCGAGGGGTCGGAACGCTCCGTGCAGTCTTCGATCGCGTCGCGTTCGCAGAGGCTGAACGAGTCATCTGTGGCGCGGGCGATCTCGGTCTGGGTGGCTGTGGACCCCACGTCGTCGTATACGCCAGCGCGCTGGCGCTGGTACTCCAGGCTTCGCATGGCCGCGACATACTTCTCCGTACCCTCGCATGTGAGGAGGGCCGCGGCGCGTAGAGGCGCGAGGACCTGGATGTCGGCCTGGTCGAACAGCGCGGCAAGCGTTTCGTAGTAGACGGGGTCCTGTGGTGCGCCCGCGAGCTGCCGTTTGCGCTCCGCCTGAAGGTACGTCCCGGCGGCGTGCCCGATGCGGACAAGAGCCCCGGCGGCCGCCATCTGGAGCCAAGCCGCCTGGCTTCCGAAGCCGACGCCATCGATGCTGAAGTGCTGCACGAGGATGACGATCTGCTCTGACTGCGGGTCGACCAGCGCAGCTTGGACGTATTCGCCTTCACCTGTTGCCTGGAATATGAGCTGATCGGCGATCGGGATGGGCGTTGAGGGCGTGATGGTGAGCCGTGGAACGTCGTAGAAGACGAGCCCCTCTGGTTCCAGGCGAACGGCATGCACAGGGCCCGAGCCAAAGCCCTCGACATCGGCGAGCGGCGTCATGCGAATGAGCGTGTCTTCGAGGACTGCGTGCGGCGGTAGGACCAGTTGGAACGTCGAGCCGTCGGCCGCAGTCGCGGCGACCGTGCCGCCGCTGTCGAAGTTGATAGTCGCTTCGGTGGCCGCAGCGGCGTCCAACGAGTAGGTGAGCTTCGACGCTATGACCGTTCCTGGCGACGGGCTGGCGACCAGTGGCGACTGCGCGAGGCTCGGCGTCGCGGCCACCGAAATGGGCGTTGCCGCCGGCTGCTCGCTCGTTAGCGGGACACCACTAGGGCCACACGACGCGACGGCGAGTGCGAGGATCACGAGGACGGGTATCGATCGCCGCCTGTCGACGGCGCCCGACGGGTTAAGTCGCTCCGACACAAGGGACCTCCAGAGGAGAGGCTAGCCATGATCGCAGCAAGGCGAGTCCTCTACGCGCGCGCAATGATGATACTCGCGTCCGGGGTCTCCGCAGCTCGACTACCGCTCAGGACTGGTCAACCCCGCGGCGAACGCGAGGTCTCAGCAAGGCTAGGCCGTCACGGTCCCTCAGCTCTGTCGCGGCCTGCGGGGGCCGCTCCCCGACGAGTCCTCGATCGCGATTTGCGCCGCGCTTGAAGCTGATCAGCGCGACCACCGGCGGCGCGCAGTGGCACCGGACTGAGCGCGTGCTCCAGTAGCCAGCCGCCCTCTTCGTGAATCGTCCCGCCCGGCGGCACGATTCGGCGAGCGGTCACGTCACAGGCGAGGCACTGATCATCCACGTCGTTCCCCTCTCGACCTCGGGCCTTAGCACACGATTGCGTCCACCGAGTGCTTCCGCCGTGGCTGGCAGCGGGGCTGGCAGACACGGTCAGGAGTCCACAGCGTTGGCCTGAAAACTAGCGATTCGCGCGTGGAATGTTGGAGGGCCGAGTGGGATTCGAACCCACGACACGAGGATTAAAAGTCCCCTGCTCTGCCGCTGAGCTACCGGCCCATCGTTAGATCGGGCAGTGTAAGCGGGTCCGTCAGCGACTCGGGTCGATCTTCTGACCCTCGGGCTTCTGTTGAAGCAGATTCGCGTGCCCGCGACGCCGAGGGAGCAGACGGGTCAGTGGTGCGGTCAGCTTCGATGGGGCGGCGGCACGTAAGTTCTTTAGGCTGCGGTCCGCCAGGGCGGGGGAGATCTCCCAACCCGGATCGAACCTATCTCGGTTCCCGTGGCGGATGATCAGAAAGAGCTCGGCGTCGCTGCACCGGCTGAGCATCTGGTCGTAGCCGGCATCGTGAGCGATCGCGACCGCCGGCCGGAACACGACGTCATGCCAGTGCTTCGCCGCCTCGGCTGCCGTCACGAGCTGCCCGCGTTGAACCGACAGATCGTAGGCGTGCGACTTGACCGATTCCTTGAGGTCGAGGTAGCCGTCGGGATCGGCCAACGGAAAACGCACGTTGGGGACGGATTCGAGCAGGCCGGCCTCCTCACGGAAGCGCAACTCCTCGTGTGTAGAACGAACGGCATCGATGGTCGTGTCGCGATCGATGTGGAAGCGCGAGGAGAATCGGGTTACGTCTGCATCGATGTAGACCCGTCCCTCGGCCTTCGCGAGGGACATGCGCTTGTGGCCGTCGACCACGAAATAGGCCTGATCGACCTCATAGACCTGGATGGCCTGGTCAGCGGCGTGCGGATTGCTGGCGCGGATGTCGCTGATCGTCCGTAGCAGCCGCCGGTTGTGTGGGCGGAACATCCGATCGAAGTCGTGCGCCCGCCCCACGGAGCCGATGACCTGGCGCACGAGGATCGCCTGGCGACCGACATCGAGTCGTGAACCCAGCCGCAGGCCGCGACTGACCTCCTCGAAGTCGAGCAGTGCTTCCGAGCGGCTATCACCTGCTTTCGGCGTTGAGCGCATCACCGTGACCATCATTACCGGAATAAGCCTGTGTGTCACGCGTGCAACCCGGCGAGGAAGCGCGAGCGGTGGCCACTTTCTAGCTCCGCCTGTTATTTGAGGCACACGGGATGATCACCTCGCTCGTACCCTGTCAGGACTACATGGTCGCTTTCCACGCTGGGTTGAGTTTCAATCGGCGAACTGCAGCGGCAGTGAGATGCTTTGGTCGGCGACAGAGGTCTAGCGGCGCGGTCGCACCTTGGCTCGATTAATTTCTCTCGCGCTGTTCACGATAAGCCAATCGATCGACATCCGATCGGGCACGTGGACTCGCCGGCGTCGACCGTCGTTACAGACGATAACTATGCCCCGTTGGCTCGCGTCCCCACGCACGGTGCCACAGCGCACAGGCCGGAAGGCTTAAAAGTCCCCTGCTCTGCCGCTGAGCTACCGGCCCGCTGATTCTCCGCAGATTACGCTCAGTTTTCGCGTCACGAGTCGCGCGACGCTCGCTCCGCTTGCTTTCTGCGCCAGCCGTACGGCGTTAGGCCCTGCGGCTTGAACACGTTGAGCACTTGGACGACGAGCAGGACGAGCAGGCCACCAACCGAGTGAGGAAGCGTTGGCGGCAGGGCGAGGATTTCAGCAGCCGATGCTCCTGGGTCGACGGCAAGATCAGCTGAGCTGGCGATGACCCGAGTCTCGGCAATCAGCACGACCAAGGCGAAAATTGTCAGGACCAGGCTGATTAGGACCCACCAATGGCGGAAGAGACCCCATTTTGTGCCGATCGATATTGCGAGCCCCGTGATCACCGCCGCGACGGCGAACGGGACGATTACGGTGAATGTGATCAAGCCCATTCCAGTCCAGGCACTCCGGACTGCCTCCGGATCCGCGCTGGCGGCCACCTTCACATCGAGGACGATGTAGGCGATCACTGCGCCCAGCCAGCCAATGGAGCAAGTCAGGTGCGTCGCCAGCATGAGCTTCCGAACGGTTGGGCTCATCTACGTGCCCACGCGACGCCAAAGCCCACTTAGCTCGACTCAGCCACCGTGCTGCCATGGACCGTGGCCGCCGCCGACGACCAGCATAACGACGACCACGACGAGGACTACGACGACGGCCCCGATCGCCAGCGCCTTCACCCACCGCGGTGTCGCCGGAGGCTGAGTTCCTGAGGGCCTCGTCGGATCGGCCACGTCAATCTCCCTTCATCGAGACATTGTGTCTTTATTCATGCCATTATGTCGCGCGCATGTCGCGCTGTACACTCCCGGCGTGCCGAGGCTTTGGGACGAAACGATCGAGGCGCACCGTCAGGCCGTCCGTGTCGCAACACTCGACGTGACGACAGCCTTGGTCGCCGAACACGGGCTGCGCGCGGTAACGATGTCCCAGATCGCCGAGGCCACGGGGATTGGTCGAGCGACGCTGTACAAGTACTTCCCCGATGTCGAGGCCATCCTCCTCGCATGGCACGAGCGCGAGATTGGCAAGCATTTGGGCCAGCTCGAGACGGCGCGCGACTCAGTGCAGAGTCCAGGTGAGCGGCTCCAGAGCGTCTTAGAGACATACGCGTTCATCGCGCACGAATCGCACGGCCGTCACGACGCCGACCTCGCGGCTTTGCTGCACCGAGATGAGCACGTCGCGCGCAGCGAGCATCACGTTCGGGACCTGATCCGCGCGCTCATGGTGGAGGCGGTTGCCAGCGGGGACGTTCGTGACGACGTCCCACCTGACGAGTTGGCGATCTATTGCCTCCATGCAGTTGCCGCTGCCCGCGCCCTGTCATCGAAAGCGGCCGTTCGCCGGCTAGTCGACCTCACGCTAACGGCCCTGCGTCCCTCGGCTTGATCTGCGCTCAGCGCACACCTGGCCACGTGGCACCGCCATCGTCGGAGCGGTAGAAGTCCGTGTCGCCGTCGACGGCCGCAATGGTCGACCCATCGCTCCATACCGCGACGGCGAGGAAGGGGCCGCCTTGCAGGATCTGCCGCCAGCTTGCGCCGCTGTCGTCCGCTCGATACAGACCGTCGGTTGCTCCGAGGACGATGACGCGACCGTCAGCGGTGGCGGCGAGGCTGATAACCGGCGCCACTGGCGGAGTGCCAACCACTGTCCAGGTCCGACCGCCGTCACCGCTCCGTACAAGACCACGGAGGTCGATCCCAAGGAGAGTGTCGCCACGTTCATCCCGTGTGGCCGTCAGGTTCGTGACACTGCCCTCATGGACCCTCGTCCAACTGTGGCCGCCGTCCGCGGACTCGTAGATTCCGCCCTCGGCGAGGTATGCCCACATACGTGCGGGATCGCTGAGAGATCGCGCGAAGGAGTGGATATCGAGGCTGGGAAGGTCGGCCTCGATCGGGGCCCACGTCGTACCGCCATCCTGGCTCCCCTGAAATACCAGGTGGCCCGCGATGATCACCGAGCCGTCCGTGGCCGCCGCCATTCCCATCGCATCCTGACGGACGGGCAGCGGTTGCCAGAGGCGCCCTCCGTCGGTGGAGCGCAGGATCCCTCCGTGGTGCCCGAACAGCACCGTTAATCGGTCGGGACCCGGAAAGGCCAGCGAGTGCACGTCCTGCGTGCCAAGGCGTGCCCAAGGATCCGGCGTCGGCGCACCGGCACCAGGGCGGAGCAGAAGGGCCACGGCGACCGCAGCGACCACCGCGATGCTGAGTCCAGCGCCGATCAGCCACAGCGCGCGACGCGAAGCGCGCCGGTCCGGACGGCTAGGCCTCGAGCGCCGTGTCCCTTTTCTAGCTGCCACGTCAGGGTTAGTCAGCGCTCGGGCAGGGACGGCGAAAGCGTGAGGCTCGCTGGCACCTACATCGAAGGTTGATAGTTCGGATACAGGTACTTGTCGGGGTCGTCGCGGAACTCCAGCATGCAGCCGCGCCCGCAGAAGTAGTAGGTGACACCGTCGTGCTCGACGGCCAGACCGGATGCCTTGCGGTGGCGGGATCGACAGTCATGCCACACACAGGATCAGTCGCCGGCGTTGGAGTTGTGTCAGCCATCTGGGGCCCCTTGCGAGTTTTGAGTGGACGTTGGATTACCCCTGGCCGGCGGCACTTGGTTGAAGGGCTGGTGGTGAGGGTCCACGGGAGCGCGACGGAGTCTGAGGCCGCGCAGCAACTGAGCGTTGGCAGCGACGATGATCGTTGACGCGCTCATAGCGATGGCGCCGACCGCCATCGGCAGGTCTATCCCCCACGGGACGAGTATCCCTGCCGCCACCGGAATGGCGACCAAGTTGTAGCCGGCCGCCCAGAAGAGGTTCTGGATCATCTTGCGATAGCTGGCGCGCGACAGTTCGATCGCCCCAACAACGTCCCGGGGATCGCTGCGCACGAGCACGATGCCAGCCGACTCCACTGCGACATCGGTACCGGCGCCGATGGCGATGCCGACGTCCGCGGTAGCCAGGGCTGGCGCGTCGTTCACGCCATCACCGACCATCGCGACCGTGCGACCGCCCTCCTGGAATCGGCGAACAGCCGCAGCCTTGTCGGCCGGGAGGATCTGGGCAGCAACCTCGTCTATCCCGAGCCGCCGCGCGACGGAGTCAGCGACCGCCTGGCTGTCACCCGTGATCATCGCCACCTTCAGACCGAGGGCATGGAGCTCCCGTACCGCCTCTTCCGACTCGGGCCTGATCTCGTCCTCGAGGGCGATAGCGCCGACGACCCGGTCATTGACCATGACGTGAAGCACGGTCTTTCCCTCGCTCGCCCATGCCTCCGTCTCGGGAATCGGAGCGAGCCCAGCTTCATCGAGAAGCTTTGGTCCACCGACGCTCACCGGTTGTCCATCGACAGTCGCCCGCGCCCCCCGGCCGGCGAAGCTCTGAAACTCAGCTCCAGGCGGCGCATCGATATCCCGTCGTCTTGCTTCGTCGACGATCGCGCGGGCCAGCGGATGTTCCGAATCGGATTCGACCGCCGATGCGAGACGTAGCACGTCGGCCTCGTCTCCACTAGTCGCCAGAACGTCGCTGACCACCGGACTCCCCTTCGTCAGTGTGCCGGTCTTGTCGAAGATGACGACCTGGAGTTCACGCGCCCGCTCAAGCGCGAGGCGGTCCTTGACCAGCAGCCCGTTGCGCGCACCGATCGATGTCGAGATGGCGATAACGAGCGGGATCGCGAGCCCCAGCGCATGGGGACAGGCGATGACCAGCACAGTCGCGGTGCGAACGAGCGCGCCTTCACGATCGCCCTGCAGCCACCAGAACGCAACCGTTACGGCTCCAGCGATGAGCGCGACGTAGAACAGCAGAGCGGCCGCGCGATCAGCCAACGCCTGGGCACGGGAAGCCGATGACTGCGCAGCCTCGACCAGCCGCATGATGCCTGACAGCGCAGTCTGGTCACCAACCGCCGTTACGCGCACGCGCAGGCTCCCGCCGGCGGCAACCGTTCCGGCCACGACCTCATCGCCCGGCTGTTTGGGCACGGCCTTCGACTCGCCGGTGATCATCGACTCATCGACGTCGGCCTCGCCCTCGACGACCACGCCGTCGGCGGGCACCCGCGCACCGGGGCGCACGAGGAACACGTCGCCAGCGGCGACTTCGGCCAACGGAATAGTCTCTGTACCCGTCGCCATCACCCGCTCCGCGGTGTCTGGCAGGAGCTCGGCGAGCGCGGTAAGTGCGCCGCGGGCCCGCGCGATCGAGCGCATCTCGAGCCAATGGCCGAGCAGCATGATGGTGATCAGCGTGGCGAGCTCCCACCAGATCTCGACTTCGAACAGGCCTAGGGTGCCGGCCCAGCTCGTGACGAAGGCGACCACGATTGCCAGCGAGATCAGGGTCATCATGCCCGGCTGCCGATCGGCCAGCTCATTGCGGGCGCCACGAATGAACACGAGGCCGCCGTACAGGAAGATGACGGTGCCCAGGACTGCGGGCAGATAGTCCGAACCCGGGAAGGTCGGAACGGTGTAGCCAAACCACATCTGGACGTCGTGGCTCAGCAGCACGACGGGGATCGTGAGGATCAGGCTCAGCCAGAACTTGTCGCGGAACATCGCGACGGAGTGACCCTTGTGTCGGTCGTGAGCGCCGGCGGGGCCGGTCGCGTGGCCCTGGTGTTGACCAGCCAAAATCGTGGAGTCGTCCTTCATGGCGGCGTGCGTGTCGTTCGCTGCACGGCCATGCTGGTGGGCGGCGTGGTCGTGACGGTGGTGTTCCACGTTGGGCCTCTAGCGAGCAGCGACCGTGATCGTCGCTCTCATGCCGCCGGCGTAGTGGCCCGTCACATGGCATCCGGCCAAGGTGTTGCCCAGATCGGCGAACGTGAAGGTCAGCTCCTTCGTCTGGCCCGGATCGAGCGCGATGCCCTCCGGCTCGTCGTGCATCATGCCGCCCATCGACTGCATCTCTTGTTCGTGCTCAGCCTGAGCAGCTTCGTCCCCGAGATAGAACTCGTGGTCGATCACACCAGCGTTGGTGACCACGAACGTCACGGGCACCCCGGCCGGAACAGTCATGGCGGACGGCTCCATGCGGAGCGCGTCCGTGAGCGTGACGTTGATCCGGGTCGGGGCACCCGACGTTGGCGTACTTGCTGTGCCACCCGTTGAGCAGGCGGCAGCCAACAAAACGAGTGGGACGAGCCCAAGTCGAGACAGGTTCACGGTCGGTCTCCGAGTGATGTTCATAACTTCTACTGTCTCGTCCTGCTGATCCGCCACCGTGACTCCTTTACATAGATGGGACGTAGCTCGGGTCGAGATACCGCTTTGGGTCGTCCTCGAACTCGAGCTTGCAGCCCTTACCGCAGAAGAAGTAGTCGGTCCCGTTGAACGAGCTGTGAAGTGCGTTGGCACGTGCTTCATCGGGCACAACTGTCATCCCACAGACAGGGTCGAGAGCCGCCGTGGCGCGCTCGCCGTCCTCCGGTTGCTGTGAATCGTGCTCGTGGTCGCCCTCAGGCCCGTGAACGCTCGGCCCTACTGACCATGCCGCTTCCAGCGACTCGCCCCATGGCGCCCTGAAGGCGACCTGCTCAGCGTGAAAGCCGACTTTCGGTGTCAGGCTCGCAGCTGCTTGTGGCCCAACCGCGAAGTCGTTGCCACAGCAGCACCCTTCGTGGGCGACTTCGGCTCCGCGCACGTACTCGACTGCCGGCTCGCAGCCACACGGACATGCATAGCCGGCCCTCAAGCGGTCGCCGGTGGATTCCAAGACGTTCAGTTGCATGTGAAGGCCTCGTGGGAATACTCCCCCAGAGTATAGACGTGCCCGTTTCGCTCGCGTTCCCACGCTGGGTGCCACAGCGCACACGCCGAAAGGCTTAAAAGTCCCCTGCTCTGCCGCTGAGCTACCGGCCCGTCGATTGTCCGCCAGTTTACGGCCGTGCTCGTGGCTTATCGCGGAGTCAGCAGGTGCATTCCCAGATCCTGCGGACGATCTTGACTGCGTCGCGCATCGACGGGTCCTTAAGCGAGCGCACTGTCACCAGCCGCGTGGCGCGGTCCTGCCCGCAGTTGTCCCACGAGTCGCACGGCATCACGAGCTTGGCCTTGAGTACGTGCGACGCGCCAGGTGAAAGCAACGGCGTCCGGTACGTACCGCCTTCGACGGCCGCAGTGACATTGGTGCTCCCACGCAGGAACGCGACCCGGTATCCGCTCGTGACGCCGTCCGCATTGACCGTGAACCGGTCGGCGACCGAACCGTCGTTCTCGATCGAGATCTTGAAGACCATCACCCTCGGGTCGCGCTCGTTGGAGTACGTCAGGTAATCCGTCCAGCGCGACTTCTGGCCAACCGCGTTCCGGTTGTAGACGTTGTTGCCAACCCAGTCAGGCTCGCACGGCTGCCAATCGGTCGTGTATGCGCAGGCCAGCCTGATGCGGGCGTCCGGCCGGTACCTCGCCCCGGTAGAGGACGCGCCTCGGGCATTATCACCGGGCGCACTCGTCGCCAGCGCTACTGCAGCAAGCAGCGCCAGCACGACAATGCGGCGGGGCGCGTTGGTGAGGACGGAGACGAGGTTCATGATTCTGCCGCCGCGAAGATCACGCGCTGGACCCAGTCGCCCTCGGCCTGCATGCACCTGACGACGAGCTTGTCGCCCGTCCTGACGTTGACGTTGGTCCAGAAGTCCCCGTCGCCGGTGAGGAAATTGAACGAGAAGGAGCCATCTGGTTCCGTGTCCTGCAGTGCCCACCCGCGCTGGTTGCCGGACCGGTACAGGAGGACGTTGACCAGTTCGCTCGAGGCACCGGTGTCATGGCAGCGACCGCTGACGACGTCCGACGCCGCGCTCACGGACGCGTCGATCGCCGGAACGACCCACGCCGCGTCCATGGCGATGTCCGCAGTCAGGCTGTCGCCAGGCGCCACGGAGGTTGTGTGCGCGCTGTCGTTGAGGAACTGGCCGCGGAAGCGACCCTGGAACGGATCGCCGACGGCTGTCCCGTGCGCCTTCTGATCGAGATCGACGCTCGCCGTTCGATTCGGCCGGGTAGCACCGCTGAAGCCCGACCGGCCGAGAGTTACGTTCACGAACGGTGCCGTGCCCCAGGCACGCACCTCGTCGCCGCCGCTCCCGGTCCACAGGAGCGCCATCTCGGCGCCGCCGATGAAGTCGAAGGGCACGCTGACGGCCCAAGTCCCGTCGGCTCCGGCGGTGACATTCCTCTGCCAGATACAGGGCTCGAAGTGCCGGAATGGGTCGGCGCTCTGGCACTCGATCCTCACCCGCTGCCCGGCCGGCGCGAACCCCTTCAGCCGATCGGTCACGCGGTTGAGATTGATGGCCAGGTTCGGCACAACGAGTTTGTGCACCTTGGACGCGTGCTTGACCTTGATCCGATCGCCGACGGCAACGACGATCTGCGGGTCAGTTGAGCAGTACGACCTGTACGAAAATCCTGCGCGGATCGTGTGCTGCGCCTTGAGCGCACCGCCGGCATCACGCCAGATCAGCTGGAGCGCCTTCCCTTCGCTACCGATGACGCGCACGCATGGATTGCCGATGTACAGGTCGAACGAGACAGGCAGCGGCGCCGCGCTCGCCAGTCCGGGACTCAAGCCCGCCAGCGCGAGGGCCGCGCACATCGCGGCCATGAGCCTGATCGGCGACCTGGGGATTCTCGTGGACATCGAACGCCTCCTTGCGTTGGGCACCATCTTGCGTTGGGCACCATCTTGCGTTGGGCTAGTTACTGACAAGTTGATGCCGCTTGGCCACTGGCTGATGCGCGGAGCGACACGGAGCGCGGTACGGATACCGCTCTACGTACCCGGCCGGCCTGAATCAGCTCGCCCGTCTCGGGCATCAACTTGGCGTGAGAATCAACAGCCCGCTGGTCGGGGCTCGCGCATGAGCGCCGTTACGATTGAGACCTTCAGGTCGGTGGCCCTGTTCGGGCACGGCATCCAGCGAGAGGGGGTCAAAGCCATCGTTGTTGATGAGCCCGATTTCGCACGCTCGACTGTGCAGGCCCAACGTCTGACGCTGGACGTCGCGGCCGCCGCCGGCGGTGACGAAATTGCCTTCGCCCGCATCGTGGCCGCCTTCCACGAAGACATGATCCGTGTGTGCTACGTCATCACGCGCGATGCAGACCTGGCGAACGATGCGGTGCAGGAGGCGTGGTCGATTGCCTGGCGCAAGATTTCGAAGCTGCGTGAGCCGGACCGGCTGCGATCCTGGCTGATCGCGATCGCGGGGAACGAGGGACGGCAGATCATGCGGCGTCAGCGCCGCAGGACCGTGACCGAGCTGCGCGCGGATGGTCCACGCGACGATGACGAAGGCACCAAGGAATGGGGCCGGCGCGTCGATCTGCGCAATGCACTCGCACACCTGAGCCATGGCGATCGAGAGCTCCTCGCTCTCCGTTACGTAGCCGGCCTCGACTCCAATGAGCTCAGCCGAATCACGGGCCTGTCGCCTTCCGGGACGCGCGCCCGAATGCAGCGCCTGCTGGCCGTGCTGCGCGAGGAACTGGAGCCGCGCGATGTCTGAGTACGGCGTCGACCAGCCCTTCGAACAACGTATTGCACGTGATCTGCGTCACTTCGCGGATGAAGGCGTTCGGCCGTTCGACGCTGTCGAAATAACTCGAGTGGCGATCTCGCGACGTGGGCGGAGTCCCAAGGTTGGCTGGCCGGCAATGCCCGGCTGGTGGCGTCAGGCGCTCCTGCTCGCGCTTCTTACCGCGTCGTTGCTCGGCGTCGGCATCGCGGGCGGCTTCATCAAGCTGCCGACGAACGAGCTTCTTCCGAACCCGACCTTCCAGCCTTTCTCGCCACTTCCATTTAGCCCACAGCCGTCGGCCGGCGTGGCCATCCCTTCCGGGCCAGGCTCTTCGCTGGGCACTGGCTCATTCCCGGCAACGGTCGTGCCAGGCACGGACGAACCAGCGGTCAGCCCCTCACTGGGTCCGCCACTGACTCCGGCGCCCACTCCGACCGGCGAACCGACGGCGTCTGTGGAACCGAACCCCACACCCGGGCCAACAATCAGCCCCACCCCGACCGCCAGCGCGACCCCGACGGCGTCTCCAGTGCCGGTTGCGGCCGTCGACGCCGGTGACCTTCATTCGTGCGCACTGACGCTGGATGGCCGCGTCTTCTGCTGGGGCGTCAATGAATTCGGAGAATTGGGTGACGGAACGGAGACGGATCGGTTCAGCCCTGATGTGGCTGTAGTCGGGATAGACGACGCGATCTCGGCTTCCGCCGGCATACGTTTTTCGTGCGCGGTCCGGGTAGATCGAACGGTGTGGTGCTGGGGGGAAGATCCCGGAAGCGACGGGTACATGGTCGTCCCCGTCCAGGTGCCCGAGATCGACGACGCTACGGCGGTCACGGCCGGAGGAGCCTTCGCCTGCGCCCTGCGGGCCGGAGGGGCAATCGCGTGCTGGGGCAACGGCCAGATCGGCCAACTGGGTAACGGCGTATTCGAGAACAACAGCGGCGTTCCCTCTCCGCAGCATGTGCGCGGCATCGACAACGCAGTCCAGGTTTCGTCGGGCTGGAATCACACTTGCGCTGTCCTTGAAGACGGCACGATCTGGTGCTGGGGCGGAAACGGCGACGGCGCGACCGGATACGGCCAGTTGGGCGATGGCACGCTCGAGAACCGCCCAGCGCCGACACAGGTCCTGGGCATCAATGACGCCGTCGCCGTCGCGGCGGGCGGCTGGTCGACGTGCGCGATTCGTAGCGACAGGAGCGTTTGGTGCTGGGGTCACGGCGAGCGCGGGACACTCGGGGACGGCAACGCTTCAAACAGCGCGACGCCGGTTGAGGTATCAGGCATAGACCAGGCACGCGCAGTCGCCGTGGGCCGATGGCACGCATGCGTCACCAGAAGCGACAGCAGCCTCTGGTGCTGGGGCGACATATCCTGGGGTGGCGCGCCTGGCGGGGATCAGGCAACACCGGTCGCGGGGCGCGTCCTACTCGACGCGGTCGGGCTGAGCACCGAGCGTAGCCTGCTCGTGATTGATCGGGATCGGCGCCTGTGGTCGTGGGGCTTCGGCTCGAGCGATGTTCCGGAGCCGGTCCCGGTCGGGCCCTGACGCGAAGGACACCGGCCGCTAAGAACCAGGCGACGAATTGGATACAGCTCACTACGGCTGCTTCGCTCGGATCGGCACGCCTGATGCCACAGCGCACACGCAGAAAGGCTTAAACCCCTGCTCTGCCGCTGAGCTACCGGCCCGAGACGGACAGTCTGCCAGAGCTGCTCTCAGAGGTTCGTGAGTCGATGAGTCGCCGAAGCATTCGGGCGGCGGCGAAGCCTGCCACGCCGCCCAGCCAGTTCATCAGGACATCGGTCACGTCAGCCGAGCGATTCAAGACGGAGCCCTGGACAACCTCGATGGCCGCACTCAGCGCGACAACAGGGAGGGCCCAAGCCAAGGTTGGAAGCCCCCTGAGACGGAGGCCGACGAACAGCCCGAGCGGGACGTACAGCAGGAAGTTGGCGGCCAGGTCGACCAGGACGATGCCGACCCAGAATTCACCCAGGGCGAAGCTGTCGAAGAGGCTCTGAAAGGGGATGAGGTTGATCTGGCCTTGTCCGCCGGTGACGAACGAGCTGAACGTCAACGCGAATATGCCAGCGAGCGTGCCCAGGATCGCGACATCGAGGGCCGTCTTCCTGGCGGCGGAGGACCATCTGTCGCCGGCGCGGACTCGCCAGATCGTGATCGGGATCGCGATCAAGAGCATGGCAATCAGGACGAGCGCGATCACGCCAGTTTCGGCGCCCAGGCGGTCGAGAAGCGCACTCACTGGATCAGGCTAGCAACCGAGCATGGCGGCGCTAAGATCGCGCCGCAGGGATTGAGCGAGTGCCGTCAGAGAGGGACCCTCATGCTTGACTTGTCGCCGTTTCATGGCCTGATCGTGCTGATCCACGTCCTCGGCGTGCTGCTGTTCGTCCTGGCACACGGCGTGTCGGTGGCGGTCCTGCTGCGGTTGCGCTCTGAACGCGACCCGGCAGCGCTGCGGACCCTGCTCGACCTCTCGCGGCGTAGCGTCAACGTGATGAGCATCGGCTTGGCGATCTGGTTCCTGGGCGGCATCCTGGCCGGGTTCTCGGGGAACTGGTGGACGAGCGGCAGGTGGTGGATTTGGGTCAGCCTCGTCATCGCCATCGTCCTCATCGGCTTGATGACACCGATGGCCCGTTTCTATCTGGACCGTGTGCGGACGGCGCTCGGGGTCGATCCGAAGACGGGTTCTTATGATCCGACGGTGCCAGTCGATGGCGCCGTGGTCGAGGCAGCGATCGCATCTGGTCAGCCCACACTGGTCGCAGCCATCGGAGTAGTCGGGCTTGCCGTGCTCCTCTGGCTGATGATGGCCAAGCCGTTCTAGTCGGTCGTCTCGAACACCGGTAGCTCGAATCCGAACTCCGCGCCCTTGCCGGGGCGGTTGGACGCCCACATCCGGCCATTCATCGCCGTGATCAGCTGGCGACAGACGAAGAGACCGATGCCCGCGCCGCTGGCGGTACGTGCCAGTTCCGGTGACCGGTAGAAGAGCTCGAACAGGCGGTCCTTCTCGACGTCCGGGAAGCCGGGGCCGCTGTCAGTGATGGTTACGCGTACGGCTGAGCCGAGGTCGCTCGCCCCGACCACGATAGGGCCGCTCCCACCGTACTTGGCAGCGTTGCCGACCAGGTTGCGCAGAATCTGCTCGAGGTAGGTCTCCTCGGCCGCGACAGGCGGCAGCCCGGCCGGCAGCTCGGTCACGAATGTCGCGTCCAGCCAGCGCGTGGATTCGCTCTCGATGACCCGCGGGATGAGGCGCTGGAGCAGCACTGGTTCAGGGTCGATCTCGAGGCCCTGGCGCTCTACATGACTTAGAACGAGGAGGTTCTCGACGAGTCGGTACAGTCGGTCGGCCTCCGCCCGGATGTCCTCGTAGACGCCTCGCCGCTCCTCCTCGGTGATAGACGCGGCGCGGCGGGCGAGCATCTCGCTGCCGCCATAGATGGTCGTCACAGGCGTCCTGAGCTCGTGCGAGAGGATGCCCAGGAACGCGTCCCGGACGTTGCGCGCGTTGCGTGCCGCAGTCACGTCGCGCATCACGAGGATCGTTCCGCCCGAGGCCGCGACTTCAGGCTCGCTCCCCAGGACTGGGAAGGCCGAGAGCTCCAGCCACTGCTCGGTCTCGCCATCGTTGGTTGAGGCGGCCGGTCTGGCCAGCCGAAGCTCGATGCTCACTCCGGCCTCCAGGTCGGCCCTCTCCGCCCCGGCGGGCCACTCGAATGAATTGAGGATGCCCGCCAGGCCGTCTGCGACGCGCTGCCCCAGCAACGTCTCGGCAGCCGGGTTCGCGAGCAGCACGATACCCAACATGTCACACACGACGACCGCGTCACCGATGCTCTGGATGACTGCTCTAAGCTGCGCCGCCCGGGCGTTCTCAGCGATGGCAAGACGGTTCAGACGGTCCTCACCCTCCTGCCGCTCCCGCGCGGCTCCAAGGACATTCGCGACCGTCTGGAGGAAGTTGACGTCGTCCTCGGCGAATACGCGGTGCTGGGCGCTGTGGGCGCCGAGTACGCCATATGGCGCCTGCGGGCTCCCGATCAGCACGGTCACACCGCTCACCACTGCGTGGCTGACGAGCAGCGGCGGCGGCCGGAAGCGAGTCTCCGTGGCGAGATCGTCCAGCACGACCGGCCCGACGGTCGTCAGGGTGTATCCGCCCTGCGAACCCAGACCGGCCTTGACCGTCGCGGATCCCACGAGGCCCTCTTTCCAGCCCACACCGGCGACCAGGAGGAGCTGTTTTTTACCTGGTTGAAGCTGTAGTACTTCGGCGAAGGTGACACCCATGATCTCCGCCAGAGTCTCGGCCGCCGACTGGGCAAGCTCCGCGTAGCGAGCGCCCGCAAGAGCAACCTGGCCGAGCGAGGCGATAGCCGCCTGACGGGTCTCAGCGCGCTTGATCCCGCGGTAGAGAAGGGCATTGTCGACGGCAAGCGCGGCGCGCCGCGCGAGCTCGCGCATCAGGTTCAGGTCGGCAGGCGAATACCTGTGGGAGGTGTCCCGATAGCCCGCCGACAACACGCCAACAACCCTGTCGCGGACGACGAGCGGCACCCACATCGCGGAGCGGATGCCCAGCCGCGTGAGCATCTGGTAGTGCTCCTTGTCGCGCGACAGCCTGAGCAGCTCACGTTCATCGACGTCGTACAGGGCGATGGGCTCGCGGGTGGCAACCACGCGGCCGCGGAGGCGCCCCTCGTTCGCTCTGAGCGGGTAGCGGTCGTGCAACTCGCGCAGCAGATCGGTGCCTGCCGGGTCGACGTGGGCGACACCAACCCGGCGGAAGTTGTCGCTCTCGTCGAGAACGTCGACAGCCGCCCAATCCGCCATTCGCGGCACGACCAGCTCGGCAAGTTGGCTGAGCGTCCGCTCGACATCGAGTGACGTCCCGAAGAGCTCGCCGGATAGCGCCAGCAGCTCGTTTGCCGGTTGACCGCCCCGCGCATCCGTGACGTCTTTCACCATGCGCAGGCGGAATTCTTGCACGGGTCGCGGCGGAATCAGGCGTCCTGCAACGGAACTGCAACAAAGAAAAAGAGCCGCCGACGGGGGTCGAGGTCGGCGGCCCTGGCGATCGCCTGGGCGTACCGCGCCATCGTCATTGGCGCCCCCGCGATCGACGTCTCGGAGCGGACCCCGGTCCGAGCGTCTGGCAAGTATTTCCTGCCGGCGTCCGGTGGGGGTATCACGTCTCCGCACCGGAGCATCTCGGGGGCATATCACCGCTGCGGCTCGGACATGAGACTGCAACAAAAAACGCGGTGTGGGTTGGCAAACCAAGAGGTCTGTGCGAGACTGCGCGGGCTTCGCCGTTGAGAGGCTTGGCGAAGTCAATGCATACACAGGCCACCGTCACGCAGGGGGCGCGGGGTCAGGAGGCGGACATCCCCAGATGTCCGTGACC
>CAYZEJ010000020.1:0-27199 GCA_964477545.1 uncultured Anaerolineaceae bacterium | reverse complement strand
CTTGAAATGATCGAGGTCGATCATCAGCACGCCGAGGCGATCACCGGAACGGCGACGCGGTCCGACGGTAGCGAGCAGCTCCTCGAGGTAGCGGCGGTTGGGCAGGCCCGTAAGTCCGTCAATGCTCGCGCGAATCTCGGCCTGCTCGAAGGCGTACGCCCGGGCCAGCGCAGCGGACAGCTCCTCCGCCGACCAGGCCAGCAGCCGCCTGTCGACCGCCGTCCATTCACGCTTCTGGCGACGCGAAAGGATCAGCGCCCCGACGACGCGCGTGCGCACGACGAGCGGCGCGGAGAGCGTGTTGATGAGCGCATACGACTCCCCAAGGCGAGAAGCCAGCGACTCGGCGACCTCTTGTTCAGACGCCAACCCGCCGAGCACCTGGGGCCTCCCCCGCCGCCGGCCGGACGGCTGTGGCGGGTCGAGCACGCTCGCGGGCAGGATGGAGCGTGCCGGTGGAACCATCGCGCGGCTGGACACGAGGGTTGTCTCGACTACTCGTTCAATGGGGCGCAGCCGCGCGACGACTACATGGTCGGCATCCGCGGCTCGGCGCAGCTCGTCGACGATCGTGTCGACGATTGCGTCCGACGAGACCGATCGCGACAGCCCCTGGAGCATCCGCGTCTGGCCGGCTTCCTGCGCGGCGCGACGCTCGTCGAGCACCCTGCTGACCCGGTACTGGGTAACCAGGGCCGCGACGACGACTATGAACGCGACCAGGCCCGCCAACGCCGGCAGATCCGTGTTCGAGCGCCACAAGGCCGCCACCAGGGTCGCGCCGAGCGCGGCCAGCGCGACCACGGCGATCTGGCGCCAGCGGCGGAGGATGCCGCGCTCGCGCGCATCGGGCGACGGCTCGGGGCCCTGATCTACGGCATGGGGCGTGCCGATCTGCTCTTCGGCGACCGGTTCGCTCACGCGGCAAGCATCAAGCGCAGGGCCGCTGATGTCGACAATCGATAAGTACCAGCGCCCGCCGGCCGCGCTTGCCAGCGACAGCCAGTGGTAACCTCGGGCGCGCAGCCGTACAGATCGAGGTGGGGGTTATTCGTGCCTGAGAACGTTTCCGCGCGTGGGTTTCGGCCCGCCGCAGGTAAACGTTGGTTGCTCATTGCGCTGGGCCTTTTGCTCTGCGCCCCGGCACCGGCTCAAGCCGCGGACGTCAACAGCCTCGCGTTGAGCGCGAAATATGACGTCGAGGCCACGTTCGGCTGGAGCAACCGCCGTGTGAGCGTAGACAGCACGGCCCAGGTCACGAACAGCTCATCCGGACGGGTCTCGGTGATCGCTTTCAACCTTGCCCCACTGCGCACTGGCAACGCCCAGGTCGGGAGCGTGACTGTCGACGGCGCCGCTGCCACCAAGAACGTTGACGATCAGACGGTGCTGGTAAACCTGCCCTCCAGCCTGGCGGTGGGCGGCATGGCCGTCATTCGGATCCGGTATACCGCCGTGCTCTCTTCCTCGCCCAACGCGAATGGCTATAGCCCAGGGTTTGCCCGGGCGAATGGCGTCATGACGGCCTATCGCTGGATCCCATGGCTCAGCCGCACCACGCCCTTCACGAATACCAGCGGCGGCGAGCCGTGGGTGACGCCGGTGGCTAAGACCGTTCGCGTCGCGCTGACGACCGATCGGCGACTGATCTTTGCGACGAGCGGCCGACGGGTCGCCGACAACGGGCTGACGCAGGAGTTCGCGGCCACGAATGTGCGCGACTTCAACCTCAGTGCGAGCACGAACTATCGCTCGGCCTCGACCACGGTCAACGGCAAAAGGATCACGTTCTTCTACCGCACCTTGCCGAAGGCCAAGGTGCTCGCCTATGCCGTTCGCGCCTTCCGCAACTACAGCGCCAACGTGGGGGCGTATCCGCACGCACAGGTCACGTTCAGCGAAACAGGTCCGTGGTATGCGATGGAATCGCCGTCGCTGATCTGGCTCCCGAGCAATGCGTCTGCCAGCCAACTGCCTTGGCTGGTCAGCCATGAGCTCGCCCACCAGTGGTTCTACTCGACGGTCGGCAATGACCAGGCGCGTCAGCCATTCGCCGACGAGGCGCTGGCCGACTTCATGGCACGCAACCTGCTCTCACGCTGGGCCACGTCCAAGTGCGCGCCGGACGACCTCGACCAGACTATCTATCAGCTGGGCGGCTGCTACGCCTGGGTCATCTACATCCAGGGCGTGAACTGGCTGCGCGCCTATCGCGACCGGGTTGGCAACCGGACGTTCTGGCGTGGCCTGTCCAACTACTATTCGAACTATCGCTACAAGATCGGCGGGACCCGGCAGGCCCTGAATGCCCTCGATGCCGCAGCCGGCATAACCACAGGCCATGAGGACCGCTTCCCGGGTTTGTACCCCTAAGTCCCGGTCTGCCTGGAAGCCCCCGAGTACCGGAGAAGGTGTCTGCTAGGCTGCCCGCTCCAAGACCGAGAGGGGTTAGCCGCTTGTCCGACATCGTCCGCATGAGCCTGCGAGCCGCTCTTGTCGCGGCGCTCTTGACCGGCGCGGCGTGCACGCCTGCAACGCCGACCACAAGCCCTGGGGCCGCCTACGACGCCCAGGCCGCGGCCGAGCAGGCACGGACGTTCTACACCATCGCGACACCCAACTCCTACGGTAACTATGGCGAGCAGTTCACGCGCTTCTGCGAGCAGAAGTTCGGCTTCGACTGCAACCGCCAGGACCGCGACCTGGCCGAGGGGAGTTTCAGCTCAGCGCAGGAGATCCAGCAGTGGGAGGCGGAGAGGAACAACCCGCAGTCGATCCTGGCCGACATCGGCATCCTGTTCATACCGCAGGCCGAACAGGTCGGGATACTCGCCGATTACCAACCGCCCAATGCCAGTCTCTTGCCCGACGACCTGCACGGCGCCGGCTGGGTCGCCACGTTCGTCGGTGTGCCGACCATCCTGGCGAACATCGACGCGCTCGAGGCCCGAGCGCTGCCCGTACCCGATTCATGGGACGACTTGACTGACCCGGCGTATGTCGGGCTGGTCGGGCTGGGCAGGATCGGGGTCAGCGGGAGTGGTACGTGGGCGTTCGTGGCGATGAACCTCGCCGCCGGCGGCTCGGTCGACGATTGGCAGCCGGGTATCGAATACGGCCGGCGGCTGCTGCCAAATCTCGCGCAGCAGGCGACGCTCGACACGTTCGAGCGTGGCGAAGTTCCGATCAGCGTGCGCTACGACTTCAACCAGGCCACCTGGTTCGAGGAGCTCCGTCAGCGCGACGTCAACTACCGCATGATCGTGCCCTCGGATGGATCGGTTTTCGCGCCTTCAACGCTGATGATGAACCGCTACGAGGTCGCCCATGCCGATTTCGGCAAGATGTTCATGGAATGGGTCTTGACCGACGAAGGGCAGGTGATCTTCGCCAAGTATGGTGCGCGACCGATCCGTTCGGTCGCCGGCGACAACCGGCTGATCGTTCCGAACGAGGCAAAGGCGAATTGGCTGCCCGATGAGGCCTACGCCAATGTCGGTCACGTCGATTGGCGGAATATCGATTCGGACGCCGTGAAGGACATCTGGGAGAGCCAGGTCGTAGTCGGCGCCAACTGATCGACTGCTCAAGGTGTTGAGGGGCATGCCAGGATGAGCGAGCAGGCGGCGGCTGCGGCGCCGGTGGCGGCCTCCACGCGGCACCGCCTCTCCGCGATCGCTCGCGCGTGGCTGGGCGCCTGGGGTCCTGCCCTTCCGCTCATCTTCGTCCTCGCCATCTGCCTCGTGGTTCCCATCGCCGTTCTCTTCGCGCGTTCGTTCATCACGGCCGACGGAATCGGCTTGCAGGCATGGACACGCGTGCTGGCCCAGCCGATCAACCAGCGCGCGATCCTCACCAGCCTCGAGCTCGGCCTTGTCTGTGCGGCGATCAGCACATTGATCGGTACACCGCTCGCCTGGTTGATCAGCCGGATGCTGGCCGGGCGCCGCGCCGCGTGGCTGGGTCTGCTCAATGTCTCAGCCCACTTCGGCGGGATCGGCCTGGCGTTCTCGTACGTCGCGGCGCTCGGTACGTTCGGCATGGTCACCCTCTTCGTGCAGGGGCTGGGCATTCCGTTCCTTCCGCCGGCACGCGACTCATTCGCGGCACTGGTGATCACGTACGGGCACGCCAACATTCCGATCTTTGTGCTTCTGACCGTGCCGGCCATGGGTTTGCTGCGCGAGGAGTGGTACGAGGCGGCGCAGACCGCCTCGGCGACGCGCCTCCAGTTCTGGCGGCGTATCGGCCTGCCCATCCTGCTGCCTTTCATCG
This sequence comes from uncultured Anaerolineaceae bacterium, assembly GCA_964477545.1. GTDB lineage: Bacteria > Chloroflexota > Limnocylindria > Limnocylindrales > CSP1-4 > JALYGJ01. The sequence continues at coordinate 22,924 of CAYZEJ010000020.1, read as the reverse complement.
GCGCCGGTTTCGTCCTCTCGTTCATGTGGACGATCGGGATCTACAGCATCGCCTACGCGCTAGCCGGACAATCGGCGGCCCTGCCCATCCAACTCATAACTCTTCAGATTGGGCAGTCCCTGGCCGACGACGCCATCCGTGGCCCAGAACGAGCCGCCGTTCTGTCGGTCGTGCTGATCGTCGTCGCGATTTCGGGGCTGGTCGCGTATCGAAGCCTGATCAGGCGGGGCACGCGCTGGCTGGGCGGCGGCGTGGGCCTCAACAATTCGCGCGCAGCGGCAGCCAGACCTGGAGCGCGTGGCCAACGGCGTTGGCCGGCAGTTGGACCGGTGCTGCTCTTCGGCGGACTGCTGCTCTACATCTGTGTACCGATCGTGGCTCTCGTCCTGTACTCGATCGCCAGCCGATGGACGACCAATGCACTGCCCGATGGCTACACCCTCCGCTACTGGCTCGAAACGTTCAGCGATCCAAGGGTGCTCAGGGCCTTCGTGACATCGCTCACGCTCGGCTTCTGGACGACGCTGCTCGTCCTCGGTCTGGCCGTCCCCGCCGTGTACTGGGCACGCATCCGGAATCCACGTATCAGGCCCGTCCTCGAGCTATCGGCGGCCATCCCCTTCGCTCTGCCTTTCGTCGTGATCGGTTTCGCATTGCTCCAGTTCACCGGCATCGTCGCGCCCGGCCTCCAGGGCACATACCCGTTGCTGGTGCTCGCCTACGTCTCGGTCAGCTTTCCTTTCGTCTACTGGGCGTTGGACGGCGCGATGGCAGCGGCCGACGTCCGGCGTCTCAGTGAGGCAGCCGAGACGTGTGGCGCATCCGTGCTTCAGACAATCGTGAAGGTCGTCCTGCCGGCGATCAAGCCGGGTCTCGCAACGGCAGCCATGCTCGCGTTCGCACTCGCCATCGGCGAATTCGCGCTGGTCAAGGTGCTCGCCAGCTCGATCACTACGATCCCGGTCTGGAGCGCAGGCGCGCTGCGTGATACGGGCGGCCGGATCAGTGAGCTGGCCGTCGTCACCAGCATCGTCTTCGTTCTGCTCTTCGCGCTCTCGGCTTCCGTCGCGTATGTCAATCGCGGCCGGCTGACAACACAGATTCCAGGCGCACGCGACACGGGCGCAGTCGGCCAGTTGTGAGCGAGATCAGCCTGCATGGCGTGACCAAGGATTTCGGCCGCGTACGGGCACTGGACGACGTCTCGATCGACGTCGCTGAGGGCGAGCTGATGGCCCTGCTCGGACCGTCCGGCTGTGGCAAGACGACGCTGCTGCGGATCGTCGCCGGCCTCGAAGTGCCGACCGCGGGGCGAGTGTCGATTGGTGGCGTCGACGTGACGGACAAGCCAGCGCGCGAGCGTCCCATCGGGATGGTCTTCCAGAGCTACGCGCTCTTTCCGAACCTCACGATCCGTCAGAACATCAGCTTTCCGCTCGAGGTTCGCCGACATCCGCGGACGGAGGTCAAGGAGCGCGTCGCGGAACTCCTCGCACTCGTCCACCTCGAGCCGGAGGCCGACCGCTACCCGAACGAGATCTCCGGCGGCCAGGCTCAGCGCTGTGCACTTGCCCGCGCCCTGGCGCCGTCGCCGGCCGTGCTGTTGCTCGACGAGCCTCTCTCCGCGCTTGATGTCGTCGTCCGGACGCGACTACGCGACGAAATCAGGCGCGTACAGCAGTCGGTCAAGACCACCACAATCTATGTCACGCACGACCAATCGGAGGCGCTCGCCATCGCTGACCGATTGGCGGTCATGAATCGCGGCCGAATCGAGCAGTTGGGATCGCCACTGGACATCTACGCCGATCCGCAGACCAAGTTCTCGGCCAGTTTCGTCGGCAGCCGCAACGCCGTCGAGGTGGCGGTGCGCGGCGATCGCGCGGCGCTGGGCGCGCTCTTCGACGTGGCCGCGCCGCCAGGTTCCAACGGGCGGGTCATCTCGTTCTTCGCGCCGGAGAACGTGCAGGTCGCGGCGCCGGGCGCGTCGAACGCCGGCCAGCCGGCGATCGTCGACGCGATCACCTTCCATGGGGCGATGACGCGGCTCCATGTCGCTGTGCGCATCGACGGGCGCGAGACGCGCCTGTACGCCGACTTGCCCAGCCGCGCCGCGGCGCGCTTCGACATCGGCGCCGAAGTCACCCTGCACGTCGACAGGCACGACGTGCATTGCTTCCCGCTCACAGACTGACCGGCGTTGCCGAGCATGGCGGCCACGGGGTGGCGGTTTGGATACCGCGCCGAGGGGGCTCTTCCGCCGCTGTCCTGGCTGGCGACGATCAACGCCGCGGCGAAAGCCGTCGATGTCGCGTGCGGCAAGTCCGTTCGGTGCCAGGAAAAATGGGTTCTTCGAGGGCACCTGGTCGGCGTGCGGGTGGATCCGGCGGACGTCCGTTGCTTTCCAATCAGCGACTGACTGGCTGCGACCCCATCAGTGCGCTGAATGCTTCGGCCTGCGGCCCGAACGCCTCGTCGTGCAGGCTCTCATCCAGCATGCGCGGGACGACGGGGGTGCGATTCGCGTCGACCACGTAGATCAGGCCGCTGTCACGGTCTCGCAGCGTGTCGAGCTCGCCGTACTCGAGGCCAATGGCGTTCGCGAACCGAAGCAGCAGCTCCTGCTCCGCCGCCGAGAGGAATTCGTCGGCGGACCGCGGGAGGGTGATCTCGGTGCCAGTGAACCACTTCGGGTAGGGGTGCCATTTGGCGTACGTGAAGATGATGCGGCTGCCGATGATCACCACGCGCATCTGGAGGATGCGGCCGTCCGGCACACGTCCGTCCACCAGCCGCTGGTAGACCATTCCCGGCTCGAGACTGGTTAGAGGACCCTGTGCGACCCGCCCGCCGTGCTTCCCGTTCAGATCGGGCTTGACCACGATCGGGCCTTCCGTGGCCAGCGGATCCACGGTGATCGAGTAGCCGGCCTGCTCTGCCCAGAGGGCATCGACCGTGGACTTGGAGATGTCGGCGCACCGCCGATTGATCGCGGTATCAGGTAGCCGCTTCTGGGCGCTGGGCGAGAACCATGTCCCGGTATCCCACGCCACGGTCAACTGGTCAGCGCCTGGCGAATGGCCGATCCGTGCGCCAAGCCGGGCGAGGATGAAGGCCATCGAAGAGTTCGGACCTGGCCGCATCGGGTAGTAGTTGATCGTTGACGCGGTCTGTGGGCAGCGACCGTTGTGGCTTCGTTCGAAGGCGAGCGCCTGGAGCCAGCGCCGTGGGCGGCGCAGGCCGATCCAGCCACGCCATGGGTCGGGTAGCTCGCGGTAGAGGGGCACCCTGCCCCGCATCAGGCGTCCGGCCCCGTGGTTGGCATTGGGCGCGAGTCTAGTCCGCTGCTGGCGCCAGGGTCCGACCGTCGCTTGCTCATATCATCCCCCTGTGACCCACAGCTGGCAGGTCCGCATCGCGACGGCACCGGCCGTGCCGGCGCTGGCCTGGATCGCGCGCATTCGCGACGGAGTTGTCGACGTGACGTGCGGATCGTCCGTGCGCAAGGAGAACGACGCGTTCTTCGAAGGCACCTGGGCTGGACCGGCCACGCTCACCGCCCTGCCCGAGGCAACCACGGTGTTTGGATCCGGGATGGTCGTGCGCGGTTCGGACCTTTGCTTCATCAACCCGAGCCACCACCTGGAAGGCATCTATAGCGCCCGCGTCGGAACGGAGCTCGTGCTCTCGAACTCGTTCGTCGCCGTGCTGGCGGCCACCGACCTCGAGCTCGACGCGACGTTCGACTATCCGTCGCTCTTCGCCGCGGCCTCGGCGCTGTGCTGGCTCGTCGATGACGTGTCCGCAGACGGCACCGCTCGACTGCTCGGCACCCAAGTGAGCATCCCGACCCAGGCCGAGCCGATCACGCTTCAGTACGTTGAGAACCTCACGGTCAACCACGACCTTTCGGTTGCCGAAGCGCGCAAGCCGCGCGAGAGTGAGTTCGCGTCGTTCGCCGACTACAGCCGCCGGATCACGAACGCGCTGGCGTCCGCATTCTCGAACGCCGCTCCTTATGAACCAGTCGTCGCGCTGTCGTCGGGATACGACAGCACGGCCGTTGCGGCAGTCGCAGCCCAGGTCGGTTGCCGAACCGCGGTGGGCTTCGAGACATCGCGTCTCATGAAGGACGGGGCTGACGATGACACCGGAACTCGCACGGCGACATTGCTCGACCTTCGCTTCGATCTCTTCGATCGGCTGGCTTATCTCCACGCGGACGACATCGCTGAGGCGGAGTTCATGGCCAGCGGGACATCCGGGGAGGACATCATCTTCCGGGCGTTCGAGCCGGCGATTCGCCGCAAGTGCCTGCTCACGGGGTACTGGGCTGGAACCCAATGGGCGATGTCGCATAGCGGCGACTGGCGACACATCGCGCCGACCAGCACGGCAGGAGCCGGCCTCGGCGAGTTCCGGCTGCGAGCCGATTTCTACCATCTGCCACTGCCGGTTTTCGCCGCGGCGCAGCCTGTCGGAACGAAGGGCTTGTTGGACCGCGCGGAGATGGAGCCGTACCGCGTGGGGGGCCATTACGACCGCCCCATCCCGCGCCGATTGGCCGAAGACGCCGGCATTCCACGGGGCAGCTTCGGAGTCACCAAGCGCGCCGCGAACGTCCTGTACCAGCACGATGGGCTGGACGCTTTCTCCCCCGCGTCGCTCGAATCGATCAAGCGATTTGCAGCGGCCGAGGGCCGGCCGCTCTCTTTCCAGCGCAGGGCCCGCACATCGCGCTTGAGGCGCGGGACGATAAAGCTGGCCGAGCGCCTTCACCTGGCCCCGCTGGTCGACCCATTGAGGCGGCGCCGTCTGAGCCTCGTTCATTTCCAGCCGGACTTCGGGAATCTGGTGCTGCGCTGGGCAGTCAGCGTGGTCCGCCCGCGCTACGCAGCGGTCGTGGGGATTCGCCGTTGAGCGCCACGAGTGCCGGGTGGCGGTTTGAGTACGAAGGTCTCGGCTCGCTACCACCGCTGGCCTGGATCGCGCGAATCCGCGACGGCGTCGTCCGCGTTCAATGTGGGCGGTCGGTGAGGTGTGAGGGCGCGGGTTTCTTCGAGGGCACGTGGGCAGGCCCGGGCGATCTTGCCTGCGCCGCGTCCGCGACGACTGTGTTCGGGTCGGGCATCGTGCTGGATGGATCTGACCTCGTCGTCGTGCCCCCTGCCCACACGCTCGACCCGATCTATCACGCGACCGAGCCCGACGCGACGCTGGTGGTCGCAAATACGTTTGTGGGTTTGCTCGCGGCAACAGGACGCGAGCTCGATGAAGTCACGCCTTACCCGCTCCTCTTCGGATCGATCAACCGCGGCATCACCCATGGCAAGTTCGACATCCCGACTACGGACGCGCCGGTCACCGTCAACTTCTACGAGAACCTGCGCGTCGCCGGGGATGGCAAGACGACGATCCGGCCGAAGCCGCGCGAGAAGCCATTCACCTCGTTCGCCGACTATCGCGACCGGCTGATCGAACGATCCCGATCGTGTTTCGCCAATGCGGTCGGCTACGAGCCGGCGGTGGCACTCTCGTCCGGTTACGACAGCACGGCCGCGGCCGCGGTCGTGGCGCGGGCGGGTTGTCGCAGAGCATTCACGTTCCGCACCGGCTGGGCATGGGCCGGATACAGCGGCGACACGGACAGCGGGGAGCGCGCGGCCGCTGCGCTGGGCCTGAGCGTCCAATTCTTCGACCGCCACGCCTACATGGAGCTGGATGACACGCCCGACGCGGAGTTCCTTGCCAGCGGTATGACCGGCGAAGACGTGATCTACCGGTCGATGGAAAGCGCGCTGCCGCGGAGCGTGCTGGTCAGCGGTTTCTGGGGAGGCGCCGCGTGGCGCGGAAAGGACCGCGCAAATATCAGCAGGGCCGACTTATCAGGCGCCTCGATGGGCGAGTTCCGCCTCCGAGTGGACATGATCCACCTGCCGTTGCCGTACATCGGCGGCATCCAGCAGCCGAGCATGACCGCGCTTCGCGACTTGCCGGACACGCTCGCGTACTCAGTCGGCGGGGTCTATGACGAGCCAATCGCACGCCGCCTGGCCGAGGAGGCGGGTGTCCCGCGCCAGGACTTCGGCATCCAGAAGCGTGCCACCAGCCAGCGCATCAGCAAGTACGGCCTGGATGCCCTGTCGCCATCGGCACGTGCGTCCTTCGAGGAGTTCGCCGGCGACGCCGCTCTCTCATCCTTGCCACGCAAAGCTGAGATCAAGAGGCGCCACCGCATCGCGATCAAGCTGGCCAACGCGCTGCACGTGCCGCGACTGGTTGACGGACTCGTTGAGCGGAGGTGGCGCGTGGTGCACCTTGAGCCCACTCTCGGCTCGCTGCTGCTGCGCTGGGCAGTGGCGCGGCTGCGACCGCGCTATGCCGCCGCCGCGAAGTCCGACGGAGTCAGCGACTGATCAGCTCGGCGAACGCCTCGGCCTGCGGACCGAAGGCGGCTTCGTCGCTCTCGCTGGGCAGGCCCTTGGGCCGTACCGGCGTACGGTTAGCGTCGACCACGTAGATGGGGCCGCCCGGTCCGTCGCGGACGACGTCCAGCTCACCGTAATCCATGTGAATCGCCTCGGCGAAGCGAAGCAGCAGTGCGGCCTCCGCGTCAGTGAAGAAGTCGGCGACCTGCTTTGGAACAGTTAGTTCGGGTCCTTTGAAGTACTTCGGGTAAGGCCGCCATTTCTCGTAGACCAGGACGATGCGGCCGCGCAGGATCACCGGCCGGATCTGGAGAACGCGGTCGCCGACCCGTGTGTCAACAAGGCGCTGGTAGACCGTTCCAGGCGCCCTCTGCTTCAGCGGCCCGTCCACCACACGGCCGCCGCGCACTCCGTTCTTGTCGGGCTTGACCACCAGCGGGCCGGTGGTCGTGAGCGGGTCAACGGTGAGGGAGTAGCCACTGACCTCCGTCCAGATGCGGTCAACGGTGCTCTTGGAGATGTCGATGCAGCGGCCGTTGAGCGCCCCAGCGGGAAGCCTATCGATGGCTCGCGCCGAGAACCACGTCCCGGTGTCCCACGCGATCGTCAGGGCTGCGGCGGCATCCGGTGCGCGGCCGATGCGGACGCCCAGGCGGCGCATCACATACGAGATGGACGCATTGGGCCCGGGACGCATCGGGTAGAAAGAGAAGATGGGCGCGTCAACCGCGACTGTCCGGTTGTGGGCTGACACGAACCTTGTCGCTCGCAGCCACCGGCGGAAGCGGCGGAGTCCCAACCAGCCGCGCCACGGATCCGGCAGCGCCCGAAATGCCCGATTCGGCGCCTGTCCCAGCGGACCGAGCGGCGGGCTCGAACGGCTCACTTCATATATGTGGCCGTCCACGCGCGCACTGCGACCAGCTTCAGCTCATACGCCGTCCCGCCCGGGATTTTGCTCGCGAAGTTGGAAGGCTTGAAGACGACGTGCGACCCGAGCGACGCGCCCTGCAGCGCTCTGTAGAGGTCCATCGCGCTCGTCGGCGTGATGGGATAGTTCGTCCACCACTTGCCCATACCCTCCGACTGCGCAGTGCTCACGAGGCCACTCAGCTCGTATTGGGCCACAGCCTTGATTGTCGCGAAGATGAAGTCCTGCTGGCGGCGCGAACGAACCCAATCGTTGTTGCCCGGGCCCTTTCGGCTGCGGACGAACGGAAGCGCACGATGGCACCAATACGTCGCGGCCACCGGTGGCGGCAGATCACGCTTGTAGTTGCCGTTGCACAGCGGCCTGCCACTGGGATTGAAGGCGGACACCGCGTAATTGGTGGCCTTTGGGAAGTAGATGCCGCGCGCGGCGACATCGGGATCGTCGACCTGCTTCTGGTCGATGATTTCTTTGCCGATATTGAGGGTCACCGGATCGACCTTGCTGACCAGCGTGGTGAAGCCGTCGAACCACACGATGGCGTGGTAGTCGATCTGGATCCGGAGCAGGTTCTCGATGACTCGCTCGAAGTCGTTCAGGGCCGCGTCAAGGCTGGTGGTCCTCCCACGCAGAATCTTCAGGATGCCGTTGACCCTGCCCGAGAACATGCCGCCGCCCATAGAAGCCGGAACAGGAATCCGGCCGGTGTCGCGCGGGATGCTCGCCGCGGTGATGGTGTTGCCCTTAAGGGACATGACCATGATCGTGTCAGTTCGCGAGACGCTGGTTCCGCGGCTGTCAGAGCCCATGAACAGGAATGTCAATCTCCCGTCCGTGCCCCTATCGATCGCCTGGTTGCCATCCAGCGCGTCGATGAGGGGCCTGAAAGGCGTAGCCACATCCATGCCGAGCTTGAGCCAATCGACCCTCAGGCCGCCCGTTTCACCGAAAGCCGCCGCCGCCGACGCGGTCGGATATCCCAGCACGCCAGATGCCGTGATGGCAGCAACGAGCGCGACGATGGCCGAAGCCCGGATTCCAAGGTAGCGGGTCATGTTCCCCTCCTGCGCCGAGAAAGGCGCCCAATGACGAGTTCTGGACTTTACGGAGATTGCCGCGCTTGGGCAAGGCGCGGTTCAGCGCCGGCCGAGCCGAGCCTTCAGCATCCACCAGAAGAATGGCGGATCGTCGATGAACACGCGGCGCCCAATGCGCCGCGGGTCGCGCAGCATCCGGAACGCCCATTCGAGCCCCACCTTCGTCATCCATGACGGAGCCGCCGGAACGCGCCCACCGAGAATGTCGATGGCCTGGCCGATGCCGAGCATGACAGCGTGCGGCAGGTCCGCCCGATGGCGTGCCATCCACTGCTCCTGCTTCGGCGCGCCGAAACCTACCAGCACTATGCTCGGGCCTGCTTCCTTGATGCGTGCCACCGCCGCGTGGTCCTCGTCACCGCCGACGGCAAAGCCCAGGCGCGGGCTGACAGCCGCCACGACGTTGCCGCCCAGCTCCGTGAGGCGGGCGGTGGCCTTCTCCGGGGCGTCGTCGCGGCCGCCGATCATGGCGATCGGCAACGGCTCGTCCTTCGTGGCGCGAACGATCGCCTCGGGCAGGAGGCGGCCGGTAACGGGGCCACGAAACGGCCGGCCGGCGAGACGCGAGCCGTAGATCAGGCCCATGCCGTCGGGAATGCGCAGCCGCGCGCCCATCACGAGCGCCCGGAAATCCGGATCGCGCTTGGCCCGCACGAGGTGGTCCACGTTGGGCGTGGAGACGTACCCGCCGCTTCCTTCGCGCGCCCACTTCACGATAAGCGCAACGGTCTCGTCGAACGAGACGTCGTGGATCGTCACGCCCGCCTCGTCGATCGAGATCTCGCGCGGCATCTCCGTCACGGTCGACTCCACGCGGACAGATCGCGGCGAATGAGCTCGCCCAGCTCGGCGACCTGGGGAGCGAACTCGAGCGTCAACTTGTGCCGCAGGTCGGGATCCATCTCCGCGCGCGCCGCTCGCTTGCTGTTGGCAGAGACGAGCCGGTCCCGAACGCGATGGGCGACAGGCAGCGAGCGGAGTTTTCCGAACAGCGATCGCAGCGGTCTCGGCGGGGCAAAGATGAGTCGCTGCACGATTCCAGAGCGCGCGCGGCGGTTGGGATTGTAGACCGAGAGATCCACCTCGTGCGAGGGATCGACACGGAGGAACTCGAGCGTTTCGCGATAGACCGCGCGCGGCTCTGCCACGAGGTCATCGAAGACGATCACATGAATGCGTTCGCGCCCGAAGACCTCGAACCAGTGCCGCAGCTGGTCCGCGAAGCGGACGCTGTGGCGGTAGAAGAGCGCCTCGGGCCGGAGCGCGTCGGCCGGGATGCGCAGGCCGCGGCGCCGGTCCTCCTCCGCGTCGAGCGCTGCGCCGAAGTCGGCGATGTCCTCGCGCCGATTGAAGACGAGCTGGCTGTGCTGCGCGTACATGACGTCGACCGGGTTGCGCAGCAGCACGACGGCCTGCGCCGAGGGCGAGACGTCCAGGATCTCGGCCGGAGCGGCGGTCGAATAGAGGTACCAGGGCGATGCTTCGCCGGCCCGCTGGGAGTCGGTCGCCCCCTTGAACAGCGCCAGGTACTCCTCCTCGGTCATCCGTCGGTAGCGCGGCGTGATGTCGGCGCCGAAGTACATCGGCTCCTTCGGAACGCTCATGAAGATCTGTGGATGGACGCGTAGGTACTCGTACATCGCCGTCGTGCCAGCCTTGAACGCCCCGACGATGAACAGGTCGGGTCGCTTCACCCGGCGCCCAGCGGATACGTCACGCGCAACGCTGGAAATCGGCCGAAGTCGCGATCGTTGGTTGCGAGCATCGCGCCGTGCTCCGTGGCCAGGGCAGCGAGGTGCCCGTCGGTGACCAGGTTGCCGGCCGTCCCGGTCACATGCAGCATGTCGCGCAGGATTGCCTGATGGCGATCTGTGGGATGCACGATCAGCGCCGGCGGTTGACCCAGCCATTCGTCCACGTAGCCGAAGGCTTCCTCGATCGTGAGTGGCTCGATGAACACCCCGGCACGTGTCGTCAGTCGAACGAACGCCAGCAGCGCCACCCAGGCGAACGCGACGGTCTCCGTTCCGGAGAGCTGCCGCTCCAGCCAGCGTCGCGCGGCGTCATGATGCGGCGAGCCCTTATCTACCGCGTAGATGAGGATGTTGGCGTCCGGCAGGATCACTTGCGAAGCTTGAGCTTGCGAATGATCTCCTCGTCCTCGATGTCCGCGGCGAGCTGGAGCGCCTTATCGAGGTTGATGCCCGGCCGCAGGCCCAACGGTCGGGCCCTGATCTTGTAGGGACGCCTCTCAGGCGACCTGCCGAGGCCCTTGCGCAACGTCGAGTTGACGGCCTCCTTGAACGAGATCCCGCGCTCGCGGGTCAATGTCTCGAGCTGTCGGGCGACGTCCTCGTCGAGCGTCAGTGTCGTCCTCACGACGACATCATAGCATCAACGAATTGATGTCTAGAGCATCAAGCAGCCGGCACAAGCAAGGCCACGGCGCCGCGGCGACGATGAAGAAAGGCGTTTAGCGAACGGGCGGGCTTCAACCTCGATTTGTCGCCGCTGGCGACCCGACGAGCTCCGACTGATCCCCGAAATCGATCTCGAGAACCCGATGTCCAATTCGTTCTTCGGGGGAAGGTAACTGCATGTAGTCGCCGTAGACCTGGCGAAGATAGGCATGCCACCGTGCCGGTCCAGTCAGCGCCAACCCCTCGAAGTTCTGTCTCTCACCATCGCCGAACCAATCTCGGGGAAACTTCTGCCGAGGCCCGTATGGCCCGACACAAATCCATGTGTCACTCCGCGAGGCCGGCCAAGCGTAAGTTGTCCATTCGTAGGCCGAGGCCAGCAGCCGCAGCGGAAGGGCTCGCCGCAGCGTCGCGAGCAACCTTTCCTTACGCCGTTCCCTTCGACGCCGAACGCCGAGACGAATGCCGAGCAGCCTTAGGCTTGCGGTGCGATAGAGCCTGGCGAGCCTAGAGGAAGGAGCGCCGTCAAGCGGGAAGATGTCGATCCCCACCTTCCGGTCGAACGCTGCGCGATCGCGCGCCTGTGATATCGCCGTTCCGCGGAGCACGAGCTTGGAGAAAAGATTGGGATACCGCGGATTGAGCTGGTACGACTGGAGCTCAAATCGGTCGCCGAGCGCGGATGAAACGAGTTCGGGAAGGCGACGATAGGACTCACGCGGCATCGCAACATCGACGTCGTCATCCCATGGGATAAACCCATGATGACGTACGGCACCGAGCAGCGTGCCATAGACCAAATAGTAGCGAAGACCGTGTTCGTCACAGAACCGCGTGAATTCATCAAGGACCTCCAATTCCATGAGCTGGAGCTTCCTGAGCTGCGGTTCCGCCTGGGCCACCAAGGGTTGCTCCACCGTTAAGGTGCCTCCAACTGGATTTCATCGGCGGTCAACGGGGGTCGCCTGGCTACGATCCTGATTACCACCGGATCGTCGTCGCCATGGATAGCCAGCCCATCACTTTCAATAACCGAGACAAGCTGGAATCCGAGTGACGCCAGCTGGTCAGTAGTCTCGGTTTTTCGCAGGAAGCGCCGGTAGTGGCCATCGTAGAAAAACGCATCGCGGCCAACCCGTTGCCCCTTTCCGTATAGAGATCCGAGTACGGACCTCGCCTCGATGAAGACGAAACCACCGACGCGGACGTTGCGAGCTGCCCAAGCCAATCCTCGTGCGGCCACCTCGGCGTCCACAGCATGCAGGACAAAACGCATGTATATGGCATCGATTTCTCCAGCATGGCGATCGTCCAAGGCCTCCATCGGGCGCGCAACAAAGCGCGCCATATACCGCCACTCCTTCGGGGCGGCCTCCTCACGAAGGTGGTCAATCGCCACATGCGAGGCGTCGCTGGCTATCACGCGCAGCTGCACTCGAGCAAAAAACAACGCGTCGCGACCGTTGCCACAGCCGATCTCAAAAATAAGGGCCGAGGGCCTGAGGTATCTGGCACAGTAGCGCGCAAAGCTCGTCGGCTCCGCAAGATCGGGGTGCTCTTCGTCATAGAAGCGATCCCAGTAGCCTTGTGCTTTCATTTCACATCTACCTTGCCTCTCGCTGCGGCTGCTGGAATATAGGGGTCCGATACTCCCGCCACCCCGAAAGGTCCCGGCCGATGAGCCGGCCGAGGCGTTCGATCTCCGGCGCCTGCTCGTCGAGCAACCGGCGGCGGAGCGCGGGATCCATCGGCGCGCGCGGGCGCGGCTCGCTGTTCATGTTCAGCAGCCGCGTGCGCATCGAACGCACGAGTGGGAAGCGGCGCAGCACCGGCGCCAGCGGCATGAGCAGCCGGGGCATGAAGATCAGCCGCTGCAGCCACGGCGATCTGACCCGGCGGTTCTCGTTAGCGGTCGCCGGCGCTGCGGCCAGGCTCGGATCGACGCCTAGGAACTCGAGCACCCCTCGTATGACCCCCGCGCCGTCGCGCGCCAGGTCGTCGAAGAGCATCACGTGCACGCGCTCGCGCCCGAAGACCTCGAAGTAGCGCTCCAGTTGCTCCGCGAAGCGAACGCTGTGGCGATAGAAGAGGTTCTCGACGTTGATCGGCCACGGCGGAAGGTTGCCTCCCACGCGCCGGTCGGCCTCGGCCTCGAGCGCTTCCGAGAAGTCGCTGATCGGCTCCATCGCATTGAAGATCAGCTGATTGTGCTGGGCGTACATGACGTCGACCGGGTTGCGCAGCATGACCGTGATCCGCGCGTCCGGCGCGAACTCCCTGATCTCCCGCGCGGCGCTGGTCGAGTACAGGTACCAGGTCGACGCCTCGCCGACGCGCTGACCCGGCTTGGCGTCGCGGAACAGCCGCAGGTAGTCATCGCGGCTCATGCGGCCGTAACGCCGCGTCAGGTCGTCGCCGAAGTAGAGCGGCTCCTTGTGGAACGGCATGAAGATCTGCGGGTGCCGGCGAAGCGCCTCATAGAGCGCCGTGCTGCCGCCCTTGAACACGCCTACATGGAAGAAGTCAGGACGGGGGGACGGCGCTCCGGGCATCGGCGGGAGGATAGCCGTCATTGGCCGGCCACCGCCGCTCACGCGACGCGCTCCGCGTACCAGGGCATGGCCTCATCGAGTCCCAGCAGAAGATCGTGGGTCGGCCTGTAGCCCAGTGCCTCCTTGGCCTTCTTCACGCTGGCCAGCGAATGGCGCACATCGCCTGGGCGAAAGGGTTCGTAAATCCTGTCGGCGAGCGCCGCTTCCGGCCGCAACCGCTGCACGCGGCCACGCAGCTCGAGATACAGCTCGTTCAGGGACGTGCTCCGGCCGTACGAGACGTTGTACACATCGCCGGTGGCGGGAGCGGCGGCGTGCGCCGCGAGCAGGTTCGCCTGGACGACGTTGGCCACGTAGCAGAAGTCCCGGCTGGTCTCGCCGTCGCCGTAGATGGTGCACGGGTCGCCGCGCATCAGGGCGCCGATCCAGCGCGGGATGACCGCCGCGTAGGGGCCGTTGGGATCCTGTCGTGGGCCGAAGACGTTGAAATAGCGCAAGCCGATGACCTCGAGCCCGTACGCGCGCTGGAAGGCGCCGGCGTAGAGCTCGTTGGCAACCTTGGTCACGGCGTACGGCGACAGGGGCGTGCCCTCGTTGCCCTCGCGCTTGGGCAGCCGTGGGTCGTCGCCGTAGACCGCGCTCGACGACGTGTATACGAAGCGCGCCACCTTCGCGTCGCGCGCTGCCACGAGCATGTTCAGGAATCCGTTTACGTTCACCGCGTTGGTCGTCTCGGGATCGTCGATCGAGCGCGGGACGGATCCGAGAGCAGCCTGATGGAGGATCACGTCGACGCCCTGACAGGCCCGCCGGCAGGTGGCCTGGTCGCGGACGTCGCCCTCGATCAGCGCGAGGCGCTCGCCCGCCGCGGCAACCGAGCGCAGGACATCGTCCAGATTGCGAGCCGAGCCGGTCGCAAAGTTGTCCAGCCCGACCACCATCTGGCCGAGTTGCAGCAGCCGCTCGACGAGATGCGATCCGATGAACCCGGCGGCGCCGGTGACGAGCCAGCGAGACGGTGTGCCGCGTAGCCTCGCCTCGACTTCGGCCAGGCGGGAGGGTGACCGGCGGACGGCGACGGGACGCACAGTGCCCGGCAGTCTAGGGCTGCCGCCTCGGTGCGCCCGGCCGTCGCTACGCAGCAGCGGAACGACCGATGCCCGATAGACTCGTGTCGATGGCTTTCGTAGAGCGCCGTGCCAGAACGGCGAGGCGCGGCCCCGGACACCGGCGCGCACGGCAGCGCCCGCGCGCTGGGTAGTCGCGCTCCCGGCCGGGCTAGGCTCGCGGGAGATGGCCCGGGTCCCTATCTCAGCCGTCGTGATGACGCTGAACGAAGAGCACAACATCGAGTACTGCCTTCGCATGGATACCCGCGGCAGGTCGATTCATCGGCTCGGCCGGTCCCGGGCGCGACGGCTGCTCCGATAGACTGGGCTCATGCCAGGCGCGCGAGTTTCCGCCGTGATCATGACGCTCAACGAGGAGCACAACGTCGAATACGCGCTGCGCAGCGTCCGCAGCTGGTGTGACGAGGTGCTCGTCGTCGACATGTACAGCGACGACCGGACGCCGGAGATCGCCGCCCGCTACGCCGACCGCGTCTTGACCCACGAGCGAGTCGGTTTCGTCGAGCCGGCGAGGGTCAAGGGCTTCGCCGCAGCGACGGGCGACTGGATCATCAACATCGATGCCGACGAGATCGTCCCGCCCCGCCTGGCGAGTTGGATTCGGAACTTCATAGATGGCGATCCACCTTATGACGTGGTCTTGCTGCCGCGTGCGAACGTTTTCCTGGGGCGCTGGATCCGCAGCAGCCCGTGGTGGCCGGGCAAGCCGCGCCTTTTCCGCCCGAGCAAGATGAAAACGTCCGACGAGATCCACAGCGGGTTCACGCCCCAGCCGGACGCGCGCATCGCGCGCATGCCACGCGACCCGAACCGCTCGCTGTGGCACTTCTCCTATCCGACGCTCCAGGGCCTGGTCGAGAAGTCGAACAAGTACACGTCTATCGAGGCGCGCCAGGCGCTGGCAGCCGGCCTCGGCGACCCGCGGGCACACGAGCTGCTGATCGGCCCCATCAGGGCCCTCGGCGCGTACGTGCTGCGACGCGGCTACCGCGACGGCATGGCCGGGCTGGCCTACGCGGTCGACCGGACGTACTACGGCTTCTTGTCGGCAATGAAGCGCTGGGACGAAGCTCGCTCCGGCCAGCGCCAAGCGAAGTACGACCGGTTGCGAGAGCGAATCCTGCGCGGCTTTCCCGACGCCGGCAGATCGCGTCGCGCCGCACACGAGCCCCCGTTTGACGTCGACCGGACGGCGGCGGACGCCGTCGCCACTAAGACCACGGCTGTATGACGCGGCGGATGTCTACAGCCGCTCGCGACTCCGCCTAGGCCGGTCTCGCGACCGAATCATGGATGCAGCTGCGTTGCGACGGCCGAACCTGTTCATCATCGGTGCCCCGAAATCCGGGACGACATCACTTTACGAGTACCTGCGCGGGCACCCAGAGGTTTACATGTCGCCCGTCAAGGAGCCGTTCTACTTCTCGCCCGACGTGGTGACGGGTGGGCCGAAGCCGTTCCGGCACGGCCAAGACGACGCGAGTTACCTGGATCTGTTCTCCGACGCCAGAGGCGAGAAGAGCGTCGGCGAGGCGTCGACGATGTACCTCGTTTCACACGTGGCACCGTCGCTCATCAAGGAGTTCGAGCCGGAAGCCCGGATCGTGGCGATGCTCCGCAACCCGGTCGACATGATCCACGCGATGCACCGTCACCGCGTATCGCACCAACGCGAGCCGATCGTCGACTTCGAGGCGGCGCTCGCCGCCGACGCGGATAGACGTGAGGGTCGCCGCCTGCCGAAGGGCACTCTGCCGCTCGAAGCCGTTTACCGGGACACCGGTCGGTATGCCGAGCACCTGACCCGCTGGTTCGCCACCTTTGGCCGCGACCGCGTCCACGTCATCATCTTCGACGACTTCGTCGCCGATACGCCGGCGTCGTTCCGGCGCCTGCTGGACTTCCTCGAGGTCGATCCCGACTACCGTCCGGCAGCGTTCGACGTGCACAACGCAAGTCACCGCATCCGGGGCGGCGCGAGGACGCTACTGAAGAGCCGAGCGGGACGGGCGACCCGACGGCTCGTCCGCCGGGTGGTCGGCGAAAACACGAGCGCTCGCCTCGGCTGGCGGTTCCGGCACAGCTGGCTCTACCGCCGCCGGGTAACAGCGCACGCACTCAGGCCTGAGCTGCGCCGGGCGCTGGAGCGTGAATTCGCTCCCGATGTCGCGCGTCTGAGCGAGCTCCTGGGCAGAGATCTGGCAGCGCTGTGGTTCGGTCGGGCTGCTCGAGGGGCCGTCGGCGAGTGAGCCGATATCCTCAGCTCCGTTGAATCCGACCGACGTATCCCCGGCGCGCGCAGCCGATGTGCGCGTTCTGATCGTCGCTAAGACGACTCTCGACGAGAGGCACAGCGACGGGATTGCGAACTTCGTTCGCGCCTTCGTTCGCTGCATGCCCGACGACTTCGAGGTGGCGATCTGTGGCGTGGCCGACGATGCGTCCGGCGAAACGGGCTGGCAAACGAGGACGTTCGCCGGCCGCCAGGTCCGCTACTTGCCCGTCCCGCGGTTTCCGCGCAGGGGCAGCCGCCTGGCAAAGGCGCGGGCGGTCCTGGGCATCCTGCGCGCGCGACGGCAGCTCGCAACCAAGGGTCGCATCCTTCAGGTTCACGCTCCCGGGCTTGACCTTGGCCTGGTCGGCCACCACTCGCCGCTCCTCCGGGTGGTACACCCGGATCTGACGGCGGCCCGTGGCGATGGCGGCTCGCCGGGCACCGGGATCGGTCTCAGGCTGATGGAGCGATTCACCTTCCGCCGAGCGGCGAGAATCTATTTCGTCAACCGCGCGACTTACGAGCTGTATGCGACGCGCGCAGGCAGTCGGCCCGATCGGCTGCGGTATCTGCCGCTCTTCGTGGACGCCTCGGTCTTCTATCCGCTAGCAGCCACGGAGCGAGTGGCCGCGCGCGAGGAGCTGGCGGGCGAGCTCGGCCTTCGCGCGAACGCTCCTTGGGTGCTCTTCGCCGGACGGCTCGTCAGCAGGAAGAAACCAATGCTTGCCCTGCAGGCGCTCGCTGCGGCGCCGGCTGGCTCTGCCCTCGAGAAGGCGCAGCTCCTTTTCGTCGGCGATGGCGCTCTTTTGGCCGACCTCGAGCACGCCGCGAGCGAGGCAGGGATATCCGAGCGCGTCCGGTTCCTGGGGATACTGGCCCAGAATCGGCTGGCGAAGCTGATGCAGGCAGCCGACAGTTTCCTGTTGACGGCAGCGTGGGAGGGCGGCCCGACGGTCGTCTATGAGGCGCTTGCGGCCGGGCTGCCGGTGGTGTCGACGCCAGTCGGCGACGTGCCGCACCTGGTGACGCAGAACTCTACCGGATGGGTCGTGGGTTGGGGCCCCGACGAATCCGTCGCGGCCGCGCTGGCTGCCGGCCTCGAATGGACCCTCGGGGAGGACCGACAGGCGATCGCCGAGCGGTGCGCTGCCTCGATGGAGCTATTCCATACGGAGCGCGCACTGGCGCCGTTCTATGAAGACCATCGCGTGGTCGCGGACCGAAGATAGCCCTGTATCAATTGAATCGCTTTGCGCCGACCTCCGAGCGCGGGCCAAGCAGGCAGCGAGCCCAGATGCGACGCCCCAACCTGTTCATCGCCGGCGCGCCGAAGTCGGGCACGACCTCGCTGTACGAATACCTGCGTGGCCATCCCGACGTCTTCATGTCCGCTGTCAAGGAGCCGTTCTACTTCTCGCCCGATGTCGTCATCGGCCCGCGGCAACGGCTTCACCGTCCCGACGACCATGACGCATACATGGCCCTGTTCGAAGGCGCGAAAGACGAGCGGTGGGTGGGCGAGGCGTCGACCAGCTACCTGGCGTCGGTTGTCGCGCCGCGGCTCGTCCACGACTTCGAGCCCGAGGCGCGGATCGTGGCGATGCTGCAAAATCCCGTGGAGATGCTCTACGCGTTACACAACGAGGGCGTGTCCCATGGCGTCGAACCCATCGAGGACTTCGAGCAGGCACTGACGACGAATGCTTCGGGCGCTATCTACATGCAGAACGCGCGCTACGGCGAGCAGATTGCGCGCTGGTTCGATGTCTTCGGCCGCGATCGGGTGCACGTAATCGTCTTCGACGAATTCGCAGCCGACACGCCAGCTTCGTTTCGCCGGTTGCTCGAGTTCCTGGAGGTCGGTCCCGATTATGAGCCGTCCGAGTTCGGCGTTCACAACCCCAGCCACCGGATGCGCCGCGGCGTAGTCAAACGCATGGTCGAGAGTCGTCATGCGCGCTGGGCTGTTCGATCGTTGTTGCCGCGCGTGATCGGCGCCGACGCTACGGCGAGGCTGACCCGGCGCTTCCGTCACAGCCGGCTGCGTCGTGAATCACGGGAGCGTCCGCCGTTGCCCACGCCGTTGCGGCTCAGGCTCGAGCGCGAGCTCGCGGACGATGTGGCCCGCCTCGGCCAGCTCCTCGACCGCGATCTCGAGGCACTCTGGTTCGCCGCACGCAATAAGCGATGAGAGAGCCATGGGAGCCGACCGATCACGCGCAAGAGCGCGGCGGACTCCAGAAGCGGGTCGTGCGCGGCCTGAGGTGGACTCTCATCGATACCTGGGGCAGCCAGCTCCTCGGTCTGCTCGTCTTCCTGATCCTTTCCAGGCTCCTCGGCGTCGGCGACGTCGGGCTCGTCGCCCTTGCCGCGGCGTTCGTGGCGCTGGCTCAGCTATTCGTCGACCTCGGCCTGGGAGACGCGCTGATCCAGCGCTTGACCCTGACGCGCGGTCAGATCGACACCGCCTTCTGGGCTGCGGTCGGGACCGGCTCGCTTCTCACCCTCGCGGGGATCCTGCTCGCCTGGCCGATCTCGATTGTGCTCAACGAGCCCGCGCTGGCACCCGTCCTGCAGCTGCTTTCGTTCTCTTTCTTGCTGACCGCGTTCAGCAGTATCCAGACAGCACTGTTGCGACGCGAGATGGCGTTTCGCAGCCTCGCCATACGGCGGCTGCTGGCGATTTCCGGCGGGGGCGCTCTCGGGGTCACGCTCGCATACCTCGGCTTCGGGCCGTACGCGCTGGTGGGACAGCAGCTCGCGGCCGCGATCGTGTCGGTCGTGGCGCTGTGGACGGTCAGCCCGTGGCGGCCCGGCTTCTCCGTCTCGCGCAAAGAGTTCCGTCAGCTGTTCTCTTTCGGCGGCAATATCGTCGCAGGCGACCTGCTCTTCTTCCTGAGCCGCAACGTCGATAACCTGCTGATCGGCGTTTTCCTGGGCGCGATTCCACTTGGCCTCTATGCGCTCGCGTATCGGTTCCTGGACACCAGCGTCGTCCTGCTGGTCAACGCTTTCCGCAAGGTTGTCTTCCCCGCCTTCTCTCGGCTCCAGAACGACACGGTCCGGCTCCAACAGGCGTACACGCGGATGAGCCGTGCAGCGGCGACAGTCATCCTTCCCGGTTATATCGGGCTCGCGCTTGTTGCGCAGGACGCGATCGTCGTCCTGGCCGGCGACAAATGGGCCGACAGCGGGCTCGTGGCGAGCATCCTCTTCCTAATTGGGCCGGTCCTCACCGTTCAGATATCCAGCGGCGTACTCTTCAACGCGGTCGGCCACCCTGAGGTCACGCTGCGCTTCCGGCTGCTGACCGCCGTCGCCAACGTCGTCGGCTTTCTCATCGCCGTCCTTGCGTTCGGGAGCATTCTCGCCGTCGCAGCCGCCTATACGATCCGCGGCTACCTGCTCGTTCCCGTCGCGCTCCTCTGGATGCGCCGGTACGCGGGCATCCCGATCGGTCAGAACATCGTGCGCCTGCGCGGCGTCGCGATCGCCACCGGCGTGATGGCGCTGGCAATCCTCGCTGTCAAGGTCGCGTTCTCGCCATCCGTACCGACGCTGGTGGTTCTCGCCGCGTCGGTGATCACCGGCATGGTCGTCTACGGACTGTGCCTGCTGGCGATCGAGGGTCAGCTCGTGCGCGACGCCTGGAGCATCGCCGTGCAGGCGTTGCCGGGCGGCCAGCGGGCACGGCGAGCGATGGCCGGACGCCTGTCACGCACCAAGGAGGAAGTCGGCGTGCCGCCGCTGACGACCGCGGATGACCTCGACGACGTCTGAGTCGCGCCCGTCGCTCGGACACGAGAGGGCTCGACTCGACGTTCTGTACCATCGAGCGCCGTGAATACCGAGCAGGCCGGCGTGATACGAGGATACGACGGCCAGCGAGAGGCCCAGCGCCGACCCAATCTGTTCATCATCGGCGCGCCGAAGTCCGGCACGACGTCTCTTTACGAGTTCTTGGCCGGCCACCCGGACGTCTGGATGTCGCCCGTGAAAGAGCCGGCGTACTTCTCGCCGGATGCCCCATCACCGCGCAATCGCTACCCCTACGGCGAAGGCCTGCCCGCGTACCTAGCGCTGTTCGAGGGCGCCACGACGGAGAAGCTACGCGGAGAGGCGTCGACTTACTACCTCTTCTCGCGACAGGCGCCCGGCCTGATCCGCGAGTTCGAGCCAGCCGCCCGGATAGTCGCCATACTCCGCAACCCCGTCGGAATGATGGCCGCGCTGCACAGCCAGCGCTTGGAGCACGGCGACGAGAGGATCCCCGAGTTCGAAAAAGCGCTCGCGGCCGATCTCATCGAGGGCTACGGCGGCCAGGAGCGAGCGGCGACTGTCCGTCGCGCCGGGTCTTATCGCGCTCGCGCCCGCTACGCCGAGCAGCTCGCGCCGTGGCTCGAAACGTTCGGCCGCGCGCAATGCCACGTGATGATCTTCGACGACTTCGTCGCCGACACGGCGGGCGAGCTCCGGCGCCTGCTGCAATTCCTGGAGGTTGACCCGGACTACCGGCCCGAATCCCTCGCAGCCCGCAACAAAAGCCACCGTATGCGCGGTGGCGTCATTGGCGGGGCTATGCGCAGCTCGCCGGCGCGGTGGCTGCGTCACTCGCTATTGCCGGCTGTCATCGGCCGCGATCGCGCCGCCCGGCTGGGCCGCCGGTTCAAGCAGAGTCGCGTTGTGCGCAGTGAGAGTGACCGACCGGAATTGACGCCAGGCCTCCGCGCGCGGCTGGAGGACGAGCTCGCGCCCGACGTCCGGCGCCTTTCCGAGATGCTCGGCCGCGATCTCCTCAGCGAATGGTTCGGCGACCGCGCAACTCGTCAACAAGCGGGCGATCCGGCGGCGGTCCCGTGACCACGGCCGATCGCGCTGCCTCGGCCGGCCGCGGTGTATGCCTCTGGTTCACCGGCCTCTCGGGGGCGGGCAAGACGACGACCGCGGACCGCGTCGTACAGCTGCTCGAGCACCGCGGGCGGAAAGTGACCGTCCTGGATGGTGACGTCGTCCGAACACATCTGTCTCCCGGCCTCGGCTTCAGCCGCGAGGATCGCGACGAGAACGTTCGCAGGGTCGGCTTCGTCGCCGGCGAGGTCGTTCGTCACGGAGGAATAGTCGTCTGTGCATTGGTCAGTCCCTACCGCTCGACGCGCGACGAGGTCCGGCGGATGGTCGATGCGACCGGCGGCACGGGGTGCTTCGTCGAGGTGTTCGTCGACACCCCGCTCGACGTGGTCATGGCACGCGACGTCAAGGGTCTCTACGCGGCTTCGCAGCGCGGCGAGGTCGAGCGGATGACCGGCGTGGGCGACCCATACGAGCCGCCGGTCGATCCCGAGATCTTGCTCGAGACGGTGGGGCACAGCGTGGAGGAGAACGCGCAAACAGTGATCCGCTATCTCGAGCGGTCGGGGTTCCTCGCCTAGGTCGGGGTTCCTCGCCTAGATCCCATAGGGTCTTGTCAAGCCCTGACCTCCCAATTTGGGTCAAAGTCGACACCGTTGCGCCAGACGCCCCAGACCAGGCTGAGGGCCTTGCGCATGCAGTGACCGAGGGCGTTCATCTTGCTCTTGCCGGCGGCGCGCTTGCGGGCTAGTGGGCGGCGATGATCGGGTTGTGCGCAACGCCCACCACCGCCATCCGATAGGCCGCCGCGCGGAGGTGGGCGTTGCCCACCTTGCTCATGTGCCAGGCCGTCTCTGGGTTGGCGCCCTTGCGGCCCGAGCTGCGCTCGGCCGGATGGACGCCGGCGTCGGCCAGCAGCTGGTCGAAGTCGGAGAAGCGCTCGATAGCGCCAATCTCGGCCAACAGCGTGGCGGCGATCGACGGCCCGACCCCCGGGATGGTCTGCAGCCGGCGGGCAACTTCGCCGTCGAGTGACCCGGCCACCCGCGCATCCGCGGCGGCGATCTGCTGCTCGAGCAGGTCGTACTCATCGAGCAGCAGGCTGACCTCGAAGCTGATCTCGGTCTCCAGCTTGGGCACGGCGATCGAGGTGGCCGCGGCGGCCTGGAGCTGCGCCGCCTTGGCCTCGCCCAGGCGCCGTCGACCGAGGCCAGCGTTGGCGTTGGCGAGGGTCGCCCTCCGC
>CAYZEJ010000019.1:0-27957 GCA_964477545.1 uncultured Anaerolineaceae bacterium | reverse complement strand
ATGCTGGCCGACGCGGGGCGGGTAGCGGGCGCCGCTTGACAAGATAGGAGCTCAAATAGGCGGCCTGCGACCCTCGTATGTGGCCGCGACTTCCACGGCGTGGAACGGCCGGGCAAATTGGGCCTTTCAACGCCGCTCCGGGAGCGCCTCGTGGCCGTTACTTCCAACGGTTGGAATCGGCGCGAGGTATCCAATCGGCCGCGTGCGGCGTCCTAAAGCATGCGGCGTGACAATTGCCACGTGACTCGCTTTACGGACTCGCCCGCGATCGACCGCCTGGACCAACGCATCACCCGGCTGATGGCCGACTCCGGCCTGATGCTCATGCGCGTGTCGCTCGGGATCGTCTTCCTGTGGTTCGGCGCCCTGAAGCTCGTGCCCGGGCTGAGCCCGGCGGAGGACCTCGCCGGAAGAACGATAGAGGTCCTGAGCCTGCAGGCGATCCCGGCTGCCACGGCAGTGCCGATCCTGGGAGTGTGGGAGAGCCTGATCGGTCTCGGCCTACTCACCGGAGTGTTCATGCGCGCCACGCTCCTGCTGCTGTTCGTGCAGATGCTCGGCACCCTGACCCCACTAGTGATCTTTCCCGACGAGACCTTCGATCGATTCCCCTACGCGCCCACGCTCGAAGGCCAGTACATCATCAAGAACGCGGTGCTGATCGCTGGCGCCGTGATCCTCGGAGCCACGGTTCGTGGCGGCCGGATCACGCCCGAGCCGGGCGGGGATCGTGAGGCGAACACGCACCGTTGACCGCGAATCGCCGGTGACGGCGCTGTATCGTGGGACCACCAAACGGGGGCCAAAGGGAGAGAGGCACCGATGACCGATCCTATGAACGCTCCAAGTAGTCCACCGCCGGCCCCGGCCGCGCCCGCCCCTGCAGCGCCCTCGGCGATGAGCGGGATGCTCGCTTCGATGAGCCGAGCCGAGCTCTTCATCGCAGCCGGTGCTGCGCTGATCCTCCTGGTCGACATCGTCTTCGTGATCTTCGGCCCGTATTCGTTCTCTATCGTCATCTGGGCAGCCGCCGCGACCTCGCTCGTCCTCGTGCTCACACATGGCCGCGTGGCGATGATGAGTTGGGCGGGTTCGAACTACCAGACGCTGATCTCGCTCGCCGTACTGGTGACCGTCCTGGTCGCCATCCGTGAGCTGGTGCGCGATCTGATTGCCCTGTCCTCACTGGGCGGCGTCAGCGTGAACTTCCTGCTCGGTATGGTCGGCCTATATGTCGGAGTCGCCTTGCTGGCGTTCGGCGGCTGGCAGCTGTGGAGCCGCCGCTAGCGAGCTAGCAGATCCCCCACCAGGCAGCGCCAGACGGCGTGATGGATCGGCCCGCAGCGTCCTTCAGGTGGCCCAGGAACGTGTAATGCTCGCCCGCGACCAGTAGCTGGGCCAGATCGGGCGGCAAGGCAAAGCTACCGCTTGGCCCGACCGGCGTCTGGTTTGCCTAGGCCATGTAGATCCCATCGTGGTGAACAGCGATCCTGGCCGTCGCAGCCTTTCGGAAGCTCGCCCAGGAGTAGGTGATCGTCGCGCACCCGCCGGGCTTGGTCATGCTGGCCGAATGCCCGGCGGCCTTGCCGGCCGCGACAGGCAAGGCGACTGCGATCGAGAGGATTGCAACCGTCAGCACGCCCGTGATCAGCCGTCTCATCCCACTCTCCTGCTGCTTGCGGGGCGGTCGACCGGGCTCGGTTACGCCTCCAACAAGTCAAGTGCCGATTAGGCGACCAAAGGTTCCGTCTTGATGGCTCCGTCGAGGATGTGCCTCTCGTCAGGCAGGAGATCGCGCGGCGACATCGAAGCTCGCGGGGACGCCAAGACCGACTGGGCACGAGACGCCGGTCGAGTGGTCCGGGCAGTAGCCGGCCGGGTTCTTGGCTCGTCTAGTGCCCACGGGCTTCCAACTCCAACTGGGCCTCCATCCCCGCCTGACCCAACGAGTTCAGCTGCTCTTCCAGCAGCTCTTGGTCCTCGGGCAGCGGATGAGGATGTTCAACTAGAACATCAAGGACCCCGTTGACCTCGTCATAGAGGGGAACCATCGTCTCCACCAAGTCGCGCAGAGTCGCGCCGTCCGCCTGCTCTATTGCATCGGAACGCGCCGCGTCGTCCGCAACGAGGAAACGATCGAACCGCTGAAGTGCCTGAGCCAGAGCTGGACTTATCTCCACGGGAGCTCGGTTGGCCATTGCGGTCTCTCCTATGACAACAGGCGATGCCGCCTCCGGCGTGGTGGATGGCATGCCGGCGCACGTGACGACAAACAGAACTAGAGCGAAGCGGCCCGCCGATATAGCCTTCAATCGGCACTCACGCCAAGCCCTACCGGGCATGCCACTCCCGTCCCGTTAGCACAGTTATACCCGTTCGGGTTCTTCGCCAACTACGGCTGCTCGACGCGGGCAACTGCCACGGGGAACGTACCGTCGCTCAGGGGCCGATCCTCGCACCTGACTATCGAGCCCGGCTCGAAGCGCCAAGTCTCCAACGTTGGATCGTAGTCAGGCGGGGCCATCAGCCGGTATGCGCCCTCCGTCACCCGCTCGGCCTCGACGGGACGCCATACGTCCACGGATTCACCAAGTAGCTCGACGTATACGGTTCGGGTCATGTAGTTGGTGCGCTCACTCCTAGGCCGATCGGACAGGCCACGCCAGTCCCGTTGGCACCGTCGTAACCGTGAGGGTTCTTGGCCAACTACGGCTGCCTCGCGTCCCTGGTCGTTGTGACCATGGTCCACAACGCGAGAATGGCGCCAGCCAGTAACAGACCTGCCGATATCGCAAGCCAAGGAACATAGTTCGCGTTCCCGCAGAAGTCCTCGGTGCCCGCGCAGATGCGCATGGAGTTCAAGAGGAGGACGAGCCACGTTCCGCCGATCCCGATCAGGCCACCCGCAAGGGCTGTGAAGCGGGGCATTACGAGCCCTACCGCGACCACCAGGACAACGGCACCTACAGTCGCAATCAAGCCCAGCGACATGGCGAATGACGCCACGAAGCCAAGGAGGAGGCCAGAGGCGAACTGCGCCGACCGACGCGTCACGATACGATCAGGCTTCGGACGAGATCGCTGAGACTCCCAATCCCACAGGGCACGAGACGCCCGTCGAATGGTCGGGGCAGTAGCCCGCCGGGTTCTTGGCCAGGTACTGCTGGTGGTAGTCCTCGGCAAAGTAGAACTCGGGCGCGTCCACGATGTCGGTCGTGATCTCTGTGTAGCCGGCCTTCGTCAGCTCCGCCTGGTAGGCGTCGCGCGAGGCCTCGGCGGTCCGCTTCTGATCGGCCCCGTACGCGTAGATCTCCGACCTGTACTGGGTACCGACATCGTTGCCCTGGCGCATGCCCTGGGTGGGATCGTGCTCCTCCCAGAAGTGCTTCAGGATCTCCTCATACGAAACCCGTGCAGGGTCGAAGACGACGCGGACCACCTCCGCGTGGCCGGTCTTCCCGCTGCACACCTCTTCGTACGTTGGGTTGGGGGTGAAGCCGCCGGCGTAGCCGACGGCCGTCGAAACGACGCCGGGCACGTTCCAGAACGTTTTCTCGACGCCCCAGAAACAGCCGGCCGCAAACATGGCGAGCTCCGTGCCATCCGGATAGGGCGGGACGATGCGCTCACCGTTGACAAAGTGACGCTCGGGCACGGTGAGGGGAGTGGAGCGGCCGGCGAGGGCCGTCTCGGGTGTCGGCATCTGCTGCTTGCCGCGGTTGAATAGGAACATGGGACCTCCGTTCCCCTTTAAGTGTATTCATGAGCCCCTGACGCGCCGCGGACAGTTCATGAGAAACTGGGTGGGCCGTGAATAGGGGGACATCTCCAGCTGCCCGTTGGTGGCGCGCTCTGGCGCGATCGCTCGGCTTCGTCGCGTTCGTCACGGTTTTCGCGACATCCAGCGTGACTGCCGGTCCGACGGCGTATCTCGAGGGCATCGACGCCTCACATTGGCAGGGCAGCCCGGACTGGTCCGCTGCAAAGGCGGATGGCGTCAAGTTCGCGATCGTCAAGGCGACCGAAGCGCAGACCTTCGTCGACAACCAGTACGCGACCAACCGCGCGAAGGCAGCCTCACTCGGCCTGCCGTTCACCGCCTATCACTTCGCTCGGCCGGACAGCACCGCCAACGACGCCGCGCGTGAGGCCGACCATTTCGTGGACACGGCCGCACTGAGGCGCCATCACCTCCTGCCCGTGCTCGACCTGGAGAATCGCGGCGGGCTGGGGCAAAGGGCCCTGCGCAGATGGGTCAAGGCGTGGCTGGCGCGCGTGGAGCAGCGCATCGGGGTGAAGGCGATCATCTACACGTCGCCGTCGTTCTGGGTGGACAGGATGGGCAACTCGCGCTGGTTTGCCGACAACGGATATCGGCTGTGGATCGCGCACTGGCACGTCGCCAAACCCACTGTGCCCGCGCAGAACTGGGGCGGCCGTGGCTGGACCCTGTGGCAATACGACAACTGTGGCTCAGTCGACGGCTTCAATGGCTGCGTCGACCTCGATCGCTACGCGGGCACGAGCTTCGCGCCGCTACGGATCAAGAACAACCGGTGAGTGCGGTCGCGCCACGCGGCCTAAATGTCGTCATCCGGGTTCGGTGTGCCCCGCGGCGGGTCGAAAAACACCGCGACTCGCCTGTCGGGAGCATTCTCGTCCGGAGCCTGGAGCTGGAAGCCGCCGCCAAAGTGCTGGCGCAGTCCTCGGCGCAGGTCGTGGACTGTTCGATTGGTGAGCGCTACGTCCGCGACGCCCTGGGCCCGGCGGTGAACCTCTCCCGCCGGCCAGAAACGGGCGTAGACGTGGATCGCCTCGTAGCCCTCGGCCAGCCACGCGATACGAACAGAGCCATCCGCTTCCACTCCGCAATTCTGCCGCTCCCAGTACGAATCGCTCCGTTGCCCACCGAGTGCCACGCCGCCGACCATGGAGGCCAACCGTGAACCGACCACTCAGGACCCTGCCGCTGCTCATCTTCCTAGCGCTGGCGATGCCCGTGCCCGCCGCGGCAGCCGAGCCCAAGGGCTTTGAGTACTTCCACACCTACGCCGAGGTGAAGGCGGAGATCGACGCCACCGTCGCCGCCCATCCGGGCATCGCCAGGCGGTTCCAGATCGGCCGCAGCTACGAAGGGCGCAAGATCTGGGGCATCAAGATCAGCGACAACGTCGGCTCCAACGAGAACGAGCCCGAGGTCTTCATCCACGCCCAGATCCACGCGCGCGAGCGGGCGACCAACGAGCTTGCGCTGGCGATCATCGGCTGGCTGACCGATAACTACGGCGGCGCCGGCGCGTTCGCCGAGCGCATAACGGACATCGTCAACAGCCGCGAGATATTCATCGTGCCCACGGCCAACCCGGATGGGGCAGAGTTCGACATGCGCGGCGGTAGGTGGCACAAGTGGCGCAAGAACCGTCAGCCGATTCCCGACTCGACCGCGATAGGGGTCGATCTCAACCGCCAGTTCGGCTACAAGTGGGCCTGCTGCGGCGGCTCGAGCGCCAATCCAGGCAGCGAGTCGTACCGCGGACCGTATGCCTGGTTCGCGCCCGAGGCCCGTCGCGTCCGGGACTTCGTGAACAGCCGCGTGAGAAATGGCGAGCAACAGATCAAGGTGATGCTCGGCCTGCACTCGGCCGGCCGGCTGGTTCTCTGGCCGTACTCGTACACCAAGCGGGACATCCCGCCGGAGATGCCGCGCGACGATCACTTCGCCTTCGTCGCCCTGGGCAAGGAGCTCGCAGCTCTGAACGGCTACCGGCCCATGCAGGGCAGCGACCTGTACATCGTCGATGGCGACCACGACGACTGGGCGTACCGGCGGCACAGCATCTTCACCTTCAGCTTCGAGATGAGGCGCGGCGCGGCGAAGCGCTACTACCCGACCCCGTCCGAGTTGAACGCGGACATCAGCGCGAATCGGCCGGCCGTCCTTCACCTGCTCGAGCAGGCCGACTGTCCGTATCGAGCTGCCGGACTCGAGGCCGGTCACTGCTGAGCTCGTGCCGGTGATGCCGAAAGCGCACCGGATCGGCACCATCGGGCTGATTCTCGCCGCCGTTTCGTTTGCCACAGCTCCCAGCGCGAGCGCGGCGACCACCGAGTTCCCCGGCGGCTACGGGGGCTATCACACCTACGCCGAGATGGTCGCCGAGATCGACGCACTCGTGGCCGCCCGCCCGGGAATCGTGGCCAAGTTCAGCATCGGTCAGAGCTACCACGGACGGGCCATCTGGGCGGTCAAGATCAGCGATCACGTTGGCTCGGATGAGAACGAGCCTGAGGTCCTGTTCGAGGCGCTCCACCACGCGCGCGAGCACCTCTCCCTCGAGATGTCGATCTACCTGATCCGCTTGCTCGTGAACAACTACAGGGCGAATCCATCCTCGGCACTCGAACGGCGCGTGACAGACATAGTCAAGAGCCGGGAGATCTTCATCGTCCCGATGCTCAATCCTGACGGAGCCGAATTCGACATCGGCGGAGGGCGGTTCCATAACTGGCGGAAGAATCGCCAGCCAATCCCCGGTTCGGACAAGATCGGCGTCGACCTGAATCGCAATTGGGGCTACAAGTGGGGCTGCTGCGGTGGCTCCAGCGGAAAGCCTGGAAGCATCATCTACCGCGGTCCGTCCGCGTGGTTCGCGCCGGAAGTCCGCGCCTTGCGCGACTTCGTCAACAGCCGCGTGGTGGCTGGCCGCCAGCAGATAACCGAGGCGATCTCGTGGCACAGCTACGGCGAGCTGGTTATGTGGCCGTACGGCTACACGAGGGCCGATCAGCCGGCCTCAATGAGCGCGGACGACCTCTCCGCACTTCAGGCTCTGGGTCGCGGGATGGCGAATCGAAACGGATACACGCCGCGACAGCTGAGCGACGAGTACATCCTCGATGGTTCGGCCTCCGACTGGCTCTACCACGAGCACCGGATCATGGCATTCACGATCGAGATGTATCCGCTCGACCCTTCCGACGTGGGCGACTTCTATCCGCCCGACGACGTGATCAACCGGGAGGCGTCTCGCAACAGTGACGCGATGCTGTGGCTCCTCGAACAGGCGCGTTGCCCCTACCGAGTCGCGGGGCTGGACCGCAACTGCGGGCCGCTGTACGACGACTTCGAGACCGGCCGTGGCTGGACCGTGGATCCCACAGGCACGGATACGGCCACACGTGGCGCGTGGCAGCGCGCGGTGCCGCAGAAGACGAAGAACGGCGCAGGAGTCAAGCAGCCTTCGATCGTCCCGAGCGGCGCGGCCGCGCTCGTAACGGGAGCCGTCGCGGGGGCGAATGCGAGCGCCAATGACGTCGATGGCGGCACGACCTCGATCCAGTCGCCGCGATTCAAGCTCGGCGCCGCCGGCAGCAGCGCCTGGACGCTCAGCTTCAGGTACACGTTCGGGCACAACGCCGGTGCGGAAGCGGCCGACTTCCTGCGTATCTCTGTAAAGGGCCAGGCTTCGCCGCTGTTCGTGCAGAGCGGCTTTGCCGGCAACCGCAACGCGGTCTGGACGGCCGCCTCGGTGAATCTCGATGCCTATGCCGGCCAGACCATCAGGCTGCTCATAGAAGCCCGCGACGCTGGTGCTGACAGCCTGATCGAGGCCGCTGTCGACGACGTCCGCGTCTACCGGGCGCCTGCTCCGTAACCGCTAACGCTCAACCGAATAACCTTCGCCGGAAATGACCAACGAAATCGACTCCGTAGCTCTGGCGCAGAGGTTCCCCTCCGACTTCACGTGGGGCTTCGCGGCGTCCGCCTACCAGATCGAGGGTGCCGCAGCCGAAGATGGCCGCGGTGTGTCCATCTGGGACACCTTCTGCCGCCAACCCGGCGCAGTCGTGAATGGCGACAACGGCGATGTCGCCTGCGACCACTACCACCGTTACCGCGAAGACGTCCAAATGATGGCCGAGCTGGGCGCCTCAGCCTACCGCTTCAGCGTCAGTTGGCCACGGGTGATGCCCAACGGGACAGGTTCGGTCAACCAGCGCGGAATCGACTTCTACCAGCGCCTTGTCGACGAACTGTTGGCCGCCGGGGTGCAGCCCATGCTCAACCTGTTCCACTGGGACTTACCGCAGGCGCTCCAGGACCGCGGTGGCTTTGCCAACCCTGAGGTCGTCGGCTGGTTCACCGATTACACGGCGCTGGTCGTGTCCGCCCTGGGCGACAGGGTGGTCGACTGGATGACCTTCAACGAGCCAGCCGTGTACGCCTTCCTCGCGCACGCTGATGGGATCCACGCGCCCGGGCTGCGCCACTGGCCGACGGCGATGCGGGTCGCCGATAACCAGCTCGGCGCACACGCCGCGGCGGCACAGGTCATTCGCTCGGCCGTGCCGAGTGCTCGTATCGGGGTGGCCATCGACGTGAACCAGGCAGTCCCGGCGACCGATTCCGATGCAGACCGGATGGCTGCAGAAGCGTGGCACGCGACGCGCGACTGGTGGTTCCTGGACCCGCTCTTCGGCCGCGGTTATCCGAAGCTCGGCCTGGAGGCGCACCAGGGCGCCGGGCACCTGGCGGGCGTCGAGCTGTCAGATCCGCCCGCAGGAGATCTCGACTACATCGGGCTCAACTACTACCGGCGTGAGACGGTGTCGGCCAATTCGGATCGTCCGTTCGACTGGACGGCCGAGCCACCTCCTGGCGTCGAGGTCACCGGCATGAACTGGCACGTCGCCCCGGACGGCCTGCGCGACATGCTCCTCGAGTTGCAGCGCAGGTACTCGCCGAAGGAGATCGTCGTCAGCGAGAACGGCGCGGCGTACGACGACGTCGTGGCGGCCGATGGCTCTGTGCCGGATGCGGACAGGGAGAGCTACCTCGCTCGCCACGTTGCCGCGATGGCCGACGCTCGCGACGCAGGCGTTCCAGTGACGGGCTACTACGCGTGGTCGATGATGGATAACTTCGAGTGGAGCTACGGCTACACGAAGAGGTTCGGTCTGGTGCGGGTCGATTTCAACGATCAGCGCAGGACTGTGAAGCAGAGCGGTCGCTGGTACCAGGGGCTCATCGCCAACTCGCGCTGAACTTTTTCCTCCGCCGGGGGCCCTGCGGGGCCGGCTGCGCGCGAAGCGGTCGGCTCCCGGCAAGGCCGGGGTCCGACCGTCGCTTGCGATTTTCCTCCGCCGGGGGCCCTGCGGGGCCGGCTGCGCGCTTGCTGTGACTTTTTGCGCCACTGTTATGCCCGTGAAAGGTCGCCTATCTTGGCGCCGTGGAGTAGGATTCCCGGTGAAGAGGTGCGAGCGTGACGAACGACCGCAACCGCCGTATTAAACGGCTAGAACGGAGGACCGAGGACGCCGTTGCGTCGCGGGTCCTGCCTGTCACCGCGGATGCATCGCGCGGCTCGAGCAACCTCGCCCAGCGGCCCAGAGCGGGCAACATCAGTACGGATGCACGCGCCGGCATAGCCGGGTGATCCAGGGGCATGCGCGACACGTGTCTGTTGCCTCCCCGACGATCACCTGAGAACAAGGTGAAGGCCCACACTCGTTCCCGGGGTGTGGGTCTTCTGATGTCCGCGACGGAGCAAGGTTGTCGCTAGCGGGTGCGCGTCACCTTCGTGATCGTCCGTGGCGCCTCCGGATCGAGGCCGCGCGCGATCGTCAGGTAATACGTGTAGAGCTGCGCCGGCACAATCTCGACGATGGGGCTGAGCCAGTCGGGAATATTTGGCGGAACGGCCAGGCCATCGTCTAGCTGCCTCGCCGACGAGGCATCGGAGAGGGCGACCACACGCACGCCGTGCTCCAGTCGGAGTTTCCGGATCAAAGCTTCCTGGGCGTCGAGCGAGGCGCCGCTGGGCGCGACCACCATCACCGGCAGGCCGGGTTCGGCCAGGGCCAGGGGGCCGTGCTCGAAGTCCGCCGCGGAGAAGGGGAATGCAGACACCTGGGCCAGCTCCTGGAGCTTGAGTGCCCATTCGCGCGCGGTGGCATACCCGTAGCCTCGGCCGAGCACTACGCAGCGGTCTCTCTGCGCGTGCCTTTCTGCCACGACGCGCGCTGCTTGCTCCACCTCTAGCGCTGACTCGAGGAGCGCGGGCACGCCGGCGACCGCCTCGTTCTCGGTTTCTGTCGGCGCATCCAAAGCGTGCGACAGCAGGACCACGGCGAGCAGCTCGGCGGTGTACGTCTTGGTGGCGGCCGTGGCCAGTTCCGGACCGGCCCGGAGGTCGATAACGTGGGCGGCCGCGGTGGCGAGGGGCGATGTTGGGTCGTTGGTGATTGCCACGGTCACCGAGCCCTGACTTCGGGCTTCGTCGAGCACGGCGATGATGTCCGGGGAGCGGCCCGACTGCGAGATGCCGATGACCAGCGCTTCCGCCATGCGCGGCCGCGCGCCATAGAGCGTGATCGTGGACGGTGCCGCCAGCGCGGTGATGAGCCCGTTCCGCACTGCAAACAGGTACTGGGCGTAGAGCGCGGCGTTGTCCGAGCTTCCCCTCGCCGCGATCAGCGCGAACGTTGGGCGCCGCTTACGCAACTCGTCGGTGAGTGGCGCGAACGACTCTGCGGCGCCGTCGAGCAGGCGGCGCGCGGCTGCGGGCTGCTCGAGGATCTCGGCTCTCAGTCCCACTGGATCACTCCCACGGGCCGTGCACGGGCTGGCCCCCGACGAAAGTTGCTACGACCTCGAGGTCGGGCGTTAATAGTGCGAGGTCGGCGCGGCGCGATACCGCGATCTGGCCGCGGTCGGCGAGACCGAGCAGGCCTGCCGGCACGCTGGTCATCGTGCCGATCACGTCCACCGCTGACCAGCCCGAGGCCTCCCGGAGGTTGCGCAGAGCTGCGTCAGCTGATAGCGCCGAACCTGCGAGGCGGCCATCGTCGGCAACCCGCACGGTACGCCCATCGAGAACGACAGTGCGACTGCCGAGGGTGTATCTGCCCGCAGGCATGCCCAAGGCCGCGGTTGCATCGGTCACGAGGGATAGCACGTGGGAACGCTCCAACAACGCAGCAACCAGCCGAACCGTCGCCCGGTGGAGATGGACGCCGTCCACGATCAGCCCTGCGACCGCTCGATCGTCGTCGAGGACGGCGCCGACGAGGCCCGGCTCTCGCTTGTCTAGCACGGGCATGGCGTTGAAGAGATGCGTGGCGTACATGATTCCTGCGTGGATGCCCGCGATCGCCTGGTCGTAAGTCGCCGCGCTGTGTCCTGCCGACACCAACACCCCGCGCGTCGCGAGAGCGGTAATGAGTTCGAGCGCACCCGGCAGCTCGGGCGCGAGTGTGACCATGCGCACACCATTGGCCGGCGACCAGTCGTGGACGTCGGGATCAGCGTCAGCCGGAACTCGCAGCAGAGAGGGATCGTGGGCTCCGGACGCGGATGGGTTCAGAAACGGTCCCTCGAGGTGGAGCCCCAGCGGCATGGCGCCGCGGTAGCCGTCCGGAGCCGATCGTCCAACGGCAGCGCGGGCGACATCGCGCGCTCGGCGAGGCGAGCTGATGATCGTTGGGAGAAAAGCAGTCACGCCGAATTGCGTCAGGCGCGCGCCGACCTCCCACATCGACGACGGCTCGTCCGTGAAGTCGTGCCCGAAGCCGCCGTTGATCTGAATGTCGATCAAACCGGGCGCGACCAGGAGGCCGCTCGCGTCCAGGCGGTCGGCGTCGGGCGGGATTGCAGTCGACGCCGCTGGACCGACGCCGACTATCAGCCCTTCGCGAATAACGACCACCCCGTCGGCCAGCTGACCGTCGGATATGACGCTGCCGCCAACGATGGCAAGGGTCCGGGTCAAGCGACGAGCCCGTGCCCGCGGGGATGGAGGCCCGTGATCTCCACCGGCAAGTGCCCACTGAACGGGGTCTCACCGAACAACGCGGAGGCGAGCGCCTCGATCGTCGGCGGCAGGATCCCATACGCGCAGACGTGCGTCCGCGCCTCGGGGTAGGCGCTGAGGTCCCAGGGCGTTCGCAAGGCCACGGTTACCGTCGGCTGTCCCAGCGCCACCACCTGGCGCGCAAGCTCGGCCTGCGCCGGCATCAGGTGCGCCGCGACCGTGCCGAGGACGATGAGGTCGTACCCGACGAGGCCCCTGACAAGGGACGCGGTATCTGATTCGGAAGGGGAGACATCCACGACGAACTCGTCGGTCGCGGCATGCCGGCGGGCGATTGCATGCGAGAGCAGGGGCGGGGAGTAAGAGGACGTGTCCGCAGGCGTCATGTCGGCCGGTTCGGGCTGCACCACACAGATCCGCGCATCCGCCGCCAGTCGCACGGGCAACAGGCCCTCGTCATTCCGTACGAGAGTGATGGAACGTGCGGCCAGCTCCGCGGCAAGCTCCGCGTGTTCGGCGCAACCCACTACGTCGAGCGGCGGCTGTTCGAACGTGGCCAGCCAGCCTCGGACTGCCGCCAGCCGCTCGGCGGAGATCTGCCGGGCGCGGGGGTCTGTCAGGCCGCGTCGCTCGGCCTGCCCGAGCCCCTCCTCGAGGCGCCGGATCTGCTCGGGATCGGGCGTGCCCAGGAGCAGGTCCTCACCCGCGCGAATGGCGCAGATGGCGTCCACGATCTGTCCTGCGCCCTGGGCGAGGGCGTGCATATCCAGTGCGTCGGTGATCGCCAGCCCATTGAAGCCCAGATGGTCGCGCAGCAGGTCGGTGATGACCGCTCGGGCGAGGCTGGCCGGAAGAGATTCGTCACCAGTCAGCGCCGGAAGTGCGAAATGGCCGGCCATGACCAGCCGCGCACCAGCCTCGATCGCAGCTCGAAATGGAACGAGCTCGCGCGCCATGAGCTGCTCGCGTGACCGGTCGACTATCGCTAGGTCATGGTGAGTGTCGACCGCGATGTCCCCGTGACCGGGGAAGTGCTTGACGGTCGCGGCGACGCCCTCCGCCTGGAGCCCGCGCACAGTGGCCGCGACGAGACCCGCCACGGCAGCTGGATCATCCCCGAACGAGCGGATGCCCAGCGCGGGATTGGCCGGGTTCGTTGCCAGGTCGCACACGGGTGCGTAATTGACGTTCACGCCCATGGCGAGCAGCTCGCGCGCCGTTGCGCGGGCGACCCGCTCGGCGAGCTCCTCTGAACCCGCCGCGCCGATCGCCATGGCTCCGGCGAATTGCGTGGTCTGATCGCCCAGCGCGATCAGCTGGCCGCCTTCCTGGTCGGCTGCGATAAGGAGCGGCCGGGAGTCGGCCGGGGCTGCTGCCTGGAGAGCCGCGGTCAGCGCGCGGACCTGGGCGGCGGAATCGACGTTTGGCTTTCTAAACAGCGTGACCCCGGCGACGGGTCGCGCCGCGATGGCGCTGGCCACGTCCGAAGGCAGCTCATGTCCGCCGAACGCGATCATGAGCTGCGACGAGATCATTTGGGTGGCTATGAGCCCGTTACTTGACGGAGCCGGCCAGGATCCCTCGTACGAATGCGCGCTGGAGCAGCAGGAACACCGTCAGCGGCAGGATCATCGTCAGGAACGCGCCCGCGGTCAGGATGTGCCACTGCTCCCCGCGACTGCCAACCAGCGTATACAGCGCGGCAGGCATCACTCGCAGATCGGCACCCACGCCGAGGAACACGAGTGCGACGAGAAGATCGTTCCAGACCCACAGGAACTGGAAGATCGCGAAGGCGCCGAGCGCTGGAACCGACAGCGGCAGGACGATCTTGATGAACGCCTGGAAGTGCGAGGCGCCGTCGATTGCGGCCGACTCGAAGAGGTCGCGTGGCAGTTGCGAGATGAAGTTGTAAAGCAGGAAGATCGCGAGCGGCAGGCCGAACGCGGTGTGGGCGAGCCAGATGCCCAGGAACGTGCCGTACAGGCCGCCTTCGCTGTACAGGCGCAGTACGGGTATCAGCGACATCTGCAACGGAACGACGAGCAGTCCGACAACGACCGCGAACAGGACGCCACGCCCGGGGAACTTGATCCACGCGAACGCGTAGGCCGCAAACGCGGCGATCGTGATCGGGATGACAGTTGCGGGGATCGTCACTATGAGGCTGTTCAGGAAGGCGTTGCCCATCCCTTCGCCGCCGAGGACGGTGCCGTAGTTCGCCAGCGTCCACTGGCCCTCCCTGATCGGGTTCAGGAGCGCCTCCCACCAGCCCGAAGAGGTGATGTCCAAGGGGTTGCGGAACGAGGTCACGAACAGGCCGAGGGTGGGCAGCGTCCAGAGGACGCAGATCGCGATTACGGCAATCCGAATCGGCGCGCGCTGGAGGAATGCCGGTCGCCAGGCGGTACGCGCCCCGGCTCTAGAAACTGCCTTGGCGGGCGCGGTCATGATCCGAGTCCCTGTCGGCGCAGGTTGCGCACGTTGACGAACATGATTGGCAACACCGCTATGAAGAGGACGGCGGCGAGTGCCGCCGCTCGGCCGTCGTTGAAGAACTGGAACTTCTCCACGAACATCCGGTTGGCCACCACATCAGTGTCGAAGCGCCCGCCGGTCATGACGTAGACGATGTCGAAAATCTTCAGGATGGCAATTGCGATCGTGGTCGCGACAGTGATGATCGAGCCCTTGATGATCGGCACGATGATGCCGAAGAAGATCTGGCGCTCGCCGGCGCCGTCCAGTCGGGCGGCCTCGAGGATCTCGACGGAGACGCCCTTGATCGCGGCGGAGAGGACGACCATCGCGAACCCTGTCTGTAGCCAGACCATGATCACGATCAGCGCGAACGTGTTGATCGGCGGTGTCTGGATGAATGGCACGGGGTCGGCGCCGAACGCGGTGACGATCGCATTCAGCATGCCGTATTGCGGTTGACCCTCCGGCCGCCACTGGTACACGAAGCGCCAGATCACCGACGCCCCGACCAGTGAGATTGCGAGCGGCAGGAAGACGAATGTCTTGGCCAGCGCCTCCCGACGCACGCGATCCACTAGCCCGGCAACAAGGAGACCGAGCCCGACGCTGCCCGCCGTCCCGACCACCAGCCAGATGAGGTTGTTGCGGAAAATCGCCAGGAACTCCGGCTCGAGAAGCTTCCTGTAATGCGTCAGCGGGTCCCCGCGGACGAGGTTGTCCGTGAAGCTCGAGACGAACGTTGCGATCGTGGGATAGACGAGGTAGACGGTCAGGAGGAGCAGGGCCGGGATAACGAAAATCCACGGCAGCACTCGTTCCTGTAGCCGGGGCGATCCGAGTCCAACGATGGCGCTCGCTCCTGCGAAGAGCATCCAGATGCCCCCGACGCCGACGACCAGCGCGACGAGCGCCAACAGCAGCTTGGCGATGAAGACGTCGCCCTGGTTCTGGCGCAGTTGTTCGGCGCCGGCGGTGTTGCCGAGAAGGTCGTAGATCGACGCGAGCATGTGCTGGCCCGCAAGCGGGTCCTTCATCACGATCACGCCGACAACGATCAGGATGAGACCGAGAAGGGCACCGAGCGGCACCAGCAATCTGGACAGGCCGGCCTGCTCTACGGAATCTTTGGGCTTGGCCGCGACGGACATCTGCTCCCTGCCTCCTCGCGCGGATATTAAGAGAGCGCGCTGCCGTTTGGCAGCGCGCTCTCTGTCAGTTGCGTCAGGCCGCCGTTACTCGGCGGGCCAGGCCGCGTCGATTGCCGTTAGTACAGCGTCTGTGTTGGTTCCATTTGCGCGGATCCACTCCACGGACTGCGTCCAGAACGCTCCCGCGCCGACTTCCGGCGGCATGAGGTCTGAAGCATCGAAACCAAGGTAGGACGCGTTGTTGACGATCTTGGACGCGACGTCGAGCTTGTAGAAGCCCTCGTACCACGCCGCTGGCGTCTTGTTATTGGCGGAGATGGCGCTGCCCGCCTCGATCCACCGCTGGATACCAGCGGGTGTCGAGAGGAACTGAGCGACGGCCCGGACTTCGGGTCGATCCTCCAGGACCATGAGGGTGTCCGCCGAGCCGAGGGCAGCTGGGCCCTGGGCGTCGTTGAGCGGCGGCAGGTAGAAGATGCCGATGTCGGTGCCGATCTCGTACTTGGTCACGGTGCCCGGACCGCCTGCCCGGACGTCCGGGAAGAAGTCAGGCCCGTACCAGGTCGGGATCTTGTGCATCCAGCACTTCGGTGTGTGGTTGTCCCAGTCGTCGGATCCAGCCGCGGGGAAGGCTCCATCGAACGGCTCGGTTTGAGGCGTCGAAACGATCGCCGTGCTACCGCCGAGGACGTAGTTCGTACCGAAGAAGATCTTGCCGACCTCGTCGAAGGCCGCCTTGACCTCGGGCGAGTTGAACTTCAGATCGCCTGCGATCCAGGCGTTGTACGTCTCGGGCGTCTGGGTTCGGAGCATTACCTCTTCGATCCAGTCCGTGGCCTGCCAGCCGGTGGCGGTTCCCGCCTCCATGCCCATGCACCACGGGTTGCCCTTGCCGTCGGCAACGATCTTGTCAGACAGCGCGAGCAAGTCGGCCCACGTCGTCGGGACCGTGTAGCCGTGCTTGGCGAATGACTTGATCGGGTACCAGACGGTCGACTTGACGTCGGCCTTGTAGGGAATGCCCCACACGTGGCCGTCGGCTGTGACCAGACCAACGGTCGCAGAATGGTCGTCCGCGAAGGTGCCGGTCATGAACGTCGAAACGTCGACCAGCCTGCCATCAGCGCCGTATGCCAGGACGGCCGTCGGCTGGGCGAGCATGGCCAGGTCGGGCGGCTCCCCGCCTTCGATGCGCGTCCGCAGAACGGTCTCATGGCTGGAGCCAATGCTGTCGACCTGGATGGTGATCCCGGACGCCTTGGCGAAGTCGGCGATCGCGGCCGCGAAGTTCGCGCCCTCGCCGCCGATCCACTGCGTCTGGATCGAAACGGTCTTGCCCTTGAAGGCCTCGCTAGTGAGTGCCTGGTCGAGCTCCGCGTAGCCGGTCGGCGTACCCGGTAGCGCCGGTGGCGGTGCCGTAGTTGCTGCTGGTGCGGTCGTTGGCGAACCTGTAGTGCTACAAGCCAACGCGACCATGACGGTGACGACCATCATGGCCCACCAGTTCTTGTTCCCCATCAATACTCCTCCTCCTTGCAGGTTTTCTCTATTCCCGCAGCGTAAGTGTCGCCCATCAGGGTGGGCTCGGTAGATTCGATTTTCTAATCCTGTGCTCCTCCTTGGATGATCTATCTCTCTGCCACCCCCTCTCCTTGTCTGGCGCTGATGCGCTGGCGGGCGATTGACGCCGCGCCGCGCGCGCCGGGCTCGAGGTTTGGTGAGAGCAGCTCAACGCTGGCGCCGGCGAATGCGGTCTCGACCAGCTGTGAAACGCGTCGCTCACGAGCGAGCGCCTGCTTGATTGGTGAGAGGAGAGCGTTGCCGCTGGCGGCCACGCCACCGCCGATGACTATGCGCTGCACGCCAAGCGTCAACACGAGGCCGCGAACGGCCCGGGCGAGATGCTCTGCGACGCGATTGGTGATCTCCATAGACAGTTCGTCGCCATCCGCGGCGGCTTCCAGGACGTCTGCGGCACTCGCGTTGACCGAGAGCGATGTCGGACGGCCGTCGGCAACAGCCGAACGGGCGGCGCGGGCGATCGACGGTCCGGCGGCGACGGTCTCGAGGCAGCCGATCGACCCGCATGGGCACCTGGCTCCATCTGGGTCGACGATGGTGTGGCCGACTTCACCGGCGAGGCCGGTTTCGCCACTCAGCGAGCGGCCGCCGAGCACGATGCCCGCCGCGATGCCGGTGCCGACGCTGAGGTAGCACAGGTCCGCGCCGTCATGCTCCCCGCCCTTGGCTCGCTCGTACACCCAAGTCGCAGCGGCACGTGCGTCGTGTTCGACGAAACAGGGGAGGCCCGTTTGCGCCTCGACCGTCGACCCAAGGTCGATCTCGGGAGCGCCGAGATTGACGGCCAGTTCGGATGTGCCCTTGCGCGACTCGACCTGTCCGGGCACCGCGACGCCGATGGCGGCAACGTCGCCCGCGCTGTTTTCGCCGGTTGATGGCAGGCTGCCGACGGCGCTTCGGGCGAGTCCGATGATCTGGTCGGTCAGGGCTGCCGCGTCGGTTGGGACGACGTCGTGGAAGAGGATGCGGTCCGCGCCGTCGGTGATCACGCAGGCGGTCTTGGTTCCGCCGACGTCGATGCCGATTGTCAGAAGGCTCATCGGGTCAGGCTGAGCCCGAGCTCGTGGGTCATCAGCAGGGCAGAGGCGCCGAGCATCACCACGTTGTCGTGGCCCGCGCCCAGCTCGATGTGTGTGCTCTCGGCGAGTAACGGCAATGCGCTCGCGGCTGCGCGCTGCCGAATTGCGTTGAGCCACTCGTCGCCCAGGGCTACGGCCGGCCCGACGAGGATGACGTGATTGACGTTGACCGTCGCGATAACAGCGGCGATGGCAAGTCCGAGCATCGCGCCCGCATGTACGACGATGCTGCGGACGCGCTGGTCACCCTTCTGGAGGGCCGCGACGAGGCTGTCGTCGTCGCTGACCGAGGGAACCAGCCGGTGGGCGGCGGCAACCATCGCGCGCATGCTGGCGATCGTCTCGAGGCAGCCGATTCGTCCGCATCGGCAGCGCTCACGCCCGTCGCCGAAGATCGTGTGTCCGATCTCCCCCGCGCCCGACCCGTCGCCACCGAAAAGCTGGCCGTTGAGGATGATCCCGGCGCCGATGCCACGTCCGACGCGGACCACGACGAGGTTCCCCGGGCGTGACTCCAGCCCGAAGGTCAGCTCCGCGACCGCCGCCGCCTGGCTGTCATTGGCCACCACGACGGGGACGCCGAAGCGCTCCTCGATCATCGGGCCCAGCGGGAGGTTCTCCCAGGCAAGGTTGACTGCCCAGCGCACCGTTCCAGTTCGGGAGTCGACCAGCCCGGGGGCGCCGATGCCGATGCCCAGGAGTGGGCTTCGGCCGTTGCCGCCGACCAGGCCGTCGATGAGTGCGTATACGTGTTCCACTGCCTCGTTGCCATCGCGCCCATGGAGCGGCAGGCTGAGCGACCGGACGATGTTGCCGCGCAGGTCTACGACCGCGCCGCTGAATGCCGACTCGCCAAGGTCGAGGCCGATCAGGTGCCGACCGTCGGCGCGCATGCGCAGCAGGATTGGTGCCTTGCCGCCGGTAGAGGGGCCGCGGCCGACTTCCTCGACGAGAGATTCGGTGAGCAACTCGCTCACGAGATCGCTGACAGACGTCCGAGTCAGACCGGTGACGCGCGCGACCTCTGCCCGGCTGACCGCGGCGCGGTCGTAGATGGCACGCAGCACGAGCTGCTGGTTGAAGGTCCTGGTCTGTTGGTGGGTCGCCCGTTCAGGAAGAGTGGCCAATTTCCCTCACACCTGGCCGCGCCCCCAATTCCCCGCGCCCGACTTTGCCAACTCAGTTGACAAAGCGTGTTGTCGCACGGCAATGGAGGCTTTGTCAAGTCACTTTACAAAGCCGCGGGTCGGTAGTATCTCGTCCATGACTGAAATAACGGATCCCGCCGTCGAGGCGTACGCGACGGAGCACACGTCATCCGAGCCCGAGCTCCTGATCGAGCTCGCGCAGGCCACCCGCGAATTCTCAAAAGCCCACAACATGATGGTCGGCCGACTCGAGGGCAGGTTCCTGAAGATGCTCGTTGCTGCGGTCGGCGCGCGGAGTGTGCTTGAGATCGGCACATTTACCGGCTACTCGGCCCTGTCCATGGCCGAGGCGCTTCCCAGTGACGGCCGGCTGATCACCTGCGAGCTGGATGCCACGCACGCCGACATGGCGCGTCGGTTCATTGCTCGCTCGCCCTATGCCGACATGATCGAAGTGCGCGTCGGCCCGGCCCTCGAGACTGTGCGGGCGCTCGAAGGGACGTTCGACTTCATGTTTATCGATGCCGACAAGCCCTCATACGTCGACTACTACGAAGCGGCGCATCCTCTGCTCTCAGATCGCGGGGTTATTGCGGTCGACAACGTCCTGTGGTCCGGTCGTGTTGTCGATGAGAGTGACACCTCGGAGAACATCGTTGCGCTGCGCAGGTTCAACGACCACGTCATGGCCGACCCACGGGTGGAATGCGTGACAGTGCCGATCCGCGATGGGGTGATGTTGATCCGCCCTATCTGACGGTCCGGCGGGTTCCGCGTTTCTGGCCGGAGATTTGCGGT
Source organism: uncultured Anaerolineaceae bacterium (assembly GCA_964477545.1). Taxonomy (GTDB): domain Bacteria; phylum Chloroflexota; class Limnocylindria; order Limnocylindrales; family CSP1-4; genus JALYGJ01. The sequence goes on along the minus strand of CAYZEJ010000019.1, from coordinate 7,909 downwards.
CGATTCACAGCCAACCTCCAGCCGACCGACAGACGGACCCAAGCACCCGACTCCAGCATCGGGGTTGATCAGGCGGCCCAAACGCCTGGCGCGAACACCAACTTGCTGGAGGTCTCCGTCATGAAACGTTTGATCTGGTTGCCCGTCGCGGGCTTCCTCCTCGTAGCGGGAGCCGCGGTAGCGGCCGCTGCGCCCGGCCTGGCCGACACGGCACAGTCGCTCCTTGCGCCCAACCAAGATGAAGGCGTCGGCCTCACGGTCGGGATCGAGCGCGATTCGCTGCTCGAGGACGTGCTGGCCAACCTCGTCAGCGCGGGCACGATCACCCAGGCGCAGTCCGATGCGGTCACCTCTGCGCTGACGACTGCGGCGGAAGAGCGACGTGCCGAGCTCGAGGCCGAGCGCGAGCAGATGCAGGCAATGTGGACCCAGATCCAGGGCTTCCTCGAGGACGGCGTGATCTCGGCCGACGAGATTGCCCAGCTCCCTGCGGACAACCCGTTCACCAACCTGAGCGACATCCTGGCCGACGGCCAGATCACGCAGGAAGAGCTTCAGTCCGTCGGGCCCTTCGGCCACTTCTTCGGCGGTCCGGGTGGTCACGGCCGCGGCCATCACGGCCCGGGCGAGCTTGTTCCGGCTCCTGACACGGACGACTCGACACCGACTGGCTAACTCGTAAACCCCCACTGACCGGAGGGCCTATCTCCCTCGGACGCTCCGGTCAGACCCCTCTCTCCTTGAAGCCGGAGGACCCTCATTGGGCCCTCCGGCTTCTCGTTGCGCGCCCGAGTCAGGGGTGCGACCGACGTGGCACGCCGTGGGATGTGCACCTCACGCACCACTGAGGACCAATTGGTGAGTCGACGTGCTGGCCACGCACTTGTGGCCGAAGAATTGGGCCGTCTGTGCCCTCACCGCACCTTTGGCGTCGCTATAAATGAATACCGGGCGGTTGCCGGCCGAGTGGTGCCCTCCAGGAACAATTGCCGGTGAAGCAGACGGTAATTGCCGGGTTAAGGTCGCTTGGTAGCGTCGGCAGATGGCCACGGTCGAACGGCTCGTCGCGCGAGGAGTGCGCCGCGGACGGCAGGCGCTGACCACGCTCGGTGACGAGTTCAGGGAAAAACGCGTGGCGATCGGAATGAGCCAGCAGCAGGTTGCCGATGCGGCGGGCATATCGCGGTCGACCTACACGCGCATCGAGGCGGGCAAGCTCAACAGCCTGACTCTCGCCGTAGCGAACATCGTCGCAGCCGTCTTGGGGCTGGATCTGTGGACGCGCCTGTTCCCCGGACCAAGCCCACTCCGGGACGCCGCCCAAGCCGAGCGCTTGGCGGTGGTTCTCGCGAACGTGACAGCCCCATTGACGTCTCGAACCGAAGTTCCACTTCCGCAACGTCCGGATCGGCCCTTCGAGCAACGTGCCTGGGACGCTCAGGTGACGGGCCTGGGCGCGCGGACGGGTTTCGAGATGGAGATGCGTATCCGCGATGCTCAGGCGACCGAGCGCCGGATCAACTTGAAACGACGCGACGATTCCGTCGACAGCCTCGTGGTGCTCGTCGCGGATACGCACGCCAACAGGCGCGTCCTGCGAGAGAATCCGGGGCTGTTTTCGGGACTGGCACGGCTTACCTTCGCGACGCTGACGCGACTTCTGCGGGCGGGTCAGCATCCGCCAGATGCCCTTGTCTTTGTCGGCCCTCCGAAACGACGGGCGGGGTCGGTCAGGGGCGGGGGAGCGTCAGCGTGAACGTGGCCCCGCCGCCGGGCGTTTCCGTGTACGCGATCGTGCCGCCGTGTGCCAGTGCGACGGACGCCGCGATGGACAGGCCCAGGCCGGCCCCGCCGCGGTCACGTGAGCGGCCCGTGTCGGCACGGTAGAAGCGGTCGAAGATGTGCTCGACGTGGTCCGGATCGACGCCCGGCCCGTGGTCCGACACGCGGAGCTCCGAAACCCCGTCGCGCGCGGCAAGCGACACATCCACGGGCGTCTCCCCGGGCGTGTGCACGCGCACGTTCGTGAACAGGTTCCCGATAACCTGCCGCAGTCGGTCCTCGTCACCGTGCACGACAACGCCCGGCTCAATGTCAGCGCGCACCGGCCTCCCCGGCTCCACCGCGCGCACGTCGTTCAACGCGTCGTTGACCAAATCGGTCAGCACCACCGAATCGGCGCGGAGTGGCCGGCCCTGGTCCAGCCGCGCCAGCAGCAGCAGATCCTCGACCAGCGCCGCCATGCGTCGGCTCTCCGTGCCGATGCGCGCCATCGCTTGCTCAAGCGCCGCTTCCTCGGAGAGGCCGCCGGCGCGGTAGAGCTCGGCGTACCCGCGCACAGCCGTCAACGGAGTGCGCAGCTCGTGGGACGCGTCGGCCACGAACTGGCGCAGCTGCGTCTCGGACCGTTCCTTCGCTACGAGCGCGGCGCGCTGCGATTCGAACGCCGACTGGATCTGATCGAGCATCGTGTCGAACGCGTGTCCGAGCCGGCCAACCTCGGAACCGTCATCACGGACGCCGACCCGGGACGACAAGTCGCCGGCCGAGATCCGCTCCGCCGTCCCGGTCATCTGCTCCAGCGGTCGCAACCCGCGCCGAATGATGAGCCAGCCGATCAACAGCATGCCCCCGAGCACAACGATGCCCACCAGCACGAGCGCACGGGCCAGCACGCCGATCGACGCTTCCACCTCACGCAACGGCGCCGCCAGGACAAAGGTCAGCGACTGCGGCGCGTGCAGCGTGAGCACCCGATACGACATCGACGCATCGATCGCCGGCCGCTCGACGATGTCCCCAAAGGGCAACGCTGGCTCGGTGCCGGACGGCAGCAACGGCAACGGATCGGGCGCGTAGGCCCGGCCCGACGGCAACTTCTCGAGGATCTCGCCCTCGCCGTTAAGGACGAGGAGCGCGAAGCGCCTGCCCGTGGGATCGTTCCCACCGCGCGGTCCCGGACCAATGTTGGCCACGTCGGTCGTGCGAGCGTTGCGCAGATCGTCGTCGACGAGCTGGATCAGGTTGGCGCGCGTGAGCCCGGCGACCAGCGCTCCGGTTACGACGAGCGCAGCCGCGAGCAGGACGCCGAGCGTCAGGAGCAGGCGCGACCGGAGCGTCATGCGGGCGCCTCGCTGCTCTGCCTGCTGGTCGTCAGGCGGCCTCGGCGCGGAGCGTGTACCCGAAGCCGCGGACCGTGCGGATCAGCTTGTCGTGGCCCGAGTCGAGCTTGCGGCGCAGGTAGCTGATGTAGGTCTCGACGACGTTGTCGTCACCGTTGAAGTCGTACTGCCACACGTGGTCGAGGATCTGCTGCTTCGAAAGCACCCGCTCGGCGTTGAGCAGGAGATAGCGCAGCAGTCGGAACTCCGTAGGTGAGAGTCGGACCTCATCGCCGGCGCGCCAAACCTGGTGTCGGTCTTCGTCCATCTCCAGGTCGCGGTAGCGCAGCCGCTGTGAATCGGGCGTCCCACCGTTGGCTGCCTTCGTCCGCCGCAACAGCGCAGCAATGCGCAGTGTCAGCTCCTCGAGCGAGAAGGGCTTGGTCACGTAGTCGTCGCCGCCGCGGATGAATCCCGTCACCCGGTCGTCCTCCGCGTCCCGCGCGGTGAGGAAGATAACTGGCACAAAATCGCCATCGGCGCGCAGTCGGCGACAGACCTCGAAGCCGTCGATATCGGGGAGCATCACGTCGAGCACGACGAGATCGGGTGGAGTGCGGGAGGCCGATTCCAGGGCAGCCGCTCCGGTCCGTGCGGTCGTCACCTCGTAGCCCATGTAGCGCAGGGCGGTCGATAGGAGCTCGGTGATCGGGGCCTCATCGTCGACCACGAGGACGCGCCCGCGGCGATCGGTCTCGGTTGCTTCAGGTCTGCCGGAGGGCGCGGCTGCGCGCGATGCAAGTGTCGTCATGTGCCATATTCCACTCGCGGAAGCTTAGAGCTTGCTGTGAATCGACCCTGAGCTTACTTGGCGTCTTCCGCCGCGTATGAGACGTTGACCCAGCTCCGGCGCGCCACGGCGGCGAGCGCGTCGATGAAGCGCTCGTCGACGTTGAGCGACTCCGTGCGCGAATAGACCAGACCGGCAGCCTCGGCCTGCTCCCGCGCGCCGACGTCCAGGTCGTACAGGATCTCGAGGTGATCGGCCAGGAACTGCACCGGTGCCACCAGCACTGAACGATGACGGGCCGCAGCCAGTTGCGGCATCAGGTCGGCGAAATCCGGTTTCATCCACTCGCCGGGCTCGTGGCCGGCGCTCTGCCAGCAGAAGGTCCAGCGCTCCGTCTCGAGGCCGGCATGCTCAGCTACGGCAATCGCCGTAGCCCGGAGCTGCTCGATGTAATCCGGCTCCCGGTCGGCCACGCGGCGCGGCAGGGAGTGCGCCGTGAGGAGCACCGCGACGCCCTGTCGCTCGTCGGCTGGGACGGAATCCAGCGCCCGGATGACGCGCCCGGCAAGGGCATCGACGAATGCCGGCTCGAGGTGCCACGCCCCGGCCAGCTCAACCGCGGGTGATCTGTCGCCGAGCTCCACCCGGGCGGCGTCGAGCGCGCGCGCATAACCGCCCATCAGGAGCTCCGAGTACTGGGGCGACATCACGATGGCCACTACGCGGCGCACGCCGAGATCCGCGAGTGCCCGCAGCTGGTCCGCGATCGACGGTGCCGAGAAGCGCATTCCGGCCCGCACGAGGGCCTCGCCGGCCAGCCGCGCCTCGAGCGCGCTCGCCTGAGCCTGGGTGATCACGATCAGCGGCGACCCGCCGATCACCGCGTAGCGTCGCCGGAACTCGGCCACCAGCTCGTACGAGGGCTCTCGCCCGCCACCCACTGCAGTGATGTAGCGCTGCACGTCGTCCAGCGACGAGGGCGAGCCGTAGGTCATCAAGAGCACGCCGTATCGTTCCCCGGCGGCGACCGGCGCGTTCATCGCGATGTTTCGGCGTGCACGAACTCGACTAACCGTCGCAGCACCCCCGGATCGCTTTCCGGCAGCACGCCATGGCCGAGGTTGAAGATGTGCCCGGGCCGCCCTCCGGCGCGCTCCAGCACGTCCCGGGCACCGGCCTCGGTCGCCTCCCAGCCGGCCAGGACGCGGGTGGCATCCAGGTTTCCCTGCACGCCCCGCCCGTAGCCGATCCGCTGCCACGCGACGTCCAGCGACTGGTGGGCGTCGACGCTGATGACGTCGCCGCCGGCCGCAGCCATGAGCTCGAGGAGCGCCGCAGTTCCCGCGCCGAAATGCACGGTCGGGACATCACGCAACGCGTCGAAGATGCTGGCGACATGGGGCTGGACGTAGCGCTCGTAGTCGGCCGGGGCGAGCGCACCGACCCACGAATCGAACAGCTGCACGATCTGGGCGCCGGCTCGGACCTGCGCCCGGAGGTAGTCGATGACCACAGCGTTCAGCTTCTCCATCAGCGATCGCCACGCGTCCGGCTCGCTGAACATGAACGACTTGGCACGCGCGTAGTCGCGCGTCGGGCGGCCCTCGACCAGGTAGCAGGCGAGCGTGAATGGGGCACCCGAGAAGCCGATCACAGCCCGGTCGCCGGACAGGCGGCCGCGCACCAGGCGAATGGCGTCCATCACGAACGCGAGGTCATCGTCCGGCTCGGTCGTCCGCAACCGGTCGACGTCGGCCGCCGACCTGATCGGGTTGTGGATGATCGGGCCGACGTCGGGCTGGATCTCGAGCTCGACACCCATCGGCTCCAGCGGCAGCATGATGTCCGCGAACATCACCGCGGCGTCGACTCCGAAAGCCTCGATCGGCATGAGCGTGACCTCGGCGCACAACTCGGGCGTCTTGGCCAGCGTCAGGATGTCGTATCGCTCGCGCAGGGCGCGGTAGTTGGCGAGGCAGCGACCGGCCTGCCGCATGAACCAGACTGGCGTCCGGTCAACGGGTTCGAGCCGCGCGGCCGCGAGCATGCGCTGCTCACCGGTCATCGAACTGAGGGCGAGGGTCTCAGTCAACCCGGAATGCCTCGAAAGCCGCGTGGAGCGTCTGCTCGAGCTCCGATTGGCCGTGGGCGGCCGAGATGAACCAGGCCTCCTGCTGCGACGGTGGCAGCATCACGCCACGGTCGAGCATGTCGTGAAAGAACCGTGCGAACCTCGCGTCGTCCTCGAAGAAGACAGTCAACAGCGAGCCCACTCGCGTGATGCGTGCGTCGAGCTCAAAGCCCTCGATGTCTCCCACGAGCGCGGCCTCCAGCTCGGCGCCGTACTCCTCCAGACGCTGGTAGACGTCATCCGTGAGCGCGCGGAGCGTGGCCAGCCCGGCGGTCATCGCCAGCGGGTTGCCCGACAGGGTGCCGGCCTGGTACACGGGCCCGTCGGGCGCAACCAGCGCCATAACGTCGGCGCGACCACCGTACGCGCCCACCGGCAGCCCGCCGCCGATGATCTTGCCCAGCACCGTCAGGTCCGGCGTCACACCGTAGAGCGCCTGCGCACCGCCGCGCGCGACGCGGAAGCCCGTGATCACTTCGTCGAAGATCAGCAGCGCGCCGGCGTTTGCAGTGAGCCGTCGCAGACCGTCGAGGTAACCGTCGGCCGGTGGGACGACGCCCATGTTCGCCGCGACTGGCTCGACGATCAGCGCCGCCACCTGCCCGCGATGCTCGTCGAGCAGCGCGGCGACCGCATCGAGGTCGTTGTACGGCGTGACGAGCGTGTCGCGCGCGGTTGCCTCGGTCACCCCCGCGGATGTCGGCTGGCCGATCCCCGCGGCGCCTGAACCGGCACGCACCAGCAGCCCGTCGGCGTGCCCGTGGTAGCCGCCGGCGAGCTTGATGATCTTCGGTAGGCCGGTGAAGCCGCGCGCCACGCGCAGCGCGCTCATCGCCGCCTCCGTCCCGGACGAGACGAAGCGCAGCCGCTCGATGGACGGCATGGCGGCCACGATCTCCTCGGCCAGCTCAACCTCGAGCGGATTTGGTGCACCGTACGAGGTTCCCTTCGCGGCGGCCTCCTGGACCGCGGCAACGACAGCAGGGTGGGCGTGGCCCAGGATCATCGGCCCCCACGAGCCGATATAGTCGATGTACTCGTTGCCATCGACGTCCCACAGCCGCGCTCCGGCCGCTCGCTCAATGACGCGCGGCACGCCGCCCACCGCGCGGAAGGCGCGTACCGGCGAGTTCACAGCTCCGGGGAAGAGGCGCGCGGCACGCGCCATCAGCTGCTCCGAATGGGTTGTCCCCGTCGTGGCCGCAGCCGGGCTCACGCGTCCGCGCCGCCCAGCAGGGCCAGGACGTCGGCCATCGGGCGATGGATGCCGGTGATGATCGGCGTATCGCTCACTGTGGATCGCCGGCTCTCGGTCTCGCGCAGCTCGCGCACCAGGTCCTGGAAACCGACCAGGTCGTCGGTCTCGTAGGCAACGATGAACTCCTGGTCGTCCAGGCCGAACGAGTACGCCAGGAGCTGGCGCACCTGCGGGTAGCGGTGGCCGACCTTCATGTGGCCGCGCATGATCTCCTGCCGTTCCGCCTGCGGCGTCAGGTACCACTCGGTCGACTTCACGAAGGGGTAGACGACGAGGTAGCGCGAGCGCTCGCCCTCGAACAGGCTCTGCTCCTGAGTCGTCGGCCGCCTGACGTACTGCGATGGTCGCGTCAGGCCGAGCATCGCGATCGCGGGACTGAGCCAGCGGCCGATCCCCGAGGCGAGCAGGTCGGCCGCCGTTTCGTCGATGTCCTCGAGCCGCTCGGCCATGCGCCACAGCAGCACGTCACCCTCGGCGCGCAGCCCGATCGTCGAGTATGCGTGCTGGACCACGCGACGCTCGGTGCGCGCGACGGCGGCGCAAAACTCGTCCACGTCGGCGCGCCGCTCGGTGGCTGCGCGGCGCCGCCACGCGGGGTCGAGGCGAAGCAGCCAGGCATGGACGAAGCG
>CAYZEJ010000018.1:0-28706 GCA_964477545.1 uncultured Anaerolineaceae bacterium | reverse complement strand
AGGATCGCGGATGGCGAGCTCGGCGGCCGGGCCGAACGTGTTCTGGTGGAACACGTAGCCATCGACCTCGAGCGGGTCGTTGACGCGGATGATCTTGCGCGCGACCTCCTGCCCATTGCGGTAGACCGCGAGGTCCGTGCGGAAGTCAGCGAACGAGCCATCCGGCCGGGTTGGCGCCTCGAAATGCACGTTCTTGACGAGCAGGTTGTCGGGAGTGCCCACGGCCTGGACAGGAGCTGTCTGGCCCTCGCCGAGGAACACCACCGTCTCGTAGCCCAGGGCCGTTGTCACGGCGGCGCCGGCCAGGAACAGGATCAGGCCGAGGTGGGTGAACAGCGTGGCGAGCTTCATGTATTGATTGCGATCGCCGTAAAGGTGGCGCACCGGAGCATCCTGCGAGCCGGCAGGCGCGTCGACGATGGCTTCCTTCACCTTGAAGTGGCGCCCGCGCAACACCGCTACGAGCTGGTCGGCGGCGGCATTATCGGCGTTGGTGAAGCGCGCTCGCTCCGATAGCCGCAAGTCGAAGAAAGGCGCGGCCTGGACGAGCCGGACGGTGCGAGCGGTGCGCCACATCTGTGGGGTCCGATCGAGAGTGCAGACGACGATGCTGACGACGAGCACGGTCAGCAGGACGATGAACCAAGGCGCCGAGAAGACCCTGAAGAACCCGAGCCGCTCGCTCACGTCAACGAATAGCGGGCCGACATTGAGGCCGAGGAACGACAGCCTCTCGTACTTGGCCTCGATGGTCGCCATTTGCTCGGCGTAGGCCTGTGGGTCGTGCAGTGCGAACGCCGGAAGCTGGTCGAGCACGGTCCCGATGACGCCACCGACGGACAGGATGCTGATCTGGAGGATGGCGAATCGGACGCTGGTCAGCGTGCGCCAGGCATACCAACCCAGGCGCCCGAGAGGGTTCAGTGCGGGGCGACTCGTGCGGCTCGATTCAAGGGTTATCGACGTGATGGTTCGTAATTCCCGATTCCGACTGGACTTTGAGCCGCGAGGCTCAGGCCGATGGCGCCGCGACCGCGTTGCGAGCCGCGGCCAGGCCGTGCTCGAAGTCTGTGATGAGGTCGTCGACGTCTTCGAGCCCAACGGAGACGCGCACGAGGCCCTCACGGATCCCGGCCGCGGCGAGCGCCGCGTCATCGAGCTGGCGATGGGTTGTTGACGGCGGGTGCACGGCCATCGTCATGACGCTGCCGAGTGAGGCTGTTCGCGGCGGCACGGTCAATGCATCGAGGAAGGCCGCCGCCGCGGAGCGCTCGCCCAGGTCGAACGCGAGCATGCCACCGCCGGCGCGCAGGATGCGCTGGGCAACGGCCGATTGGGGGTGGCTGGGCAGACCCGGATAATAGAGAGCCTGCACCGAATCCTGTGCTTCGAGGGCGCGCGCCACGGCGAGCGCGTTCTCGGTGTGCCGCTCCATGCGCACGTGGAGAGTGGCGATGCCGCGCAGGACCAGAAACGCGCTCAACGGCGCGAGGCTGCCGCCCGTGTCGACCTGCACCGCCCTGACGTCAACGATCCTCGCGGCATCGCCGACGACGACCCCGGCGAGCACGTCCGAATGCCCGCCGATCCACTTCGTGCACGACTCGAAGACCACGTCCGCACCGAACTCGAGCGGGCGGCACAGGTAGGGCGATGCGAAGGTGTTATCGACCGTCAGCACGGCCCCGTGTCGGTGTGCGATCTCCGCGAGCGCCGGGAGATCTGCGACCACGATCGTCGGGTTGGCAATCGTCTCCACGTGGAGCAGCCGCGTGTTTGGCCGGAACGCGGCCTCGACGGCGGAGAGATCTGTGACGTCAGCGAAGGTCGTTCCTATCCCCAGCCGACCGAATCGGTTCTCGAGCAGATGCTGGACGCTGCCGTAAAGCGCGGACGAGGCGACAACGTGATCTCCGGCGCGCAGCAGCGACAGGAACATGGCGTGCGCCGCGGCCATGCCTGTCGCGAAGGCGAAGCCAGCTTCCGCTCCATGGAGATCGGCGAGGGCCTCAGCCATTGCGTTCGAGGTCGGGTTGTCGATCCGGGAGTAGGCGTAACCCGGCTTCAGGTCCGCGAGGATGTCGCCCAGATCGGCGGAATCCGTGGCGCTGAACGTAACTGCCTGGTAGATGGGCACCGCGTCGGGGGCCTGATCGACGCGCGGAGCGCGGGTGGCGGCCGCAATCGCGCGCGTGCCGAAGCCGGCGTTGCTCGCTCGGCGTGGTTGGCTCACGCCGAGATGCTACATCGCACTCTGGGCGCGGCCTTCGCGCAGGACTAACTCCAGGAAAGACTCCGCAGTCGGCCTCGGCCGCTGCTGCGCGGTGGTCGCGAGCCTCCGTTGAGACGTGGTTCAGCCGCCGCTGTTCTCCCACGGGGCGGGACGCGGCGACTCGGGCGGGATGTCAAATGGCACGCCGGTGGTCGTCTGCTGAAACGGCGCATCGGCTACAGGTGGCTGCGGCTGGGCCCGGGCCTCGGGTTGACCCTGCGGCTGGACCGGTCCAGGTGCCTGTGGAGGCGCCTGCGCCGGCGGATCCATGACGCCTGGTATCGGCGGGCCGGGCCCAACGGCGACATGTGGCGGACCAGTGGCCGCGGGCTGCGGAGGGCGGGCTGCGGTTGTGCGGGCGTAGTGGACGATCTGATCGCGGCCACGGCGCTTGGCCTCGTACATGGCCAGGTCGGCGCGGCGCATCAGCTCGGTCCAGGTGCGGCCATCGTCGGGGAATGTGACCAGTCCGATGGAGGCCGAAGTCCGTATCAATGAGCCATCGTGAGGGAGCGCGAGGCGTGAGACATCGACGCGCACCTTCTCGGCAACACGCAGGGCCCCGGGGAGATCCGTTTCGGGCAGCAGCAAGACGAATTCGTCGCCGGCGTAGCGCGCCGCAACGTCAGTGACGCGGATGTCCCCGCGCAGGACGTCGGCGACGGACTGGAGCAGGCGGTCCCCGGAGTCGTGGCCAAATCGATCGTTCGCGGCCTTGAGCCCATCGAGGTCGAACATCAGCATCGCGAACGGCCGCCCGGTGCGCGCCGCGCGCGGGATCTCGCGCTCCACCGTCGAGGTAACGAAGGATCGGCTGTAGAGGCCGGTCAACGGGTCGAAGCGCGACAGCCTGAGCGCTTCCTCGCGCGCCCTGCGCTGTTCGCGGCCGATCACCCAGGCCACGTAAGTAACCAGGCCGAGCGCGACCACGTTGAACGCCACACGGCCGATCGCCTCCGCCGTGAGCAGCGTGGGGCCGGACGAGATGGCCACCGCGACCAGGTAAGCCAGTGCGGTCACGCCCGCCAGGATCGGTGGCCCCAGGCCCGTCGCCCAGAGCGACCCGGCGCCGAGCAGCAGGATGTAGCCGAAGAAGAACGGGCTGCTATAGCCGCCGGTCAGGATGAGCAGGACCGTCAGGAAGGTGATCGTCGAGGCGCCCTCGAGCGGCAGGCGCCAGCGGGCGAGGCTCGAAGTGGGCAGCAGGTCCTGGAAGACCACGAGCAGGACGATCCCCACAACCAGCAGTACGTAGACCACCGCCTGCGTTGGGCCACCAGTGAGCGTGACGATGGCCGCCACCGCGGCAATGAACAGGTAGCTGACGACGCGCACCATGCGCTGGTAAAGCGACGACGTCATCGCCGTAGCAGCACCATCGTGTGCGTGCGGGTCGTTGGCGTCTCGCGGAGGCACACGTTCGGCCAGGCCCGCTTCCTGTGGGCCCGTCATGTACGCAGTTCGGAACTGGCGCGCGCTACTACGGATAGGCGTTGGGCCGCGACGAACCGAGCGTACAGACGGGCGAGCTGTTCGATTCGCACCTTGGCGCTTGGGTCGCCCGGATCTGGTCGAGGGCCGGGCGAGGCTGGGTCCCTCGCTTAATAGGCCGATGGTACTGCCGCCAGATGGCAGGAAGTACTACTCCGGCCACGTTTAGTGTGGACGGAATGCAACGCGGAATCGCCACTCCCGAGTCGCTGAGTCGCCTGTTGCCGTCCCTTGACCGCAACGGTCGGATCGTGGTGACGGCCCGCGCGCTGCGCAGTTTCGGGTTCGGGCTGAACTCCGTCGCTCTCGGGCTCTACCTGGCGGGCATCGGCGTTCCCGGCGTGGAGATCGGGCTGATCCTGTCTGCCGCCTTCGTTGGAGCCCTGGCCCTGACCGTGATCATTGCCGGCTGGGGTGACCGGATTGGGCGGCGCCGGCTGCTGATGGCGGGCTCGGCACTGATGGCGAGCGCGGCGCTCATCCCGCTCGTGAGCCGTGATCCGATCCTTCTGGCCCTGATCGCGTTGTCAGGCGTCGTTGCGGTTAACGCCAATGAGTCGACCGGGCTCCAGACGGTGGACCAGGCCCTGCTTCCGCAGTCCGTGCCCGACAGGCAGCGCACCGCGGCGTTCGCTCTGTACAACCTGCTTGCCTCGGCGGGCGCGGCGCTGGGCGCACTGTCGGTCGGCCTGCTTCCGCTGATCGGCAACGCCCTCGGGCTGACCGGCCCCGACATCTATGCGCCAGCGTTCCTGGCCTACGCCCTGATAGGGCTGATCACCCTCGCCATGCACGCCCGGCTCGACCGCGCCGCCGAAGCCGGGGAGAGGCTCGAGCGCCGCTTGGCCATCGACCGCTCACGGCCGATAGTCGCGCGGCTGTCCCTGCTGTTCGGGCTCGACTCGTTCGCCAGCAGCCTGTCCGTGCAGAGCTACCTCGCGTTCTTCCTGGCCGCCCGCTTTGCCGCGGATCCGGCTACGGCCGGTGCCCTGTTCTTTGTGTCGGGCATCCTCGCGACGATCTCCTTCCCGATCGCGGCCTGGCTCTCGGCGCGCATCGGTCTCATCGCAACGATGGTCTTTACCCACATCCCCTCGAGCGTCTTCTTAATCGGCCTTGCCCTCGCGCCGAACCTGCCTGTGGCGGCAGCCTTCCTGCTCGCGCGCGCAGCCCTGGCGTCGATGGACGTGCCGGCGCGGCAGTCCTACACGATGGCGGTGGTCGACCCGCGCGAGCGAACGGCCACGGCGGGTGTAACCAGCCTCGCGCGCGGAGTGGCACAGGTGCCCGGACCGATATTGGCCGGCTCGCTGCTCGTGCCGCTCGGCCTCGGCGTGCCGCTGATTGCGACTGGCGTGCTGAAGATCGCGTATGACCTGCTGCTGTTCGCGTTGTTCAGGAGTCGACCTGCACCAGAGGAGGTGCGTTCGGAGGCGCGGGACGAATCAGGCGGTAGTTGAGACCGGCTGCGTGGGCGGGGCGACCGCGATGGGCACGGGCCGCATGTACAGGTACAGCACGGGCACCAGGTAGAGGAGGTACACCGCCAGGGTGAGGACCTCGGGCGTTGACGTGTAGCCCAGCAGCGCACGCAGGAACTCGCCCAGCGCATTGCCCTCGTGGGGCAGGATTGCGCTGAGGTCGAAGGCAGTCTGGGTGCCGAACGTGATGACACCGACCTCGATCAGCTCGTGGACGGCGTGGCTGAGCAGCCCGGCCGCGATGAAGATGAGGGCGAGGCCGGTCAGCCTGAAGAACGTGCCGTAGTTGATCCTTCGCGCGCCGACGTAGATGAGATAGCCAACCGCCGCTGCTATGGCCAGACCGAGGATGGCGCCGATCAGCACGCTCGGCGCTCCAGCTTCTGCCGCGGTGACCTGACCGAACAGGAAGAGCGAGGTCTCGATACCTTCGCGAATGACCGCGGTGAAGGCCAGGAACGCCAGGCCCCAGGCGCTGCCGCCTGTCAGTACGCGATCGACGGCGGCGTGGAGCTCCCCTTTGACCATCCGCGCCTGGCGTCGCATCCAGAAGAGCATCCAGGTCAGGACGCCCGCCGCGAGGAACATCGCCGTTGCCTCGAATAGTTGCTCGTACGGCTCCTCGAAGCTGCCCAGGGTCAGGAACAGGACGACGCCGAGCGCCAGACTGACGCCGAGAGCCGCGGCCGTGCCGGCCCAGATCTTGCCAAAGTGATGGCGGTTTCCGGTCTTCGCGAGGTAGGCAAGGATGATCCCGACAATCAGCGATGCTTCTACACCTTCGCGTAGACCGGTCAGCAGTCCAGTGGTAAGCGAGCCTGCGTCCAACGTTCCTCCAGCGACCGTGATCCCGATTCTTATCCCGAGTCAGTGGGTCGGGATTGGCCAAATCGTATCAAACATGTACTGGAGCTGACGTGATCCCGGCCCGATCACCGGGTTCTCTGTTCAGGCCGGCGTAGACGGCTTGATTGCCCTGACGATGGCGCTGTACATGCCCGCGACAACGCTGTGGGTGGGAGTGATCGAAACGTCGGTCAGGCCGGCCTGGCGAAGGCCCGACTCGTACTCCGAGATGGACAGCGCGCCGGCGATGCAACCGGCGTACGAGCCGCGCTCCGCGCGCTGCTCTGGAGTGAGCGAATCGTCAGCGACGATGTCCGCCACGCCCAGACGACCACCGGGGCGCAGGACGCGTTCGATCTCGCCAAATACCGCCTGCTTGTCGGCGGCAAGGTTGATGACGCAGTTGCTGATGACCACGTCGATCGACGCGGCCGGCAACGGCACGTCCTCGATCATTCCCTTCAGGAACTCCACGTTCGCGACGCCTGCGTCTACGGCGTTCTTGTTGGCCAGAGCGAGCATCTCATCGGTCATGTCCAGGCCGAAGGCGCGGCCAGTCGGACCAACGCGGCGCGCCGATAAAAGGACGTCGATGCCACCGCCCGATCCGAGATCCAGGACGCGCTCGCCTTCACGCAGCCCCGCCACGGCCACGGGATTGCCGCAACCGAGCGAGGCGAGCACGGCGGCGTCCGGCAGCTCGCGCTGCTCGAGGGTGCTGTAGAGCGCGATCTGCTCTCCGACGTCTTGAGTCGACGAGCAGCAGGAGTCGCCGCAACCGCACGAATCGCCGCAGCAGCTTGCCTGCTTCTCTTCGAGAACGCGCAACGCTGCGCGGGCGTAGTGGTCGCGCACGGTTTCGTGGACGGTGGACTGTGTGCCTTCGGACATTGGTGCGTTCCTCGACTGATCGATGGCGGAATTGGAACCTGAAGCCGAACTGTAGCCATATATCGATGCTTGTCAATATAGACAGTGCTCGATATATCCTGCTAGCCTTGGCAGCCCATGGATGCCGCACCGCGTTCCGACACGAAGCTTCTACAGGCCATCGCCGATCCGCTGCGCATGCGCATCCTCCGGCAGTTGGCAGAGGTCGGACCGGTATGCGCATGCGACATCGCTTCCGGCTACCAGGTCAGCCAACCGACGATCTCCCATCACCTGCGCGTGCTGCGCGAGGCGGGCTGGATCAACGGTGAGCGGCGCGGAACCTGGATCTGGTACTCGATGCGACCGGACGCTCTCGTCCGTTTTCGCCAGATCGCCGACGGGCTCGAGACGTTTGGCGGCGGGTCTCCGCGACTACCGCGGCTGAGAGTGCTTCAGCCCGGGGCGTAGACCTTGATCAGCCGCCCGAGCCGGGAAAGATGCTCGGGAAGCGACCGTCGTGGCCCCCGCCAGCGCCCTCCGCGGCGTTATCCAGGGTTTCCAGCAGCTTCTGTGTTCCGCCGATCTTGTACTTGAAGTCGTCGTAATACCTGCGCATGCCATCCCAGAAATGGGCATCGCCGACCCTCTGGCGGTAGGCCTCGAGGTAGATATCGCCCTGGACGTAGACGACTTCGTAGTAGCAATCGCGCGAGTAGTCGTAGAGGCGCATGTCGAGGACTGACTGGGCACAACGCGAGCCGCGGTGGCCCAAAAGGTCCCGCGTCAGGAACTCGGCCATCGCCTCATCTGCGAACGGCTCGATCGCCTGGTCGTTGCCCACGACGCCATAGAACCATTGATGCGCAGTCTCGTGAACGGTCGCGTATTTGATAAGGCTCTGCGCAGCCGCCGCACTGATCCAGATCATTCCCGGCGATTCCATGCTTGGGCCCCTGGGAACCTCGGCGACCGCGTAATCCTCATACGGATACGGCCCCACTCGTTGACTGAAGCGATTGAGCGCCGCCACTGTCCACTTCCTGAGCTTCGCCAGAGGCAACTTGACCGTGTAGTAGGTCACCGAGACGTCGCCCCAACTGTCGGTCTTGGTGACGTACCTGGGGCTGGCGGCGAAGTTGAAGTCGCGCACGTTGTGCGCAACAAAGGTCTGGGTCAGGCCCTCTCCGCCGGTTCTTTGCCCGCTCGTCGCGATTTTCATCGTCCGGTCGGGCGTGATGCTGACGCGGACTTCGTCGCTGGCCTTGGTCACAAACGGCTCGCCGAAGGTTGGCGTGACGAATGGGTAGGCCTTCGAGAGCCACGGAATCCAACGGTACGCCGTGGCGATCCCGTCGACCTTCGCGAACAGGAAGCGCTTGTTGCCCTTCGTGCCGCCGAACCACGCAACGTACACGATCGTGACCGACACCTGCTGCGTTGGCTCGAGCGGGACCGGCAGCGTGACGATGATGTTCTGGTCGTCGATCACAGCATTGGCAGCCTCACCGCCGACGGTGACGTTGCGCAGGATCATGCGGCCGATCTTGGCTGGAGTCGCGTTGAACGTGAGCGCGTCGACCGCCGTCTCCGAGCTGTTGGTGACCAGGGCCGTGCTCGTCACGTTCAGCCGACCCTTGCGCCACTTGAGTGCGGCGGTCACGTCGTAAGTGGCGCTCAACCCTTGCAGGCTGTTCGGCGCGTCGGCTGCTGCGACCGGTACTCCTCCACCGAGCACAACGACCACCGCTACCAGCAGCCCCAGGAGGGCACGCCGGAGCTTGCTCGCGTTCGCGGCCGAGGGGTTCCGGCCGGCATTACGGCGATGCCCGCCTGGTCCCTCCCTGTTCACACCCCGATGATGGCACGGCGCGCAACCCGCCGTAGCGGTACTTTTGCGTTACAACTGCCCGGATATCAGCGCCACGCGAACCGGGTATTCGAGGGCACCTGCACCTGTTCGGTCCGATCGCCGATCCTCGCGGCCAACCGCCAGGAGGCGCGGCGCGGGTCACTGAGCGGCAGGGCAATCACGTTGACGGTGGCCAGTGGCCTGCCGCCGCGCAAATAGGCGACGGTCAGCTGGCCTTCGATCTCACTCTCGCTGTCGAACACCAGTTCCTCGCGCGCGCAGCCGACGACACTCGCGAGCCAGCCCGGAACGTCGAAATGCACGTGCCCTAAGTTCTCAAGCGACTGCTCAGGGCACCTGGACGGAGCTGAACCGATCGTTCGCTTCGGGCCCGACATACGCAACCCATGCGCTCGTTCCCCATTGCCAGTCGGTGCCGCTGTAGCCGGTCAGATCCCACCATGTCGGGCTACCGCCGTTGGTCGACTTGAAGGAGCTGATGCGGTTGCTCCACCCAAACGTCCCCAGGTTGCTTATCGGAGCCGTCGCGAAATAGGAGGCTCCCACGTAGTTGCTGTGCTCATACCACAGCACATAGGTCACAGATGAGGTGCCGAGAGTGCCCGTCAGGCCCAAGTTGGTGAGCGATCCGCCTGAGGCGCGCTCGGCCAGGTCCTCGAAAGCGTCGGCGTCCCTCTCGTTCTCTGTCTGGAAGCATTGGATAGCCGCGGCGGCGACGTCGTGGCAGTGGTACAGGCCGACTGCCTCGAGGCCGATCGGCGTACCGTCAAGGAACGCGACGAGACGTCCGCCCGCCTGTCCCTCCGCGCCGCGTGCCAGCGCTCCCATCGGGCAGACGAGGAGGAGCGCCAGAACAAGAACGGAAACGAACAACGACGGGCGGAGCATCTTCGTCCGAGTGTGGCTGAGGAATAGGACGATTGGGTATCCACAGAAACCACTCGCGCCTATCCTTGATTTCGGGGACAGCGAGGGGTCAGGCAGGAGGGGTCTTGGACGCGCTCCACGAGCGGACGCTCGTCGATGACAATGAGGGCGTCGTTGGTGTCGGCGCGGCCGTCGCGCCGCGCCGCACGCGCCGGCCGGTGCTCGGTAGAGCCTGGTTCGCCGCCGCCCTGGCCACGCTCGGGCTGTTGACCGGTGCCTGGCTCTCGTTCGTCGAGATGCCCCTGGCCATAACTGTGGCGGACCGGCCCGACGGCGCAGTCGTGGAATCGGTCGGGATCGGAAGCCTTAGCTGGATGGCCGGCGTGCGACCGGAGATGACCGCGGAATGGCAAGATGTCGGCCAACGGATCCGCGTCGTGTTTGGACCAGAGCAGTCGGCGGGATACCAGCTCCACCTGCCGGGCAACTTTGCACAGGAAGTCATGCTTGGCTTCGTTCTCGTGGCCGGCGCCGCGGTGCTCGCGCGAGCAGGCCTGCCGGGAGCGCCAGTCGCTGCCGGTGCCGGCGTGGCGATCGCGCTGGCGCCGGCGCTGCCGCACCTCGGGCTACCGGCGGCCGTGCCGCTGGCGTTGATCTCGGCCGCGACGGCTGTGGCGGCGACGAGGATTCCCGATCGAGGCCACCAGCGTCGCTTCGATGTCTTTGCCCTGCTCGTTCTGGGCGGCACGCTGGCCGTTGCGGTGGGTTTGATGAACGGCTTCCAACCGACCGAGTGGAGCCTCGTGTGGGCCGCACCGTTCGGTATCGCGGCCGTTCTGGGCGCCATGGGCGAGGTGGCCGCAGCGCGCGCCCGCCACTCTGTCATGCCGACGACAGGAGGGACTCGCGCATCCAGAATGCTGGCCGCGTTCGTGCCGCTCGCGGCGAAGAGCCGGCTTGACGGTGGAGAGGCTGAGCGATCGCGAATGGCAATCGTGCTGCACAACAGAGTCATCCCACGGGTGAGCTCGTCGGCGCAGGCCATCCGGAAGGATTCGTCGCCCGACTTGGCGGCGGATAGGCTTGATGCGCTGGCCGAAGAGCTTCGCGGAGTCGTGAGGCGCAACGAGACCGTGACCCTCGAGAGCGCAGGAGTCGGACCTGCCTTCCGGGCGCACATGGAGGGGATGGCCACGTACGGCCTGCGCGTCGCGTTCGACATTCGCAACGACCAGGGCCGTCCGCCAGCCGCCGTCGAGCTCGCCGCCTTCCGCATCGGTCAGGCGGCAATCGACAACGCGCTCAAGCATTCGGGGGGCGACCGGGTTGACGTGGTGGTGTCTGGCGCTGCCGACAGGCTTGAGCTCGTCGTCAAGGACGACGGCGTCGGGATCGGCGACAACGCGGAGGCCAAGGCCCGTCAGCAGGGACGACTTGGGCTCGCTCAGATGTGGCTACGTGCCGATGCCGTCGGCGGCTCGCTCGATATCCGCAGTCACGCAGGCAAAGGCACCGAGGTTCGCTTCAATTGGACCGCGTGAGGTCATGATCAGGGTTCTGGTTGTCGACGACCATCCCCTGTTTGCCCAGGGCACCGTCGAGGTGCTGGACCGCATGCCGGGCATCCGCGCGGTTGGCTCTGCCACATCACTTGACGAGGCGGTTGCCAGCGTCCGTGAGCTTCGTCCGGACGTGGTCGTATGTGACGTCATGCTCGGCGATCACCCAAATGGATTCGAGCTCGTCGCTCGCCTGCGCGACCAGGCTGGCGAACAGCCGCCGGTCATCCTCCTGAGCCAGTTCGCGAACTCAGTGCTGTACCAGAGGGCGATCGACGCCGGTGCCTCGGGATACCTGTCCAAGACAGTCGACGCCGACGGGCTGCGCGCAGCCATCGTCACGGTTTCGGGCGGCTCGACCGTGTTCCCCCGGGTGGCGGTCACCGGTGAAGCGGACGGTCCACGCGTTCCGTCCCCGCGCGAGCTCGATATCCTGGCGCGGATCGCGGAGGGGCAATCCAACAGCGAGATCGGTGCGCACCTGGGAATCGGCGAAAGCACGGTGGAGACGCACCTTCAGCGACTGCGGCTGCGCTATGGAATGGCTACGCGGACGCAACTGGCCCTGCTCGCCGACAGACAGGGATGGCTGACGCCGCGGCCAGTGGAGATCGACCAGGCCCGCTGAGATGGTCGGGGTGGTGGGACTCGAACCCACGACCTCGTGCTCCCAAAGCACGTGCGCTACCAACTGCGCTACACCCCGGCGAGCCCATCATAGTGGCGACCGCGGATAGTCTGGCCGCGTGCGCATCGGCGTCTGCATACCGATCAGCGAGCGCGGCTCCGAACGTCGGGTGCTGTCGTTCGTCCGGATGCGCGAGCTCGCGCTCCTGACTGAGCACGGCGGTCTCGACTCGATCTGGGTGGCCGACCACCTCTTGTTTCGCGGGGCTGATGACCAGGTGCGTGGCGCCTGGGAGGCTGTCTCGATGCTCGGCGCCCTCGCGGAGGCGACGTCCCGCGTCGAGCTCGGCCCGCTCGTGCTGTGCACTCCTTTCCGCAACCCTGGGGTGATCGCCTGGATCGCCAACACGCTCGACGAGATCAGCCAGGGCCGGTTCGTGCTCGGCCTCGGCAGTGGCTGGCACCAGCCTGAGTTCGATGCCTTTGGCTTCGAGTTCAACCGTCGTGTGAGCGTGTTCGCGGACGCACTCGAGGTCCTCGTGCCGCTCCTCCGGGATGGCGACGTCGATTACGACGGGCGGTGGGCGCGAGGCCACGCCGAGCTGCATCCGCTACCCAAACGGCCAACTGGCCCGCCGATCCTCATCGCCGGCTCAAAGCCGCGCATGATGGGCCTGATCGCGCGCTGGGCCGACCGATGGAACAGCGTGTGGTATGGGCTGCCGACTGACGAGTTCCGGGACGAGCGTGGGGATCTCGTGGCGGCGTGTGAGGCCATCGGCCGTGATCCGGGGACGATCGAGGTGAGCGTGGGCATCGTGATCAAGGACCCGCGCACGATCGACCGTAACGACGGTGACGCCATCGTGGGCAAGACGGAGGACATCGCGGACGCGTTCGCTGCCTGGAGCAAGGAGGGCGTGACCGAGGTCATGTGCCGCCTGGAGCCACCGTCGACCGGCGTCGTCGAGACGATCGCCGACGCGGCGCGAACGTTCCGGGCCGCGGGCGCGGCTATCCGGTAGGGACCGCCGCCTCCGACGTCTTCTTCGTCGTCCGGGTCGAGCTGCCGGCAGGTGATGGGCTCAGTGACTCATCTAGCAGCGCCAGGTATGGCTTCGCACCCAGACGTTCGAAGAGAGGCCGCGCGTCGGCAGCCCACTCGCGAGCCATCGGTTCGCCGGGAAGCGCTTTCAAGGCGTCGAGCGAGGCTTCGGCCCCTTTGAAATCCATGCCGATCGCTCGGTACAGGTCGATCGACGCGCGGAACCGATCGAGCGCGTCAGACGAGCGCCCTTCGAGAGCGGCGACCGCGGCCGCAGCGTGGAGCCGGCCAGCCTGTGCGAAAGAACCGGTGCTGGGCGACTCGTCCAGCCGCCGAGCGGCGTCGCGAACATCTGCTAGGTTGCCGGCGTACAGAGCCGCACGGGTCGCGATCGGGAGGACCGTCGCACTGAAGTCGTGCCAGACGTCGTGAGCCCGCAAAGCCGCACTGTGTGACTCGTCGAGGTGACGGGTGAACAGGGCAACCAATGCTCGAACGTACTCGAGGCTGGCGATGATCTGCGGTTCGGACACCCCATGGGCAGCTGCTTCCGCATATTCGACAACGCTGTTGAGGTCGTCGCCGCGAAGAGCCCGGTACATCGCCACGATCGCCGAGGCCCGTGCTCGCTCATACGGCGGCGGCGCGCTCGACAGTGTTTCATCGAGCAAACCCTGGACGGTGTGCCAGTCTTCCCCGATCACCATCTGGTACATACCCATCGTCCCGACCTGCCAGTTAGACATCCCGCGCTGGCCCACCTTCCGGGCAAGCGCTACTCCGGCGATCACGGTCTCGAGCGCGCGCCTCGGCTCATCCTCGATCTGGTTGACGCTCAGGTTGTTGCGGGCGCGCAGCTCCATGTCGACCCAACCGCCCGTCGCCGCCATCTCGACCGCCTTGACGTGCAGCAGTCCGGCTTCCCGTCGGCGCCCGAGCTGGTTGAGCGACGAACCCTTGTTGACGAACGCTTCGGCGACGACCTGGTCGAGGTTCAGACGCTCGCCGATCTCCAAAGCGCGGTCTGCTGCATCGATGGAGCGACCTGCCATGTCGCTCCGCATGAACGCTCGCGAAAGGGTCGCCTGGATGGTCGCGATCACCGCGTCGTCCGTCCCGGGTCTTGCCCGGGAGAGACCTGCCTCCATTTCGGCGATCGCGTCAGTTAACTGGCCCTGGTCTATGAGTATGCGTCCGAGCAGGGCCGATGTTCGGCCAGCTGACGGCAAGTCGTCGCCAGCGAGGTAGATGTCGACTGCCTCATGGGCGGAGGCGAGCGCGTGTTCGACCTGTCCGATCGCATTCCCTGAATTCGCTGCTATCTCCAGTAACGCAGCGCGCTCAGCCGGCTCGGTCGTCACCGTGAGGGCCTGGTCGACATAGGTGACCGCCTGAGCGTGTGAGCCCAGGGCAGCGGCTCGATCCGCTGCTGCCCGCAACGCGATGCGCGCCTGAGCAGCGACCGCGTCAGCCTCCGGGCCCTCCGCCGATGCTTCGTGCGCGGCGAGATAGTGATTGGCCAGCACGCCCGCCAGCTCGTCGTCACCCAAGGCCTCGTAGAATCGCGCCGCGGCAAGGTGGCGCGTGCGTCTTTCGCGACGTGCCAGCGTTCCGTACGCCACCTCACGGATCAACGACTGGACGAAGCCGTACTGGCCGCGTTCCGGGGAACGAGGATCCACCTCGAGATCGAGCATTTCCCGCCTGACCATGTTCCGCAGGCGCGTCTCGATCTCGTCCCCGGCCAAGCCAGAAACAGCTGCAAGCGCAGCGATCGTGAATCGTTGGCCGACTACCGATGCATCCTGGAGCAAGCTCCGATCAGAGCCGTCCAGACTGTCCAACCGCGACGCGATCAACGAACGTAACGTCTCGGGGACGGCAAGCTCCGTGAGGTGGCCGGTTGGTCTGTAGCCGCCGTCTGCCGCCTCGACACGTCCCTCGGAAACGAGCATGCGAACTGTTTCGACCGCGTAGAGCGGTATGCCGTCGGCCCGGCGGAGGATCGCCTCGACCGCCTGGTCTGGCAGACCAGGGACGAGACCGGCCAGCAGCTCGCGCATCCGCGCCTCTGACAATGGATCGAGAGGCATTGCGGTAAGCAATCGGTGGCCCGAGCCCCATGCCGGCCGGCGCTCGTAGAGGTCCGGCCGCGCCAGGGTGACGATGAGAAGCGGCTTGTTCTTGGACCACGCGAGGAGGTTCTCTATGAAGTCGAGCATCCCGCTGTCGGCCCACTGGATGTCCTCGAACACGAGGACCGTGGTGCCCTGATCGGCAATCCTCTCGAAGAAGACGCGCCACCCGGCGAAGAGAACGTCGCGGCCACCCGCGGGCGGTGGCTCGAGTCCAAGCAGCGCGAGCAGGGCGTTGCCAACCCAGGACCTCTCCTCGGCATCCGTGACCCACTGCTCGACCGTGGACGCGATCCGGCTTCGCGTCGTGGCCTCATCGTCTCCCTCGGCAAGCTCGGCGCGCCGGCGGACCATTTCGCCGAGCGCCCAGAAGGTGACGCCCTCTCCATAAGCCGGCGACCGGCCACGGTGCCAGTAGATCGTTTCGACGACCCCGTCGACGTATTTCTCGAACTCCCATGCGAGGCGGCTCTTGCCGATGCCCGCCGGGCCGGAGATGGAGATCAGCCGCGCCCGTTGGTCGCGAGTCGTGGCGTGGAGCTGCTCCTTGAGCAGGCGCAGCTCCTCTTCTCGTCCGACGAACGGCGCCTCGACTGCCTCGGACCTGCTCTGCCCGCCACGATTGGCAACCACGCGGATCGCCCGATACGCGTCGACGGCCGCAGTCTTGCCCTTGAGCTCCTGCGCGCCGGCGGGCTCAAAAACGATTGCGGCTGCCGCGGCATTCATCGTCGTCGCGTTCACGAGGATAGTCCCGGCAGGCGCGATGGATTGAAGCCTGCTGGCCGTGTTGACCAGGTCCCCCGCGACCATGCCCTGGCCGGTTGCACCGATGGTCACCGCGGCCTCGCCGGTGACGATGCCAGCCCTGGCTTGGATATCGGAGCCGAGGCCCTGCACGCCATCGAGCAGCTCCATCGCGGCCCTGACGGCTCGTTCGGCGTCGTCCTCGTGCGCTGTCGGCGTTCCCCATACGGCCATCACCGCGTCGCCGATGAACTTCTCGATCGTGCCGCCGTGCCGCTCCACTGCCAGACGCGCGATCCCGAAGTAGCGATCGAGCGTCTCGCGCACGAGCTCGGCGTCACGCTCCTCGGCGAAGGGGGTGAAGCCGACGAGATCCACGAATAGAACCGTTACGAAGCGTCGTTCGGCCTTCGTCGCGGCCTCGCCACCGACGACAGGCGTACCCATGGCCGCCGTTGGCTGGGCCAAACCTGCTGTGGCCGCGTTCAGCGTGGTGCCGCAGTTGCCGCAGAATTTCGCGCCCGGCCGATTGGGCTCCCCGCAGTTGGGACACCCCGAGCTCAGGACCGTCCCGCATTCGTCGCAGAATCGGCGCCCGGCGGCGTTGTCCGCACCGCAGTTCGAGCAGATCACCGGAGGCCTGCCATGCGGCCGATGATAACCACGCTCCGAGCGCCCACCCGGAATCTCCTAGTAGCCGCGGGCGATCAGTAGCTCGCGCATCGCTCGCGCCGCCTTCGCGCGGTGCGATACGTCGTTCTTCTCCTCTACGGTGATCTCACCGACGGTCCGCCCACCAATTGGCTCGAATTCGGGCTCGAAGATCGGGTCGTAGCCGAACCCGCCTTCGCCGCGCGACTCGAGCGCGATGCGTCCCTCGAACGTGCCCCGCGCAGTCTCGCTGACGACCGGTTTGCCGTCAGGACCTGGCTCAGCCAGCACGAGCACGCATTGGTACCGCCCGGTTCGCTCCTCGGGCGACAAGCGCATCTTCTCCAGCTCCGCGAGCAGCTTGAAGTTGTTCTCGTCGTCCGTGGCCTCAGGGCCCGCGTACCTGCGCGTGCGGACTCCTGGCCGGCCGTCTAGGCCGTCGACTTCCAAACCCGAATCGTCGGCCAGCGTGGGCATACCCGAGAGCCGCGCGTAGAACAGCGCCTTCAGGATCGCGTTCTCCTCGAAGGTTTCGCCCGTCTCCTCCGCCGAATCGGTAAGGCCGGCGTCGGCCAGCGACAACACGTAGGTCTGCGGGAGGTCGAGCAGCTGACTCAGCTCGCCGAACTTGTGGCGCGAGCCGGTGGCGATGAGCAGCTCTCCTCGCTGCTTCATTTGTCGCCTGCTGTCGTTTCCCTTGCGGGTCACTCCAGGCCGAGAACCGTGCGCTGGTAGCGGAACAGCTGCTGTAGCCCTCCATCGGCAAGCTCGAGCAGCCGGTCCATGCCTGCGCGGTCGAACGGCCTGCCCTCGGCCGTGCCCTGCACCTCGACATACGTGTTCTTGTCAGTGCCGACGACGTTGAAGTCGACCTCGGCGCGCGAGTCCTCCGAGTAGTCGAGGTCGAGCAGCGGCATGGCATCGACGATGCCGCAGCTGACGGCGGCGATCTGGCCGTCCACCGCTCCCGCCGCACCCAGCTTGCGCAGCGCCAGGACGAGAGCCACGTAGCCGCCTGTGATCGAGGCCGTGCGCGTGCCGCCATCCGCCTGGAGCACGTCGCAGTCGACAGTGATCGTTCGGTCGCCGATCTTGGAGGTGTCGACAACGCCGCGCAGCGCCCTGCCGATCAGCCGCTGGATCTCCATAGTTCGTCCGCCCTGGCGGCCCTTGATCACCTCGCGCTGGGTGCGCTCGGACGTTGCCCGCGGAAGCATCGAGTACTCGGCCGTGACCCAGCCCAGGCCCTTGCCGCGGAGGTGAGGCGGGACCCGGTCCTCGACCGTCGCCGCGCACAGCACGCGAGTGTCGCCCATCTCGATGGTGCACGAGCCCTCGGCCCATTTCTGGACGTCGAGGGTGAAACGGACGGTGCGCAACTGGCCGGGGCTGCGGCCGTCGGCGCGGAATCGTCCGCCGCTGATGCTCATCGCTTCCCTGCGCTCGCCGTGGTTTCGCGGTTCGCGGTCTCGCTATTGGCCGTCTCGATCTTGGCTTGCTGCCATAGCTCGTCGAGCTCGTCCATCGACAGAGCACGTAGCTCAACATCGCGTTCAGCGGCCTGTCGCTCTACGTTCGCGAAACGCGCCGCGAACTTGCCGCTGGCGGCGCGGAGGGCTGCCTCCGAGTCGATGCCCAGCTTCCGTGCGAGGTTCACGAGCACCATGAGCAGGTCTCCGAACTCCTCGTGCCGCTCCCCGTCGTCGCGCGCAGCGACGACCTCGGCGGCCTCTTCGGTCACCTTCTCGAGCACGCCCTCGATCGACGGCCAGTCGTAGCCCAGCGACGCGGCCCGCTCCTGCATCTCCTGGGCATAGGCGAGCGCCGGCAGGGATCTCGACAGACCCGCGAAGGCAGCAGGCACCGATTCACCTTTCCCGTCCGATTCGCCCGCTTGAGCCGAGCGCTCCGCACGCTCTCCCGCCTTGATCTGCTCCCAGTTCCGAATCACCTCGGCCGCGGAATCGGCGACAACGTCTCCGAATACGTGCGGATGGCGGCGAACGATCTTCGTCACGACACTGCGATAGACGTCAGTGAGATCGAACACCCCGTCCTCGGCCGCGTACTCGGCATGCAGCACGATCTGGAGCAGCAGGTCGCCCAGCTCTTCGGCGAGTGCCGGCGTCGACCCCTTCTCGAGCGCGTCGTAGACCTCGTATGTCTCCTCGAGCAGGAACTTCCGCAGGGAGAGGTGGTCCTGCTCTCGGTCCCACGGACAGCCGTCAGGGGCGCGCAGCCGTGCCACGAGCCAAGGGAGAGCGTGCGGGCTCGCCGGATTCGAAAGCGGCGCAAGGGCAGGAATGTAGTGGGCGTGTGAATCGAGGGCGGCGTCGGTGACTTCGCCGACGGTCAGATCGGCGGCGCCCGCTAACCCGTGCACGGGATGATGCCTGGGATAGAGGGCACGGAGCATGTCGCTTGTGCCTCCTCCGTGCGCGGCACGCCCCGGAAGGGCGCTTGGTCGGAAGTCATCGTCGACGGCGGGCCCGGAGGCATCCATAGACTCGTCGGGCTGGAGCACGACCGCCATCCCGGGATCAAATGGCCTGCGCGCGAGGCCGGACGCGGTCAGGAACTGGAGGCCGTCAGACACAGATACGTCGAAGCGCGCTCGCAGCTCTTCGACGAGCCCCTGGACCTGGATCGACATCTGGCCCAGCCTACACGGCGAGCGAGCCTAGGGAATCCTGTCCCCTCCCGGCTCGAGGTTCTCTTCCGTCTCCAGCGTCTCGCCGGCGATGACGATCACGCCGTCTTTCCTGGCCTGGTCCTTCTTCGGCGCGTACCAGTCGTCGAACGCGACCGCCTTGACGTCCGGGATCTGGTCCGCGTCCAGCGGACGCGTGGCCTTCTCCTCGACCTTGATGATGTAGTGGCCATCGCCGAGCTCGAGCGCGTCGGTGATGCCACCGGCGGGCAGGGCGAACACGTCGTCGGCGAGCTCCGGGGCCAACTGATCGGGAGTGACCCAGCCGACCTCACCGCCTTCTTCCGCTTCCGGCCCCTCCGAGTGTTCCTTCGCGATTGCCGCGAAATCGGCACCGGATTGCGCCAGCAGATCCTGCACTGCCTTGACGCGCTGCTCCGGTGAGTCGCGTCGCTCCTCGAAGAGCAGGACGTACCAGGCCGCGTCGCCGCGAACAGGCTGCAACAGATCACCCGCGGTGTGGGTTTCCGCGAAAAGCGCGTCGCCGACGGCCTCGGGCAGCAGACCGCGCGTGGTGAACTCCACCAAGCCTCCGTCTTCGCCGGTCGGCGAGTCACTCGTCGCGGTCGCGATGGCTCGGAAGCGCGCGAGGCGAACCTCGCCGGCCGTCAGCGCGTTCAGCTCGTCGTACGTCTGCTGCGCCTCGACCCGCGCCGTTTCCCACGCGGGGTCCTCAGCTGGCACCTCGATCTCGAGGTCGTCGTTCGGGGCGAATACGACCTCGCTGTACTTGATCTCACCTTCTGCGTCGATGGGATCGTCCGTGTAGAGGCCGGCGATGTAGATGATCGCGATGCGTGCCTGATCTGGGGTCTCGGCCAGCGCGGCGTCCGTGATCTTTGCCTTCAGCCGCTCGGCCGCGATCTCGTTGCGGACCATGTCGCGCAATGCAGGTTCGGACACGAGCTTGGTGAGCTCGTCGCGTAGACCGGGCTGCTCGGTCGCGGACCTGATCTCGGTGACGCGCCCGACGCGATAGACACCGTCGGTCCCGCGCACGACTCCCGTCGTGCCCCCCTGTGCCAGGTTGAATAGCTCATCGCCCAGGGAAGCGTCCGACACGGCGACCTCGCTGATGAATCCGAGGTCCCCGCCGATCTGCGCGCTCTCGTCCGTGCTGAACTCCCGGGCCACGTCCGCCCATTCCCGGCCCGACTGGACGGCGGCGAGTGCCGCTCCCGCGCGTTCCAGCGCAATGCGCCTCTCGGCGATCGTTGGAGACGCTTCTTCGCCTTCGGCTGCGACGGGCTCAACGACGACCACGAGAACATGACGGCGTTCGACACCTGCGAACTCCTCGGCGACACGCACGTCGACGTCGGCATCCGAGACCGTGACGCCCTCAGCGCTCGCCAACTGCGACTGGTAGATGACGTCGATCAGGTCGTCGAGCGCGGTCGTCGTGAGCGCGTTCGCGCGCTGATCGAGCTCGCTCTGCCGTGCGGCCAGAGTGGCGGCGTCAATCTCGCGATCGATGTTGGCCTGCGCCAGCCGATTGGACTCCAGGTTGATGCGCCATTGCTCAAGCCCGACGCGATCGCGCAGCAGTTGCGGGCCGACCTCCAGCGAGCCAACCCGCGCCAGCGGCTGGACGTTGTCCCTGTACCAGGCAAGCGCGACGACACTGAGCAGGATCAGCACCACAGCCGCGATGACCAAAGCGAACAGCGCGGTGACCACAGCCTGCTGGCGCTCTTCGCCCTCGAAGAGTCGACGCAGCCTGGTGCGACGTGAGGTTGGACGTGTGGTTCGCGCGCGCAAGGTCATCTGGTAGTTATTCGAGCCTCTCTGGTTTGTTCAATGCTGGTTTACAACCAGCGGGCGGTCAGCGGCGCAACCTTCGCAGAAGCCCCATCACGAGGGCGAAGCCGGCGCCGAAGGCGGCCGCCGAGCGCCAGTCCAACACTGGTCGGACGTCCCCGCTGGTGGAGCCGGCAATGAGCAGGAACACGCTCGTCTCCGGATCGAGTGTCGCCTTGTCTGCGAGGACGGCGAACGCGTTGCCGCCCTCCTGGATGGTCAGGTGCTCCGTGCGGGCTATTCCAACGCCGCCCTGGCTGATGGTCAGCTCGTCCGCCGAGATGCGCGCGGCGCCGCCCTGGTTGATCGTGACCGTAGTCGCCTCGATATCACGCGCGCCGCCCTGGGTGATGGAAACGTTGGTCGCGTCGATGTCGCGCGCACCACCGTTCTTGATCTCGACGTTGTCAGCGCCGTGGACGTCCGCGCTGCTCTCATCGTTGTCAATTTCGGCCATCAGGGCCTCGGCGTCGTCGTCGGAATCATCGCTCGAGCCCCCGTTGGAGCCTCCACCTGATTCGCTGTTCGAGCCACCATCCGAGACGCGATCCGACTCGCCGGGCGAGTCGCTGGCCGCGTCGGCGTTATTGTCGGAGGCTTCCGTCGCCGGCTCATCCATGCTCACCGGCGCATCCGAATCGTCGCCACTGATCGGGCGGTCGGCAGCCGGCCAGTCCTCAGTGTGCTCGCCGTTGTGCATTTCGTGGGTCACGTCATCTCCGTGCTCGGAAGATCGCTGGCCGAAGCTACGACCCGTCCTGATGGGTCGCTCAGCGTACCCCGGCGGTGGATATCTCGCTCACGAAAGTTGGCCAGAGCCTCCTATTTTGACCCGGTTCGAGCGGCCGCCGCGTAGACCTCGCGCGTCTCGCGCGCCACGTCCGACCAGGTACGCGTAGCCGCCTCTGCCCGCCGGTGCGCCTGCCTGCGGAGACCTTCGGCGAGCGATCCGCCCTCCCACACCGCCTCGATGGCCGCGGCAAGCCTATTGGGATCTCGCGGCGCAACGACTATGCCGGCGCTGGCAACGACCTCTGGCAGCGCGCCGGCCCGCGTGCACACCACCGGAATGCCCAGGCTGAGCGCCTCGAGGACCGGCAGGGCCGTTGCCTCCGAGAGCGCCGGATATACGAACGCCTCTGAGCCGGCGATTACCTGCGCGCGCTCGGTCGCGTCGGCCGGCATGACGAGCCTGACCAGCTCGGACACTCCGCTCCTGGCAATCGCGCGGGTTACGACGTCGACCTCGTCCTGCGCGCCATGCGCAACGGCAAACACGAACGCTGGAAGAGACGCGTGGCGGCCGTTGCCGGAAGAGCGACGGCCTCGTCCGGCGGTTTCGCCGCCCATCAGGTTGCGGTCACGCACGATGCGCAGTGCCTCAAAGAGCGTGCGCATGTCCTTGCGTGCGTCGTATCGGCCGGCGAACAGCAGGTAGCGGTCCGGCAGCGCGAGTCGTTGGCGCGTGTCGCGCACGAGATCGGGCTGGCTGCCCGCGGCGCGGAACGATTCGTCGACGGCGAGAGGCACGACGGCCAACATCTCCGCGGGCAGATGCAGCCGCCGACGCGCGGTCTCGGCCACTGCCCGCGAGCACACGATCACGCGCGTGGCGTCACGCAGCACGCGCGCCCGGAGCCGATGCCCGAAGCGGGCCGCGGCGCTGGAGGCGTAGATCCCGGGAAGCTCCCACGGTGCGAGGTCGAGCAGCGTCGCGACGATTGGCAGGCGCGAGGCCACGGGGACCGCGCCGCCGGCGGTATGAAAGACGGCGAGCTCGGTATCTGTCCCCGTTGTCGTGCCGAACTCGGCGCCACGGAGCAGGAAGGAGTCGAGCGTCATGCCGGCCGATCGAAAGGCGCGGCTCGTGGGCGGCAGCCGTCTCCTGCCTACGATGGGGAGGCCCGCGCGCTCCAGGTCATCAGACGGGTCGGGGCGCAGAGCGCGGGAGATGACCACGAAGGATTCGCCATCGAGCGGCTCGCGCGCAAAGGCGGCCAGCAGGTGATCGAGGTATTCGGCGGTCAGCGGTCCGCGCTCAGGCTCCTGCATCGGCCTTGCGTCGATCACGACGCGCACGCCATGAAGCGCATCTGCTTCGCGCGCAGCGGCCCGCAGGACTGCGGAGGCCGCAAGCGACGGCAGGAATCCGGCGGCCAGCCGGAGGCCTGCCGCTTCGCGCGCAGCAGTCAGCATGACGGCGGAGGGAGAGTCATCCTCGCGGCCGGCGGCCGCGCAGCTCCTCCCAGCGCAGTTGCAGCACAACCGCAAGCGCCTCGACGATGATCCGGCGCGACATCTTGCTGGCACCGAGCGTTCGGTCCACGAACACGATCGGCACCTCGGCTACCCGGGCACCGTTGCGGCTGGCCAGGAAGGTCGTCTCGATCTGGAACACGTATCCGCCGGAATGAAGGTGATCCCAGGGGAGACTCGCCAGCGTCTGTTGCCGCCACGCCTTGAACCCGCCCGTCAGATCGCGCGTTGACAGGCGCAGGACCGTGCGCGCGAACATCGAGCCCCCGAGTGAGACGAACCTTCGCAGCAGACCCCAGTTGCGCACTCCGCCGCCCTTGACGTAGCGCGATCCAATGACGAGGTCCGCCCCGCCGGTCTCGCCACTCCCCTCGAGCCGGCCGACCAGTGTCGGCAGGTAGGCAGGATCGTGGGACCAGTCGGCATCCATCTGCACGACTCGTCCGGCACCGTTCGAGAGCGCCTGCTTGAAGCCATCGACGTACGCCTTGCCGAGTCCTTCCTTGCCCGGGCGGTGAAGCACACGGATTCGCGTGGTATCGAAAGCCATGCGGTCGGCCAGATCACCGGTTCCATCGGGCGACGAGTCGTCGACCACGAGGAGGGTGGCGCCGGGCAGGCGCTCGAGGATCGCCGGGGCGATCGCGGGCAGGTTCTCGATCTCGTTGTACGTGGGCAGCACGACCCACACGTCTGTGTAGTCGGCGCCAGGCGTCGTGTCAGCGTCGGTGTCGGCGTCCGCGTTGGGCATGACCGTGGCTTCGGCACCTGATCCCATCATCGGCGGGAGTCTAGCGGCGCGCAAGCGACGGCCGGAGTCCGGCTGATATCAGCCGGGACCCGGCCGCTTCGCGCGCAGCCGGCCGAAGGGCTGCGGAGGGAAAAATGCACCAGGCCGGCCCTTGCGGACCGGCCCGGGTGCTACCTGCCCTGCGGACCTGAGGCTTGGCCCGCGCGCTGTGTGCGAGTTACTTGAGCTGGAAGGAGTAGGTCGTCTGCTGAGCCTGGTAGTTCTTGTCTTTGCCGAAGACGCGTATCTGGAGCGTGCCCGCCGAGGCCGACCTCGGGAAGGTGATCGTGGCGTAGTAACCCTTGGCAGCGGTGCCCCTGGTGCGATACGTCTTGGAGGCAAGCCCGGGCGCGAACACCCTTATCTTCGGCTTGGCGGAAAGCGGTTCCGCGGTGTAGACGTAGAACCTGGCCTTGGTCCCGCGGACGAACGGCGTTGGCGCCGTGGTCGTCAGCCTGAACGCGCCCACGTACACCGGCAGGCTGTGGAAGTAGGTGCCCGCCGAAGTGGCCGTCGTGGTCACGCTGTAGTAGGTGCCGTCGGGCACGAAGGCGCCGTTGCCGTCGCGACCGTCCCACTGGAAACTGACGTTGCCGGGGGAGGTGCTCACGCCATTGATGAACGTGCGCACGACGTTGCCATTGGCGTCGGCGATCTTCCACCAGAAGGTGGCGGCCGACTCGAGATTGACCGACAGCGTCGTGTTCCTGGCGAAGTTGTCGCCATCCGAGGCGTGCAGCAGGTTGGGCGTGACCGACGGAGACCGCATCGTCGTGAAGACGTTCAAGTCGAGGCTTTCGTCGTTGCCCTCGGTCCCGGCGCGGTTGTGCGGGACCGCAGTGACTGAATACTGGCCGTCTGGAACGTACGCGCCGTTCGCGTTCTTGCCGTCCCAGGTTGCCTTGCCGGTCCCACCTGGAGACCAGGCCGACAATGTCCGCACGACATTGCCCGATCCGTTCTTGACCGTCATGTCGACGAACGCCTCGCGATCGACTGTGAAGCTCAGGGTCATCGTGTCCGTGACGCCGTCGGAGTTGGGCGTGAAGAAGGGCGTTTCGACAGCTCCGAACCCGTTCACGCCGGGGCTCTGTGCCGCGAAGTCGCTGATCTCGGGCGCCTGACCGTTGCCGACGCCGTTTCTCCACTCAGTGGCGGTCAGGTCCAGGTCGCCGCTGACCGCGCGGAGGAAACCCATGGTTGAGTGGGGATCCAGGAAGTTCTCCGTCCCGGGCGTGCGCACGGAATTGAACTTGCGCGGGTTCCAGCCGACCCAGCCGAAGGAAGGGTGCGGCTTCGAT
Organism: uncultured Anaerolineaceae bacterium; assembly: GCA_964477545.1. Taxonomy (GTDB): domain Bacteria; phylum Chloroflexota; class Limnocylindria; order Limnocylindrales; family CSP1-4; genus JALYGJ01. The sequence goes on along the minus strand of CAYZEJ010000018.1, from coordinate 3,385 downwards.
CCTGCAAGTCGGAAGATCTCCTCAACAGTCAGGTTGCTGTTCAGGAGGGAGCCCAGTGTCCTGTTGAACCTCTGGTACGAGTAAGCAATGACTGCGCGGGCGCCGACCGCCTGGAAGCCCGCGGCAAAGTTATCGACGCGCTGGCGTGCGACGTCCCAGCCGGGGATCGCCATTCCCGGCTCGCCGTTGCCGGCGGTGTAGCAGTCATGGTTGAGGAAGACGATCGCGTTGGGAGCGAGAACCCAGTTGGCTCGGATCAGGCTGGCGCCGTAATAGGTGTACGTATTGGCGCTGCTGCCATCGAACGAGTTGAGGCCGACGCCGTTCTGGCGGGATTCGGTCATCACCTTGGTGTACGGGCTGGGCCAGCCGTAGCCATGTCCCGCGTAGTAGACGAGATTTGCGCCCTGGATGTTGGCCAGGACCTTTTCCCACGTCGCGTGTGGGTGATAGATCCGGCGCACGTCCATGCCGTAGGACTCGGCAATCGCGGCGAGCTGCTCCGCATCTGAGATGTCAGCGCTCGTCTGCGATCCGGCGGGCCCGACGATGAACACGGCCTTGAGCGGAGCCGGTGCCGCAGCATCAACTGGCGATGCCGCCGCCAGGGCGCTCGTGGCGAGGACGGCCAACGCAAGGCAAACGACTACGAATCCGCGCGACAGCCGCGCGGGGGCGGCGAATAGGACGCCAGATGAATGCATTCCCCTCTCTCTTCCTTCCGGTTGTTGCTGGGGCACGCCCGGAATGCGCGCCTGATGAATCCGTCGATGAGGACTCCTACAGGCTCGCGAGCGGGGAGCTGGACCGCCATACCGAGATGGTCCTGCCACGTTTTGCACCCATCGTCGGTGTGGTCAGCGCGCAACGAAGGGCCACGGAGGAAACCGGCCGGGATGTGGACTGGTTGGGAAGGTGGCGCTCGTGTGAGGACGTGTGAGGTCAGCGTCCTCGTACCAGCGCGCCCGGATATGACCCTCGTACCAGTGCCCGCCGCCACCCGGCCCACGGTTTTGACGAGCTGCCAGGGTTGTATGCGCGATGTAGCTATTTGTCTGTGGGGCACCTGCGGCGCCTTCGCGGGGCGGACGCTACTCTGCCCGCGTGGCCGACCCCGCACCGAATTCGACGTTCCGCGCTGTCCTGCCATGGGCGGCTGCGTCCGTGATCGTCCTCGCTGCTGCAGTCACGGCCGGCCTGTTCGTGGCCTATCTCGTCGCCAGCGGGCGAGCGGTCGACGCACCGGATTCTGGGACCGCCTCGCCCACCCCACGACGAACACCCGTAGTCAGCCTGGCGCCCGCAACGGTCGGCCCGAGCGGTGAGCCGACTGTCCAGCCTCGTCGCACGCCTACACCCCCGGTGGAGATCACGCCCGAGCCCAGCCCGTTCGAGCACGTGGTGTCCAGGGGTGAGAGCCTGACCTACATCGCCGGGCTCTACTGCACGACCGTCGAAGTGATCGCCGAGCTGAACGAGATCACGAACCCAAACCGGATACAGCCCGGACAGGTCCTGCAGATCCCCGGCGGCGGGTGCGCCGCGGAGCCCAGCCCGGCCTGAGTCGCGATCGCCGATGGCGAAGGCTCGCGCGCAGCAGCGGCAGAAGGCCGACTGCGAAGCCGAAGTTAAGTTGGATTGGCCGTAGGAACGGGCGTCGGCCCGACGCCAGGAGATGATGCGGGCGCGGGCGAACCATCAGGCAATCCACCCTCGTAGTCGACTATGACGAGGACGTACTCGAGCCGATCGAGCACCGCGACCGGCTGCACGAGGGCGGTCTGGAACAGTTGGTTCGGCTGCCTCTGCACGTAGACTATCGTGCCGATCAGGAGTCCCTTGGGGTATGTCGAGCGCACGCCAGTCTCCAGCTCGATGCCTGCGGTCACGACGGATTCGCCCAGGTTGACGGTGTCGGTTGCCGGGATGTTGGTCATCTGCAGCGGCCGCGCGCCGTTTCCATGGAGGTCCCCCAGGGCCCGGCTCGTCTCGATCAGCCCGGCGACGTTAGTGCGAGTGTCGCTGACCAACAGGACCCTGCTGAAGTTGGGCCCGACTTCCACGACACGGCCAACCAATGCGCCACCCTCGGCGACCACTGGATCGTCCAACGCCACGCCAGCGTCCGTGCCCTGGTCAAGGCTGATGACCCGCTCTTGATCGGTCGTGCGCCGGTTGATCACCTCCGCGGCCACGGTTGCGTATGCCAGCGACGAACGCACCTCGAGCAGAGCGGCCAATTGCTGGTTCTCAGCCGCAAGGCTCTGCAGCCGCTGGTTCTCAGCCTCGACTTCCTGGATACGCCGGGTCAGATCCGCGTTCTGCTGGCGCAGCCGCTCTAAATCACTGATAGTCGCGAAGATTGACGTCAGGGTGCGCGTGCCCTGGCGGAGCGTGTCCTGGATCGGTGAGAGCGCAAAGCCAACGCCACGGCGCAGCTCGAGTAGCGGTCCGGAGTTGCTGAACGCGAGCACCAGGAGGCTGATCGCAAGCAACGCGACGTAGGCCGCAACCTGCCTTTTCGCTGACCTGCTCATGTGAACGTATCCCGGGGGCGACCGCGGGCCTTAGCGCGGGGAGCGGGAGTAGGTCTCGGCGACGAGCGTCCGCTCGAGGACATCCAACTCTTCGAGCGCCTTGCCCGTGCCCCGTGCGACGCAAGTGAGCGGGTCGTCGGCGACATGGACGGGCATCTGGGTCGCCTCAGACACGCGCCGATCGAGACCCTGGAGCAGTGCTCCCCCGCCGGCGAGCACGATGCCCTGGTCCATGATGTCAGCGACGAGCTCGGGCGGCGTCTCCTCGATGGTGTCCTTGATCGTGTCGACGATCTGCTGGACCGAGACCTCGATCGCCTCGCGTACCTGCTCGGCGGTTATTTCGACGGCCCGCGGCAGGCCCGTGAGCAGGTCGCGGCCTCGTAGCGTCACTCGTTGTTCGTCGTAGTCGCCCGGGTAGGCCGAGCCGATCGCGATCTTGATGTCCTCGGCCGTCCGCTCGCCCAAGAGCAGGTTGTACTCGCGTCGGGCGTAGGCAATGATGTCCTGGTCGAGCTCATCCCCGCCAATGCGGATGCTGCGGCTCACGACAATCCCGCCCAGGCTGATGACAGCCACTTCAGTAGTGCCGCCGCCGATGTCGACGATGAGGCTGCCGGTGGGCTCGCCGACTGGCAGGCCGGCGCCGATCGCTGCGGCCATGGGCTCCTCGATCAGCCTTGCCCATCTGGCCCCTGCGTTGAGCGCCGCGTCGCGGACGGCGCGCTTCTCGACCTCGGTCACGCCGCTCGGGATGCCGATCAGCATGCGCGGCCGCGGGATCAGCCCGACCCGGTCGTGCACCTTGTGCACGAAGTACTTGATCATCTGCTCGGTCACGTCGAAGT
>CAYZEJ010000017.1:0-29086 GCA_964477545.1 uncultured Anaerolineaceae bacterium | reverse complement strand
CCCATGTTCTCCCGACTGACGCGGGCCCTCGCCCCGCGCACTACAGCTCACGCCCACTGCGACATCCCCTGCGGCGTCTACGACCCGCAGCAAGCGCGCATCGAGGCCGAGTCCTGCTACAGGATCATCCAGAAGTACAACGAATCGAGCGACGAGCTCTTCCGCGCGCGGTGCATCAACGTCAAGGAGGAGCGCGCCGAGCTGACCAAGCACCACATCGACGTCATGTGGCATGACTACTTCAAGCCCGAGCACGTCGAGAAGTTCGCCGACCTGCACGAGGTGTGCTGGAAGGCTTCGAAACAGGCCTCCCAGGTCAAGCGAACCGTCGATATCGCGGAGGCACAAAAGCTCCTCGACCTGATCGACAAGATCGACCACATGTGGCGCGAGACGGGCGGGCCGGCCGCCACAAGGATGCAGGCCTCGGCCTAGCGGGGGCATCGCTCGCGCAGCAATCCATGCGACGCCTCTTGGGCGTGTTCGCGCCGGCGCTCGTGGTCTCGGTTCTGGCCGTCGCGCTAGCCGGCCGCATCGGTCGCGACTGGGAGGCGCGCGTCTGTGTGCGCGGGCACAGCATGGAGCCGACACTCGACAACGGCGATTGGCTGCTCGTTAACCCCGCCGCATTCACGCGCCGGACGCCGCGCACAGGCGAGCTCGTGGTCGTGCGCGACCCGCGCGATGCGCGGCGGGTCATGGTCAAACGCGTCGCGGCAATCGGCACGGACGGCAGCCTGACCCTGGCCGGCGACCACCCTGCTCACGCCGACGACGGGTCCGCGATCGGGGCTGTCGCTGCGGACCTGGTCATCGGGCAGCCGTGGTTCCGCTATTGGCCCACGGAGCGAATCGGCAAGATCGCGTAGGTTCATACCCGCCAGAGACCAACCAGGAGACACCCCGGCCAGATGGAATCCATGCCCTCGGTAGGCGCTGACCGCGCTCAGGCCGTGACCGCTTCGAGCGGTCCCAACATCTCGATCGATCCGCGAGCGCGGATGCAGATCCTCTTCGCCATCCTGCTTGGGCTGTTCCTGTCCGCGCTCGACCAGACGATCGTCGGCACTGCCCTGCCACGCGTCGTCACCGACCTCTCGGGCAACGAGCTCTACACATGGGTCGTGACGATCTACCTGCTGACGTCGACGATTACCGGGCCCATCTACGGCAAATTGTCCGACCAGTTCGGCCGGCGGAACCTGCTGATGATCGGGATCGGGCTGTTCCTGTTTGGCTCATTCCTGTCCGGCCTCTCGTCGGACATGGTCCAACTGATCGCTTTCCGTGGAATTCAGGGCCTGGGCGCCGGCGCCATCTTCCCTATCGCCCTGGCGGTGATCGGCGACCTCTTCACGCCCCAGGAACGCGGCAAATACCAGGGTCTCTTCGGCGCCGTGTTCGGTCTCTCGGCCATCATCGGCCCGGCCCTGGGTGGCTTCCTGACCGACTCGATCAGTTGGCACTGGGTCTTCTTCGTCAACCTGCCCGTCGGCGCTGTCGCTCTGGCGATCATCTGGCGCCTGCTGCCGGCGCACCAGCGAACGGGCGTCACGCGCAAGGTCGACTGGCTGGGCGTGTTCGTCTTCACGCTCGCCCTGGTGCCGATTCTTATCGGCCTGACCAACAAGCAGACACTCGAGTGGACCGATCCGTGGGTCGGCGGCCTGATCGCAATCGGACTGGTCCTGATCGGCGTCTTCATCTGGGTCGAGTCGCGCGCCGCAGAGCCGATCATCCCGCTCGACCTGTTCCGCAACCGGACCTATTCGATCTCGATGGTCGCCGCGTTCCTGGCCAGCTTTGGATTCTTCGGCGCGATCATCTTCCTGCCGCGCTGGTACCAGGTGGTGAATGGCTCCACTGCAACCGAGTCGGGCTACGAGCTGCTGCCACTTCTGGCCGGCCTCATCCTGGGCTCGATCGTCAGCGGCCAGATCGTCAGCCGAACAGGTCGCTACAAGTGGATGACCGTCGGAGCCATGGCGACGCTTGCCGTCGCGTTGTTCCTGATGACGAACCTGCGCGCCGACACGCCACCACCGGTGCTCTACGCGTGGCAATTCCTCGCCGGCATCGGCATCGGCCCGACGATGGCCGTGTTCACGATCATCGTCCAGAACGCCGTGCCCTGGCAGAAACTGGGCGCGGCGACCAGCAACCTGACCTTCTTCCGCCAGATCGGCGGCACGGTTGGCCTGGCCATCGCCGGGACGGTCTTCGGCTCGACCCTCCAGACAGAGGCGCCGCGCCAGATCACGGCCGAACTGACCCGGGCCGGCATGCCTCAGCCTCAGATAGACGCTTTCACCGCTCAGTTCGCGAACGGCGGCTTCCGGTTGGACGACATCTCGGCCGTGGGCGACATCGGCGCGCGCATACTCGCGCAGGTGCCGGACCCGATCCAGGCGCTGGTCGAGCCATATATCGGATCCATCGTCCTGGGCGTCCACGAGGCGTTCTCGCTGGCGATTGCCAACACGATGTGGCTCAGCGTGATCGCCACGGTCGTGGCCGTCGGCGCGGTGCTGGCGCTGCGCGAGGCGCCGCTGCGCAACACCCTTCATGCTGAGAGCCCCGTCGCGCGGCGGACGACGGCCGAGGTTCCGGCCACCGACTAGATCGCACCCGAGATTCTCCTTCGCCCGTCGCTTGTATGGCATAGCGCGCGCGGGCGCCGCTGGGCTAGAGCTTCACGGCGTGATCGACTACCACACGGCGCACGGCGCCCAGATACCCGACCTGCACGGCAACGACACCTACGGCTACGTCGACGAGGGCGGCAGTTGGCGGCGCTGGTACTCGGACCTGATGCAGCAACACCTACGGGATCCGCTGAGCGGCGCCTGGGTCGGCATCAACTATCGCGTCTGGAAAGCTGGGACGCCGAGCACGCTCCCCTAGCGGTCCGCCGCTAGTCCAGGAAGATGCGCGCCAGCAGTCGAACCATGTCCAGGTCGCGCGGCAGGAACGTCTGGAACATGATGCGCTGGACTCCTGCAGCCGCGAACTCAGCGAGCCTCGCCCGGGCCTGATCGGGCGTGCCGATGACCCATCTATCGCGGCGATCCGCCAGCCAGGCATCTGGGTCACTGCCGCCCTGGCCGATGGTCGCCAACAGGTTGCCTACGCGCTCGCGCACCTCTGATTCGCTCTCGCCGACGAGCACCCCGGTCATCGCAGATCTGGTCACTTCCGCGGGGTCGCGGCCGGCAGCGCCACAGGCCGCGTCCACCCGCGCATACGCCTCCGCCACGACCGACGGCGTAGCCGAGCTGATGTTGATCTCATCCGCGTAGCGCGCCACTAGCCCGGCCATGCGCGAGCGCCCCGCGCCGCCGACGATGATGTTCGGGTGGCGCCGACCGGCGGGCGCCACCGGCTTCGGATGGAAAAGCGCGCCGCGAACCGTCCAGTGCCTGCCTTCATAGCTCCACCCGTCGGGCTCGGTCCACAGGCCGTGCACGATCGCAAGCTGCTCCTCGAGCATGTCGAAGCGTTCCTTCGTCGGCGCGTAGCGCAGCCCGTGTTGAGCGTGCTCGAGCTCGTTCCACCCGGCGCCGAGCCCGAGCTCGATCCTGCCGCCGCTCATCTCGGCGATGGTCGCAACCATCTTGGCGAGGTTGCCCGGCGGCCGGAAGCCGACTGGCGAGACGAGGGTTCCGAGCGTTATCCGTGTCGTGTCGCGGGCGAGACCGGCGAGCGTGGCCCAGGCATCCGTAGTGGGCTGTCCGGATTCGCCAGGGAAGCTCGCGTAATGATCGGACCGGAAGATGCTCTCGAAGCCAGCTTCCTCCGCGGTCTGCGCGAGGGCAAGAATCTCTTCATAGCTGAGCCCCTGCTGAGGCTCGGTCATCAGCGCGTAACGCATCGGGCATCTGCCTCCGGCCATTTGCCGTGTAGGCGTCGATCATGCCCGACTCGCGGCGCGAATGGTTACATCGGCGGCAAGACGGGCGTCCGCGTCTGCTGGCGGTCGACATACCAGCGCCTGATACGGACACCGGCGAAGATGGCCACCAGGATCGGGATGAATACCGGCAGGCCGACGATGAGCAGCCAGACCGCAAGGCTGGTCGTCCCCTGCCCAACCCGTACCAGCGTGGCCAGCGCGCTGTCGACTTCGCGACCGAGATCCCATCCGCGTGTAGCAACGGCCGCCTCGTCTACGGGAACGTTGAACCTCACCTCGAGCGTGCCCAGCGCAGCCTGATCTGCCAGGCGATCGCGTTGCGCAGTCATGCTCTCAATGTCGCCGCGGACGCCGGTCAGCTCGGCCTGGACCTTGAGCACGTCCGTGATCGTCGTCGCGCGAGCCATGATCCCCTGGAGGGCGAGCTCGCTCGCACGCAGGTTTGCGATCCGCGCGTCCAGGTCGACTACCTGGGCGGTGACGTCCTGAGCGTCGGTGTCCTCGGACAGCACCTTCTGGCCGAGGGCGCGGAGGCCGGCTACCGCCTCGGCCCACCGCGCGGCCGGGATTCGGTACGTCACCGTGGCCGCCTGGTACTCGCCTGCGTTCTGTTCGTGAGATTCGGCAACGTGGCCACCCAGGCCGGCGATCAGCACGGTTGCCTGGTCAATAGCCGGGCGCATGTCGGCCACTTCGAGCTCGATCGAACCGGTGTGGATGATCAGCGCGCCCGCGCCCGAGGGGATCGGGGCCTGCGCACTTGTGCCGTCGTCGTCAACGGGCCCGCCGGCGGCATCGCCACCTGCCACGGATCGGCCGACCGGGCCCATCGTTGCCGGTGCTGCCGCCGGCGAGCTGGCGCCGGCACAGCCGAGCAGGAAGACAGCGATCAGCGTGGCGACGGAAAGCCCCAGCAGCAGGGAAGAAAACCGACGCATGTCTTTCTCCTTAGGCCCCCAGCAAACGCACAGGTAGCATCCCACTTCCCGGTGTTGACGCCGCGTTGGGCCGGTTAAGTTCCCGTCACGCTGGCTACCATGCCGGAGATGGAGATCCGGGCAATGCCGATCCCGGAAGGGTTGACGGCCTACGGGACACGCGACAGGACGTTCACTCCGATCTTGTCGATCAGTGACCTGCCGGCAGGCGAGATGCGCCGATTCACCCATGGCGATCTGGACCTTCTCCTGGCACACACGGAGAAGGGCATCTGCGTCAGCGACGATCGCTGTCCGCACATGTCCGCGCCTCTGTCGATCGGGGCGCTTGAGGGCTGCGTCGTCGCCTGTCCCCTGCATCGCGGCAGGTTCGACCTCGCGACCGGCGAGGTCGTGCAGTTCCCAACCACCGGCGGTCTCGACGCGGACGGCGGATACCACCCGCCCTGGACACCGAACGACTCGGTGACGAAAACCGAGCCGGCAGACCTGAAGGCACAGGCCCGCGCACTGACCAGGATTCGGCGTCTGCGTTACTACCCAGTCCGGTTGATCGGCGGGGTGATCGAGGTCCAGTTGCCCCAAGCCTGAGCCGCAAGCCCGAGCCGGCGCGCAGCACGGCCCGCAGGCCGCTGCGGAGGAAGATGCCATTCGCGAGCCTTGGCGTTTGTCCGTCGGGGCTGGCGCGCCGACGCACCACCCGGTAAGATCCCCGGACGAGGCTTTCACTTCCAGAGGGTGCCGTGAACACGGTGGGAGCCGAGGGGGAATCTGCGTGTGGACCTGCGCACGACGCGAACGATTCGCAGCGCAATCGAGATTCGGGCGCCACTCGAAGCCGTGTGGCAAATATTGACTGACTTCTCCGCTTACCCGGAGTGGAACCCGCACATCCGACAGGTGCGCGGGAAGCCACGGGTAGGCGGACGAATCACGATTCAGAGCCGCCCGCCGGGCGGTCGACCGGTCGTGCTCCGGCCAGTGGTCATCGTCTGGTCGCCTCCAACCGAGTTGCGCTGGCGGGGGACGTTCCTGTCGCGCTTCCTGTTCAGCGGCGAACACGGCTTCAAGCTCGAGCAACTGGCCGGCACGCGCGTCCGCTTCCACCAGGACGAGACGTTCAAGGGCCTCCTCGTGCCGCTCTACGCGCGGCTGCGGCTGGCCCATACTCGCGAAGGGTTCAGCCAGGCCAACGAGGCGCTGCGCGAGCGCGCCGAGAGCGCGGCGCTGATCCAGTGACTAACAGAGGACAACTCCGCAGCTGCCCTGCGGGCCCTGCTGCGCGCCTGCGGCGAGCCACTGCGAGCAGTCGTTCGCCTGCGGCTTGCCTAGCCAGCTCGTCGGCGCGGCTCGGGCGCCCATTTGTCGTGGCGTGGCGGAAAGCGCGTGACCGCTCCGTCGTCGGCGTATCGGTCGGCCACCATCAGGTCGAACGTGTGGACCATGTCCTCCATCAGCGAGTAGCGCCCGGGCGTGTAGGCGCGCGAGCGCGTTCCTTCCTGCTGCCGCTCGCAGACCGCCCAGTCCTGGCGGTTGGTGAGGTCCCAGAAATCGACCGCGTCGGTGGGATCGAAACCGGGGCGGGCCATCGTGGCCGGATCGAACAGCCACTCGCACACGACGTGCGAGCGTTCCGGGCTGACCGGCCAGACCTGGTGAGTCATGACGTAATCGGGGTGCAGGCTCAGCAGCATGTTGGGCCAGACGACGATGTAGTAGACGCGCCTTCTGTTCTCGTCGCCGATGCCCTCGAGGGCCGGACGCCCGTGGCTCCCGCCATCGGTGGACATCGTGTCGGCTGCGTCGATGAGCTCCATCCAGCCACCCGCCCACGGACCGTTGGATTCGAGGTTCCAGCCGCGGTCGTAGGGGCTCAGCCGGTTGAGCTGCGGATGGACGCCGGGACAGTGCAGGCACTCGGAGTAGTTCTCGCCGATGACCTTCCAGTTCGCACCCACGTCGTACTCGATGCGTCGGGCACGACGAAGACCGTCGATGGGGTATTGGGCGACGGCCGCGGGCAGATCCGCCAGGTAGTCGAGCAGGGGCTCGGCGGCGGGATCGAGATCGATGAACAGGAAGCCGGCCCACGTCTCGAGGCGAACGCCGACGAGGCCCTGGTCCGCGGCCACGAAGTCATGGATCTCTTCCGTGTGCGGAGCTCGGCGGAGGGATCCATCCAGGTCGTACACCCAGGCGTGGTACGGACACTGGATGCGCACGATCCTGCCAGTGCCACTTCCGTCGACGGGTTCGTCGAGCAGAGTCGACCCACGATGACGGCACACGTTGTGAAAGGCGTTAACCGCGCCGCTGCGATCGCGCAACACGACCACGCTCTCCCCGGCAGCCCGGACGAGCAGGTACGTGCCCGGCACGCCGACGTCCTCCTCGCGGCCGACGCACAACCAGGTGCGCGCGAACCAGCGCTCCTGCTCGAAATCGAAGACGGCCGGGTCGTGGAAAACACGCGGCGGGAGCAGATGGGCCTCGTCCACGGGACGGCGCACGGGGGCAACCTCGGCCGCGCTCACCGGGCTGGCGGCCAGGCCGCCCGGAAGAGAGATCTGCGTGCTCATTCGGCCAGCCAGCGTACGGCATGGATCGCTCCGACGCACTCCACAGCACTGACCGCATCCGCCCAGGGATTGACCGATGGTCCCGAATCGATACCCCCCATCGGCACAGAGACATGATGACTGGAGGTCCGTAGGGTGCGACGCATGCCCCAGCCACGCCGCACCGCGTGGGTGCTTATCGCCACGCTCTTTGCACTCACCACCCTGGTCTCATCGCCGCGCGTCTTGCTCGGCAAGAGTCCCGTCGGAATCTGCCCTGCCGGCGGAATGCCCACGCGCTGGACGGACCAGTTCCACCCGCCCAACACGATTCGCGTGCTCCGCAAGACCGGCCCGAATGCCGGGAAAATCGAAACGGTCGACTTCTGGAAGTACGTCGGAACGGTATTACGTGCCGAGTATTCCAGCGGCAGCGCCAAGCCGCCACCCTGGATGCGAGTCGGCGCCATCACCGTTAAGCAGTACGCGTGGTACTACACGACGTTCTGGCGCGGCGGAAAGATCACCATTACCAACCCCGACGGATCCACGAGATACGACTGCTACGACGTCAAGGACACGACAGCCGACCAGATCTACCGGCCCGAGAAGAAGAACGCCGCCGGTCAGTGGATCGCGGCCAACGTGCCAACGGCTGCCAATCTCAAGGCGATGCGCGAGACGTGGCACGTCACGCTCCGCAAGTGGCAGGCCACCAAGTACCGCAGCCGCCTATATCTGACCGGCTACCGCTCCGGCCGGAAAAAGCCATGCGGTACCGACTCGACCGGCTTCAAGATCTTCCAGAAGAGCCTGCGCGACTGCGGCACCAAGAAGATGGCGCTCGAGGAGACCCTGCGGCTGTACTTCGGGCCCAACTACCTCGTCGTGGACAACCGCTCACACGATTTCCTGAGCGACGGCAGCGAGTGGCGTGGCGACCTCGGCGTGCTGGTGCCCGGAACCGGCGCCTGGCGTCTGTACAGGGGCGGGGCTGACAACTTCACGGCCGGCCCGACCGGGTCGTTCGGCAACATCGGCACGGTTCTCGGCCAGGGGTCAGGGAACGTCGACAGCGCCGACGTCAACGGCGCCAACGACAACAAGCTGCTGACCGACGTGGTCATGCTCGTCAACGACAACGGCAAGAAGCTCAAGACCGCGCGGGCGATCGGCGATGGATTCGCCCAGCAGCTCAGCTCCCAGGATGTCCCGCAGGGCACGGGAGCCGAGCAGCTCCTGGTGGCCGACTTCAACGGCGACCTACTGTCCGACGCGGGCCTGCTATCCAACGGCTCGCTCGCGGTGATGCGCGGCCTCGGGAACGGCACATTCGATGCACCGGTCGATTGGTGGACCGGCCCGCTCAACCTGTCGACCGACCTCGCGATGGCCGGAGACACCAACGGCGACGGCAAGGCTGACCTCATCGTGCGCAACGCCGCGGGCGTCTACTCGGTCGCGGTGTCACCGGCCAGCTGCTCCAATCGGACCGTCTGGGGCGTCTGCCCCACGGCTGCGATTGGCGCCAACAGTTTGGGCGAGGCGACCGCCTGGGCGACGTGGAACACCGACGACGTGAAGACCGTTGTCGGTGACTACGACCGCGACGGCCGCGATGACATCCTGGCTGTCGTCAAGAACGGCACCGGCATCAAGGTCCTCGGACTGCGAAGCACAGGCGGTGCGTTTGTCGATGCGTCGCTCATGTACCAGGCCGACGGCGTCAACTGGGCTGAGCTGAGTGTCCAGGCCATGAACGTCAATTCCGATGGAATGGCGGACCTGGCGCTGCTCCAGAACGCGGGCGGCAGCACCAGGGTCTCATGGCTCCGGACGAACGAGCGGAACAGAAATCCGGCGACCATGACCGCGATGCCTGCACTGACCGACTCGCTGCCGTGGAACGCGGCCAACCGACCGTTCTAGCGGTTCTAGCCAAGCTCGGCCAACCAGGAATGCCAGGCTTCTTCGTCGGAGCCAACCGATAGCTGCGCGCCTGCCCTGACCAACGGCAGGCGCAGCAGGCTCGGGTCGGACAGGAGTCGATCGAACGCCCCCTCCTCGTCCATGGTCAGGTAGGCCAGGCCAGCGTCGCGATAACGCGGCGAATCGATGTCCATCAACGCTGCTGCGCCGAAGCGCACAGTGAAACGACGCAACTCGCCCACGGCCATTGGCTTGCGGGCAACGTCGACGAAAGACACTTCTACTCGACGTTCACGAAAGAAGCGCAGCGCCTTCTGCGTCGCGCGCGAGTCTCTGCGGCCGAAGACCTGTAGCGGTGGCGTGGCCGGCGGCGAACTCAGGCCGTGGCTGACGCCTTGCGGCGCCCGCGGCGCGACTTGCGATCAGGCGTCGACAAGCCAACCAACCAGCCCTTGTCCGACTTTCGCACCACGACTTCCCTGCCCGTCGCCTCGGCTGCCTTCATCAGGCGCTGACGCACAGTCAGCGCCTTCTCGCCGCCCTCGAGTCGAATCTCGAAGACCGTGTCGCGATCAGCGATGCGAGTTAGCATCCGCTCGAACTGCTTCTGCTGGGCAAGGCGCTCACGAGCCCGCGGGGTCAGCTCGCGCGAAGCGGCTCGCGAGGCCTTCGGCTTGTCGAGCATCGCCACGTCTACCTGACGAATCTTGACCACTTCATTCACCTCATTACCGGCATTTGTACGCGACGTTTACGCGATCACTAAAGCACATCTTATCGGTGTGCGCAAAGGAGGCTCGGCGTGAAAATCGGCGTCATTGTGCCACAGGGTTGGACACGTGAATATGAAGGCTGGCAATCAACCGATGCGTGGGCACGAACGCGCGATCTTGCGGCTCAGGTAGAGGCACTTGGTTTCGAATCGATCTGGGTATTCGATCACTTCCACACTGTTCCTCGTCCAACCATGGAAATCACATTCGAGTCCTTTTCGACACTGGCCGCCCTCGCGCCGGAAACGAGGCGCGTGCGGCTCGGTCACATCGTTATGTGCGCCGCGTATCGGAACCCCGCGCTGACGGCCAAGATGATCTCGACGCTCGACGTTATTACCGGTGGCCGTATGGAGCTCGGCATCGGCGCCGGCTGGAAACGCGATGAGTGGCTGGCCTACGGCTACGGTTTTCCGAGCGCGCCGGAACGACTGGCGATCCTGAAGGATCAGCTCGAGGTCATCACCGCGATGATGGGCGAAGACAAGGTGACCTACCACGGTGTGCATCACCACGTCGATGGAGCCATCAACCGCCCGCTGCCGGTGCAGCGGCCGCGCGTCCCGATCACGGTTGGCGGAAACGGCCGGAACGTCACGTGGCGGCTCGCTGCGCGCTATGCGGATGAGCTGAACCTCGATGGCATGACGCCAGACGAGGTAGCCGAGGCGATGCCCGTGATTCGATCTCGGTGCGAAGAGATCGGACGCGACCCGGCCTCGCTGCGGGTCTCGGTGCACGTGTGGTGGGAATCGTTGTCCGAAGCCGGGCAGCGCCGAGTCGATATGCTCGGTGGGTATGCGGAACACGGCATCTCGCGAGTCATCGGAATGATTCGCGAATCCGTAGACAGCGACGACGCCCTCGCGCAGTGGGCAGATGACGCGCGCGAATCGGGTGCCGAGCTCGAGCCGAGCACGGCCCTCGGAGCGTGACGATCCCCACGATCCTGCGTCCCCTCCGCGTCTTTGGCGCTCTGCTTGCAACCCTCGCGGCGGCGCTGGCATTGCCGTCGTCGGCGCTGGCCCACCAGTTGACCGACAGGTACCAGGCCCCCTTGCCGCTGATCGTCTACGTGGCCGGTGCCGGTCTGGCCGTCGCGATGTCCTTCGTCTTCGTCATCTTTCGCAACGCACCAGGGTCCACGGGAGCCAAATCCGCAGCAGCGCCGACCCGGACCGTGCCGCGCTGGCTACGGAGATTGCTGGGAGCGCTGGGGCTGATCGCATGGATCTGGATCATCGCCCAGACGCTCATCGGCGGTAGCGGCGACGGCGACGTCGCGTCGCTCTTCCTGTGGGTCTATGGCTGGGTCGGCGTCGCGCTGGTCAGCGCGTTGATCGGACCGGCCTGGGCCTGGATCGACCCGTTCACCACACTCCACAAGGGCATCGGGTGGATCGGCTCCAAACTCGGTCTATCTGGTGGCGAGCCCGCCGAGTATCCGGATCGGCTGGGACGCTGGCCTGCGGCCGTGGGCTTCGCGGCTGTGGTCTGGATCGAGTTGGTCGCCCGGATCGGGGGCGGCAGGCCACTGGGCATGCTCCTGATCGCCTACACCTTGCTGACGCTCGCAGGGATGTCCTATTTCGGCCGCGGGGCATCGCGCCGCAACGTCGAGATCTTCAGCGTCTGGTTCGGACTGCTCGGACGCCTGGCACCGTTCGAGCTCGCCGGTGAGCCAGAGGACGGCCAGATCCGGCGGCGCTCGTTTGGTGCGGGCCTGCTGGCCGGGGGCTGGTCCACGGATCGGCTCGTGATCATCGCCCTGGCCACGGGCGCGATCATCTTCGACGGCCTGTCGCAGACGCAGATCTATTTCGACCTGTTCGGCGGGATCGACCTGCTCGGCCTGCCTGTCCTGCGCGACACCATGATCGCCGCGGCCTTCCTGGGCGGCCTGGTGGGAGTGGTGCTCCTCGTGGCGCGCCGGCTCAATGTCGCGGCCCTGTGCGCGGGCCTGTTGCCCGTCTCGGTCGGTTATCTCGTCGCGCACTACCTGTCATACCTGATCGTCGACGGCCAACGCATCATTTCTGCGATCAATGACCCCTTGCTGCGCGGCGACAACCTGCTGCCGTTCGATCTCGCGTTCTACGAGCCCAAGGTGTTTCTCCCGGCGGCAGTGCTGTGGAGCATCCAGTTGGCGGCCGTGGTCGGCGGCCACATCGTGGGAGCGTGGGCCGGCCATGCCGCGCTGGCAGAAGAAACCGGCCGCAACGAGCCTCGTCGACAGTTGCCGCTGGCGGCGTTGATGGTCGTACTGACTTCCTTGACGCTCTGGTCACTCGGCCAGGCGGTGCTGAGCCCGACCGCGCCCTAGACCTGGTCTTCAGATCGAGACGACCGCTCCCGGACCTGACCAGCGGGCGGTGTCGAGGGCGGCCTCAACTGACCTGAACAATCCCTCGGGCCGCTCGCCGTCGCGGATCAGTGCGCATCCCGCCGATATCGAAACGACTACCGGCTCGCCCTGCGCGTTGGAAACGTTGAACTCGCGCACCTGGCGCCTGATCTGCGCGGCCGCCTCGGCGGCGACCTCGCCCGAGGCGCCGTTCAGCACTATGAAGAAAGAATCGGGTCCTACGCGAGCCAGGATGTCGCTCGCCCGAAAGCGCTGACGGAGCAGCGTTGCCACCGCACGCAGGACGGCGTCGCCCACCTGCCGGCCGTGCCGATCGTTGAGCAGCCTGAAGCTGTCTATATCGAGCATGATCATCGACAGCGGCGGCCGGTCTGGCGGCGCCATCCGCTTGCGCAGTGCGAGCAGTTGCTCGAGCGCTGCGTCGAGATAGGGACGGTTGTACAGGCCTGTCTGGGCGTCCCGCGGCGAGCCCTGCTCGAGCTCCTGCCGCAGTAGCTGGCCCGATACGGCAAGCGTGACGAGCGGGCTGACGAGGTCCAGTGCGGCCATGTCGCTGTCGTTGAACGACCGCTCGGGATCCGATCTGCCAACTGTCAGCGTCGCGATGACTCTGCCCTGTTGAAGGGCGGGCAACGCAGCCACCACCTGCGGCGCGCCGTGGCCATTGTTTGGACGTGCCGGCATGGGCCTCGAGCGACCGTCCGACTCGGACGGGTGTGAGGCGGCGACGACTGTGCGTTGCTCGCGCAGGGCCTGGCCGGTAATTCCGACACCCGGGATGACTTCAACGCCCAGTGCCGATGCACCGCCGCCGTGAACGGCTCGGACGAAGTGGCGCCCGGAGTGCGGATCGAGGATCGTGAGTATGGCCATGTCCGTGTCGAGAAGGTCGGCTGCGCCGCGTACAAGCGCCTCGGGCAGCGATTCCTCCGATTCGTTGGTCAGGCTGAGCGTGAACGCCTGAACTCGGGCGCCGAGATCGCGTCCCTGGGCGGCGGAGTCGCGCGCCTGCTCGCGACGCTCGCGCAAGAGACCGATGAGCCAGACGGCAACTGCTGAGCCGACCACGGCCGTCACGACGCGCATGCCGTTGCCGGCCACGCCGGCCCATTCAGGCTGGGCGTAATAGAAGACCGCATATGTCGTCGCCGCGGCGGCCGCCAGCGCTCCGCCGAGGAAGCCGCCAACGATAGTCGCTGCCACAACGATCACGGGCACGAGAGCGACGGGTTCCACGCCGGCCGGACGGCGCAGGATCTCGAGAACAGCGATGAATGCGAACGCGATGGCCGGCCCGAGGAACTGGCGCAACGGCAGCCGTACCTCCGGCACGGCCCTGTGGCGCATCACGGATCGCCCGGGACGCGCTGCGGTCTCGGGCACTGCGGCGAGGCTGGGTGCAGTCACGTGGGGAAGATCGCGGAATCAGCGCGCGCGGGCAACGGAACGGAGGTCCTAGTCACAGCGCGACACACGGTCGCCCTAGACTCCGCGCAGTGGAAGCGAAAGCCCCTCGAAAACCGTCCGCGGAAGCCGCTTCCGCGCCCGTCGAGCGGGGATTCGTCATCACGAACGGCGCAGATGCACTGCTAACGATGTCCGTACTGTGGCAGGGCTCGTCCGATCCTCAGATGCGTCTCGAACCAGGGTCCGCGTCGCGCGCCATGCGCACGAGACAGGGACCGGCCACGCTCCACGTGCGCGCAACCGGCGGTGGAGTTGTCGCACGCGCATGGGGTCCGGGCGCGGCGCAGGCCCTCGAGTTGGTACCCGGCCTGATCGGTGCGCTGGACGACGCCGGTGCGCTGGTCGCACGGCACGCCTTCGTTGCGGAGCTTGCCCGCACGCGACCGGGACTGCGGCTGACGCGATCCGGGTCCGTCTTCGACGCGCTCGTGGTATCCATTCTCGGCCAGAAGGTGACGTCCGTCGAAGCGCGCGGATCATTTCGTGAGCTCGTGATGCGCCACGGGGAACTCGCTCCCGGCCCGCTCGGCCTGCGATTGCCGCCGCCGCCAGAGAAGCTCGCGCGCCTGCCCTACTTTGCCTTCCACCCGCTTGGAGTCGAGCGGCGCCGGGCGGACACCATCCGGGCTGCGGCGGCCGTCGCGGCACAACTGGAACGCATCGTGGACTTGCCGCCCGACGAGGGTCGACGTCGACTGCTGTCTCTACCTGGCGTTGGCGAGTGGACCGCGGCTGAGACCATGCGCCTCGCGCTGGGCGATCCAGACGCGATCAGCGTCGGCGACTACCACCTGCCGCACCTGGTCTGTTGGGCACTGGCCGGAGAGGCGCGCGGCACTGACGAGCGAATGCTCGAGCTGCTCGAGCCATATCGAGGGCAGCGGGCCAGGGTGGCCCTATTGCTCGAGCACAGCGGGCTGCGTCAGATGCGCCGCGCACCGCGCATGCGCCTGCGATCGATAGCGGCGTACTAGCAAGCTCGAGGCGAGCAGCAGCCCGAAGGGCTACAGCTGAGATTGAAGTTCTAGAGGTCTCGGCCGAGCAGCCAGTGGTGGCCGAACGGATCCTCCACGCGGCCCTGACGCATGCCGTATGGCTGGTCGGCGACCGCGAAGACCTCCTTGGCCCCGGCCGCGATGGCGCGAGCGGCCCACGCATCCGGGTCGTCGACCACCAGGCTCAGACGGACTGTCGTCCCGCCGAGTGTCGCTGGACTGTTGTTGAAGGCAGCCGGGTTCTCGTCGACCACGAAGAAGTGCGACCCCTCGACCTCCAGCTCGGCCACGATCTGGCCGCCTGGCGTCTTTTGATTGGAGATCGTGGTGGCCCCAAAGGCTGCGGCGTAGAAGTCGATCGCGCTCGCCGCATCACGCACGGTGAGCATCGGCGTCAGCGACGTCACGACTCAGGCGACCTTGGGCGGCTTCGCTGGAGGCGGCTTCGGTGGCGGTGGCTCTTCGAGCTGCGCTATCGCAACCTCGATCCGGGCGATCTCCTCGGCAGCGGCGCGGTACTCTTCGCTGCCCAACGGCGCGCTGTCGCGTCTTGCGCGGGCAGCAACGTGACGCTGCATCAGCGATGAACGGTCACCACCGCGTGGCCGCGGAGCCGCTGGAGTCTTGCCCTCCCCCGGCTCCTTCACCCCATCCGGGCCAGTAGTCGTCCGTCGACCCAGCCTACCCAGCCGTTTGAGCCGAGGACGCGCGCCCACGCGCCCTGCTGCTCAACGAGCATCAGCTGGACGCCGGGAGCGAGCTGGGCGACGGCGGGCTGCGTCGGATCGGGCGCGGCCCAGGCAGCCAGACCGGCGGCCGGTACGACGTGCGTTGGCATCCAGACCGGCCCTGGTGGCGGAGGCGGCTGGGGCGGCTGGGTAGCGGAAGGTGCCTGCGCGGCGGGCATCGTAGGCGGAACCACCGGCGCTGCAACTGGCTGCGGGACGTCAGGTAGCGCGTCCATCTGAGCCCGAATTCCGCGAATGCGTTCGCGCTGCGCGACCACGTTCGGGTCGTCGTCGGCTGAGGCGCGCGACCGGATCATGCCCAGGCTGATCTGCTCGCGCTGGAGCTGCGCGTAAAGCTTGCCGCCATGCGCTCCCTTGCGCGCTCCCATCCGCCGGCGGGCGCTCCAGCGGCTGCGGAGCCCACCAAGCTCGGCGAGCTCGGCCGGTGAGAGCACGTCGGTCCCCACGTCGCTGGCAGTGATCGTGCCGAACCAGCGTTGCTCACGGCGCTGGGCGAGCAGGACGAGCAGGACCAGGAAGATCAGGAACGGCAGCCCCTTGATGAGACTGAATGCCACGATTCCGCCCAAACCGGTCAGCAGCTCGGTCAGCAACGGCGAGTTCCAGACGAAGTGGGCCGCGACGGCCAGCACGAACAGTCCGACCGCATACATCAGCCGCTTCTGCTTGGGCTGGTCGCGCTGCGTTACGTAGTAGGCGAAGCCGAGGCCGGTGAGACCGGTCCAGAGCACGTGCATGTAGGCCCCGAGAAGGATCCCGCGGATGAAGAACATCTGAAGCACGGGGCCGAGTTGGTCGCCCGCGCCGGGCTGCCCGATGGCTTGGATGAAGTACTGCACGTTTTCAACGGCCGCGAAGCCGAGGCCGATGATCGCTCCGTACACAAAGCCGTCGAACAGGTCGAATATCTCGGACCGGGCTATCAGATAGATGGTGACGACGCCGAGATACTTCAGCGTTTCCTCGACCGGCGGCGCGACGATGGCCGCGCCCCACGTCTGGGCAAGGTTGGCGCCGAAGAGCTTCGCCAGGGCCTCGAGCAGCGAGGTATTGATCGTCACGGCCAGCCCGATCGAGATCACGCCGCCCCACAGGAATGCGGCCAGGACCAACGAGAGCGGCTCGCGCTCGAACAGGTCGAGGATGTAGATCGCGAACAGGACCGGGACCACGTAGAGGGCGAGCAGCACGATGCTGAAGATCCAGCCCTGCGGGAAGTATTGGAGGTAGAGCAGCTGCTCGCCTAAAACGGTCAGCGTCGTGAGGGCGAGCAGGATTGCGAACATCCAGAAGGCCGCCTGTCGCTTCTGGAAGATCCCCGTCTGAACGCCCCAGCGCGGGAGGTATGGCGCGGGCGCAACCAATGCTGGGCCCAAGGCCATGGCCATTGCGGGCGCTGCGGCAGTGGTCGGAGGGCTGGGAAGCGTCTGTGGTCCGCTCATTCCGGAACCACCTGGATGTTGTCGATCATTCGCTGGGCTTCCGGCAGGAGCCCGCGCAGCGTTCCCGTGCTCGCCCATGCGTCCCAGACCCAGCCGTCAGACGTGCCGGTCACGAAAGCCGTCACCTCGCCTTCGAGCTGGTCCTGGTCGAAGACGCCCGTGTAGTTGCCCCGCACTGCGGGTAACCCGCCGCCGATCTGGATGTTGCCGGGCGGCGTGTTCGTGAACCCCGTCCCGCCGATCAGTTGCATGTAGCCGTTGTAGATGGCCTCAGGAGTGGCGGTGCCACCCTGCACGGTCAGGCTGAGCAGGTCGATTGCCGTGCCGCCTTTGACCAGCCGCACGATGATGCTCGAGCTCGGCCCCTCCTGCGCTTGCCAGCCGGGCTCAAGGGGGATTCGCAGCGGGCCAGCGGTAAGGACTGATCCCGGCGGCAGCGGCTGACCCGGTCCCGAGCCAGGCCCGGCGGTGGGTACCGCGATCGGGGGCAGCGTCTGCCCCGGCTGACCGGGTCCGGTGATGGGACCTGTCCCCGGTCCTGTGCCGGGATCCGACGTGCGCTGGGGAATGATGGCGTTGACGAGCTGCGCGCCAAAGAACAGCGCGACGATGACCCCGATGACGATCGCAGTCGGCCTGATTCCCGTCGGATCGAGCATTGAGAAGGCCTGTCGGGCGCGGTCCATTGGATCGATGGTCGGTGCCGGCGGTGGTGGCGGTGGTGACGCCGCAGACTGACCGGCAGCCGCCGGTGGCGGTGGTGGTGGCGCCGCGGCCCCACTCGCAGGCGGTGGCGGCGGAGGAGGCGGAGGCGTTGCCGTGGGCCTGGTCTCTTCGCTGCTCACTTGCGCGCGGACTTTACAACATGGACGGGTGCCGCTGACGGTGATTTCTGTGGAGATCGCGCGGAGATCGCGCGGACAGCGGCGTCGCTGGAACGGAGCCCGCTCTGGTCAAGCGCGCATGAGATGCAACAATCCGTCCGTGGCCTACAACCGCCGTCAGCAGCGTCGCCAGGGGATCCGCTACGGTCCGCCGCGCGAGCGAGAGCGCTACAGCGACAACGGCGTCCTGATCGGTCGATTCCTTGGGCTCGGCATCCTTCTCCTGACTGTCGGCGTCCTGGCTGCTGGCGCGCTCGCGTTCATGGGCGATCTGCCGGGAGCGTCGCCAACGCCGCGTCGCAGCCCTTCGTTTGTCGCCGCAACGCCAACCGTTGACGCCTCACCTTCAGAGCCGAGTGCGTCCCCGACGACAGCACCGTCGCCCACGGTAATCCCAACCATTCCGGTAGTCGTCCCAACGCCTGCCGCGACGACCCTGCCGCCCCTCGTCCAGATCGGCGAAGGTTTCGTGACTTTCGGGACCCGCGCCGACAACCAGCTCCATATCATCGACCCGCGTTCGAGCTTCAGGATCAATGAACGCATCGTCTGGAGCGCCTACCTGACGACGCGGGCAGACTCGAGCGAGCTCCGGGTCCACATCTTCAAGCTCGACAGCACCGCGGAGGGAGGCGAGCGCCTTATCGTGGACGACGCTGTGACACCCTCCGTTCGCAACGCGCAGGTCTTCGAGCGTCGGCTTCGCCCCCGGGCGGCGCTCGACGGTCCGGGCATCTACGTTGTGCGCTACATGCGCGGCGTTAACGTCTTGTCCGAAGGTTTCCTGGAGATCACAGATTGATTGCGCAAGGGTTCTCCGGCCACGCTCCAAGGGCCGTGCTGCTCGCGCTGGTGGCGGCCCTCGCGCTGGCCGTGGTCGCCTGCGACGAGCCGCGCTCGAGCACCCGCCCGAGCGCTTCGCTGCTCGACGTTGAGTTCACCCCACAGCCGACATCCACCGCCGAGTCGAGCGGCGAGCCAACCGAAGCTCCCACGTTCGTGAGCCTGCCAGTGGGCTGGGACGGTGCCTTCTGCGCTGTGTTTGCGGAGGCGGTCCTGGCCCAGGAGCTGGTCATCGACGTCGAGCGCGCGCTCGACGATGGAGACGTTCGCGATGCGCGCGGTCTGGCGCGGGAGCTGCGCGAGGTGACGGCCGAGGTAACGACGCTGCTGGCGGACCTGCCGGATTGGGATCCGGGCCAACAGGCAACCCTCGAGGTTGCCGCGCTGATTGATCTCGGCAGTCGGTCCGGTGACGCTTACGGCACGTATTTCGTGGACGGGTCGCGCCAGGCACTCCGTCGCGCCCGAACGCTGCGACGTGAGATCAGCAAGGCCACTCCGGGGGCAAACGAGAACCTCGCGGAACTCGAGGGCCTGGGCATCACCTGCGAGGGACTGGCGCTAAAGCTCGAGGAGTTCTGACCACGGCAGAGGAGCAGCCGAGAGCGGGGACGTCGACCTTCCTTTTCACCGACATCGAGGGATCGACCCGTCTCATCCAGTCCCTGGGCGACAGCTATCCCGCGTTGCTCGACGACCACCGCCGCCTGATCAGCGATGCCGTCGAAGCGGCGGGTGGCCGCGGATTCGGCTCGGAGGGTGATGCGCTCTTCTCGGCCTTCCCTTCGGCCACGGCCGCGATAGCCGCGGCCGCTGCGGCGCAAATGAGCCTGGCTGCTCACTCCTGGCCCGCCGGCTCC
This sequence comes from uncultured Anaerolineaceae bacterium, assembly GCA_964477545.1. Taxonomy (GTDB): domain Bacteria; phylum Chloroflexota; class Limnocylindria; order Limnocylindrales; family CSP1-4; genus JALYGJ01. The sequence goes on along the minus strand of CAYZEJ010000017.1, from coordinate 9,370 downwards.
GAGTTTCGTGTGCGGATGGGCATCCACAGCGGCGAAGCCATACTGACCGGCGGCGACTACGTAGGTCTGGCGCTCCACCAGGCGGCACGCATCATGTCTGCAGGCCACGGCGGGCAAATCCTCGTTTCCGAGGCCGCGCGGAGACTTGCGGCGAACCTGCCCGATGGCCTGGAGCTGCGCGATCTGGGCGAGCGGCGGCTTAAGGATCTCGCGTCTCCGGAGAGGATCTACCAACTCGTCGGCGGGGGTCTGCCCGAGAAATTCCCCCACCTGCGAACCCTGGACACGAAGGCCAACAACCTGCCCGTGCAACTGACCAGCTTCGTCGGCCGCGACGAGCTGGAAGCGGCGCGTGCGGCGCTGGCCGGGACGCGGCTGCTGACGCTGACCGGCCCTGGAGGGACCGGCAAGACGCGCCTCGCGCTTCAGCTGGCAGCCGAGGCGAGCGACGACTTCACCGATGGCGTCTTCTTCGTTGCACTCGACTCGGTGCGCGACGCCACGCTCGTCGCGCCGACCATCGCCACGGCGCTCGGTCTGGCCCTGGGCGGGAACATCGCCCCGCTGGACGCGTTGGTCGACCACCTGCGCGAGAAACGCATGCTCCTGGTACTAGACAACTTCGAGCAGGTCGTGGATGCGGCCATAGACGTTTCGCGACTGCTGCGCGAGGCAGCCGAGATCAAGGTGATCGTGACGACGCGGATCGTCCTGCGCGTGTACGGCGAACAGGAATTTCCGGTTCCCCCGCTCGGCATCCCCCCATCTCCTGCGGCGGCGCTCACGGCGGACCAGGCAACTCGGTACGAGGCGGTGCGCCTATTCGCGGAGCGGGCCATGGCGGTCCAACCATCTTTCGCCCTGACCGACGAGAACGCACCGTTGGTCGCGGAGATCGTCCAGCGGCTCGACGGGTTGCCACTCGCAATCGAGCTCGCCGCGGCCCGCAGCCGCGTTCTTGGCGTATCGGCGATCCGGGCTCGTCTCGGCCAGCATCTGTCGCTGCTCACAGGCGGCGCACGCGACCTGCCCGAGCGGCAACAGACCCTGCGTGGCGCGATCGACTGGAGCTACGAGCTGCTCGAGGAAGCTGATCGCCGACTGTTCGAGCGCTTCTCGGTGCACGCCGGGGGCGCATACCTCACCCAGGCGGACGACGTGTGCGGGCCGTCGACTGAGCTTGGCGAGGACGTCCTCGACGGCCTCTCCTCACTGGTCGAGAAGAGCCTGGTCAGGGCAGGGTTGAACGGCAGCGAGGACCCGCGCTTCGCGATGCTCGCGACTATCCGCGACTACGCACACGAGCGGCTGGAGTCAGGCCCCGAATACGACGAGCTGGCTCGACGACATGCGTATGCGTACCTGTCACTTGTCGAGAGCCTCGCGCCGGAGCTGTTGGGTCGGAACGCGCGAGAGGTCGCCGACCGTCTCGAGACAGACCATGACAACCTGCGCACCGCTCTTGGCTGGGCCGTCGAGCGTGGAGAGGTCGAGTTCGCGCTGCGCTTCGCCATCGCCGCCTGGCGGTTCTGGCAAACGCGCGGCCATCTCGTGGAGGCGCGCGAAAGGGTCGACAGGATCCTGGCCCTGCCGGGCGTCGCCGATCAGCCCCTCGAATTGGTTTCGCGCGCGTTGGCGGCCGCCGGCGGCATCACGTACTGGCAGGGCGACACGAGCGCGACGCACGACTATTACGTTCGCGCACTCGAGGCCGCTCGGAAGACGACCGATCGGCGGCTGATCGCAGAGTCGCTCTACAACCTGGCCTTCGCGCCGCTCGACAAGGAACATCCAACGCTGGAGGGCTTCGCCGCTGGCCAGCCGATCGTGGAGGAGAGCCTTGCCATCTATAGAGAGATAGGCGACACCAAGGGCGTCGCCGATGCCAATTGGGCACTATCGATCGGCATTGCTGCGGCTGGTGGCGACCTGTCGGAAGCCATCAGCCATGGCGAGGAAGCCCTCTCGCTATACCGCCAGCTGGACAATCCCTTCGGCACCGGATGGGCCTCGTACATGATCGGCTCGTTACGCATGCGCGAAGATCCACCCGAAGTGGTCGAGCCCTACTTTCGAGAGGCACTGACCATCTTCGCCCGGGCCGCCGATCAATCGGGCATCCTGCTTCTGCTCGGGGCTTACTACCTCCTTGCCGATCGCGCCAGCCAGACAGATCGCGCCCACAGGCTCGGCGGCGCGCTGCAGCGCCTGCGCGACGAGAGCGGCGCGGGGCTCGCCGACGTGCCTGTCGACTTCGTGGACTATGCGTTACCGGAACGACCAGCAGATGACCCAGACGCGCTCCGGCTGTGGGAAGAGGGCGGTCGGCTGTCGACAGAGGAGGCGATCGCGTTTGCGCTGGAGGACGCCTCGGCTATCGAGAAGTAAGGGGCCGTTAACCGACAGATAAGCGTCCATTCCGAAGATTTCGGGATGAAGCGACGCCGCGGACGGCAGGAACCAGAGCTGTCGGTCAGTTATGGCAACGGGATAGTCGGACCGTCGCGCGAACAGGTCCGCTCGGCAGTGGACGCGTTACCGGCAGACCTGTCGTGGGACAAGCTCGCGGATGGCCTGCGACCCGTGTTCGTCCGTCGACGACCGCTGCCGCCGGGTGTCGAGCCACCGCTGACCACCAACCGTCCGCCGGGAATCGACGTGGCGCTGGGCGTGGATATCGGACCCGCGTTCATGTACGTCGGTCGGGGAATGATGGAGTCGTGGTCGGTCACCGTCGACGAGGCATTCGAGCGCGCCATGGACAACCTGCGCGCCTCTGTCGCCGCGGAGCGCTACGTGGAGATGGAGTACGAATCGCTCGACGGCGTTCCCTTCTGGTGGTACCAGTCGACGGGCGGGCTTGCCTCGGGCCTGCTGCTCCTGGAGCAGGAGCTGGCGACACGCTACGGGCCGGAGCCGCGACTGTTGATTGCGCCGATGCGCAACCTGCTGCTGGCAGCGCCGTTCGATGCCGACAGATCCCTGGTCGAATGGTTGCGCGACGAGATCTCCCACGACGATCCCAACGGTCTCGATCTGCCAATCTTTGCCCTGCTCGATGGACGGCTGTCAATCGATGCGCACGGCGATCGACGCCATGCCGAGATGGTCCACTGACGGCTCAGGGCGACCTGCGCCGCGCGTCCTCGCCCGGGATGCCTCGATCTGTGAGCGCGCGCGTGAAGCCTTCGAGATCGTCGGCAGTCACGTACAGCGCAGGCACGCGCAGCCGCCCCCACTGAACGGGTTCGCGGAAGTCGAGCCGAACACCGCCGTGGTGGTTGCCGCCGAATGTGATGTCGTGATGGCGCACGCTCATTCGTACCCCGATCGCGGTCAGCCAGAGCCACGGCCCCTCGAGCCGCCAATGGACGATGTTCTCGACCGGCGTGTGCATCCTGTAGCGACCGAAATGAGCATCGAGATCGGTCCCAAGGTCCACGTACGCGTTGTCCGCGCGCACGCCAAATAGGCGCAGGACAGGGCGCGACTTTGATCCGACGCGAATGGGAAAGCGCGTGGTCGCCGCTGTGTCAGCCGTCACCGATCGACTTCGCCTCCATTAAGGTTCCGCGCCGCGTTCACAGTTCCACCGCAATCCCTCATCAGCCTCTTGGCTACAGGGTCCCAGACATTCGTCGGGACCACAGATAAAAAGAGGTGTTTCTCAAAGTGGACAGACGATCCATCTTCAGACCCGTGGCCTTCGTGCTGCTGCTCGTTGTCCTCGGCGCGGTCGGCGTGTCGGTGTATAACGCCGGCGTTGATGCCGGTTTCAACGTGGCGGTCCAGCAGGCCGTCCAGAACGGCCAGCCGGTGCCCGTCGTGCCCTATGGGTACGGGCCCTACTGGCACGGCGGAATTGGCTTCTTCGGCATCTTCTTCTGGATCATCGGCTTCTTCCTGATCATCGGCCTCATCCGTGCCGCCTTCGGGTTCGGCCGTGGGGGTCGCGGAGGCTGGGGCAAGTCGGGCCATGGTCCGGGCAGCTACTCGGGCTGGGGTTACGGTGGCCGCGGCGAAGCGATCGCCGACATGCATCGAGAGCTCCATCGCCGCGAGGAGCCCGGTGAGACCGACAAGGCAGCCGGGCCGCCCACTTCGGGCAGCTGAGCCGACACGCGCCACCTACGATGCCAGTGGAATGGCGCGAATCTTGATAGTCGACGACGAGCCGGAGATAGTCCGGCTCGTTGTCGATTACCTGGCAGCCGCGGGCTTCACGACCGATACGGCCCGCACCGGCCCTGACGCGATCTTGCGCGCGCAGGCTGATCCTGCCGACCTGGTCGTCCTGGATCTCGGACTGCCGGGCATGGATGGTCTGGACGTCACCCGAACGCTTCGACGCGGCTCGGACGTCCCGATCATCATGCTCACCGCCCGGGACGACGAAACCGACAAGCTGATCGGGCTCGAGCTGGGCGCCGACGACTACATGACGAAGCCCTTCAGCCCGCGCGAGCTCGTTGCCCGCGTGCGAGCCGTCCTCCGTCGCCGGGCGGGCGCCGGTCAGTCGGAAGTCATCAACGTTGGCGACCTGACACTCGACATCCCGCGCATGCGCACAACTCGTGGAACAGAGTCCGTCGACCTGACCGCAACGGAGTTCGCGCTGCTCGAGACGCTCGCGCGCCAACCCGGCCGCGTATTCACCCGGTCGCAGTTGCTCGACGCGATCCATGGCGTCGCGTTCGAGTCCTACGAGCGCGCGATCGATGCCCACGTCAAGAACATCAGGCGGAAGCTCGAACCCAGTCCGCACTCACCCCGTTACCTGCTGACGGTCTACGGCGTCGGCTACCGACTGGCCGACTGAGCGCGATGCCACCTCCCTGGCGGAACCCCGCGCGCCGTAGCCGTCGACATGGCTGGGACAGGGAAAGTGGCTGGGGACGAAAGTCGATGCGCCGGCCGCCGTGGTGGCCGGACAACGAGGCCTGGCCACCGCAGGACGCGGAGGGCTGGCGCGAGCTGCGCCGCGGCTTCATGCGTCGGGCCGGCTGCTTTATCGGATTCATGCTGATCGTCCTGCTGCTCGTCGTCGGTGGCCTCATCTGGCTGATCGCGGATGTGTTCGGATCCGGCTCCACCGGGCTCTTCGGCGTCATCGTCGTCCTGCTCCTGTTCGCGCTCGTCCTGCGCGGCGTCTTCCACGCCGTCCGGGCGACGGCGGCGCCGGTGGGCGACCTCATCGAGGCGTCGGGGCGCGTCCAATCCGGTGAGCTCGACGTCGAGGTTCCCGAGCGCGGGATGCGCGAGGTGCGTGCCCTGACCCGCGCGTTCAACGCCATGAGCGCCCGCCTGTCGGCCACGGAGCGTGAGCGGCGGCGTCTGCTGGCCGAGGTCAGCCACGAGCTGCGCACACCGTTGACGATCATCCAGGGCAACGTGGAGGCGATGATCGACGGACTCTATCCAGCCGACCGCGAGCACCTCGAGCGCGTCCAGGCGGAGACGCGCCAACTGGAGCGCCTGATCGACGACCTGAGGACCCTGTCGCTCGCGGAAACGGGCCAGTTGCCGCTCCAGCGCGAGCCGACAGATGTCGCCGCGCTCGGGCGCGAAGTCGTCGAGGCTTTCGGGGCCGAGGCGAGCAGCGCCGGCGTCGACTTGACGGTGGAGGCGGTCGACGATCTGCCCGAACAGGAGGTGGATGGGCGCCGCCTGCGCCAGGTGATCTCGAACCTGGTCGCGAACGCCTTGCGCCACACGCAACGGGGAGGACACGTGACGGTCGCGGTCACTGCGGCCGGATCCGGATTTCAGCTCACCGTGAAAGACAACGGCAGCGGCATGACGGCCGAGGCGGTGGAGCATGCCTTCGAGCGCTTCTGGCGTGAGGGGGAGTCAGCCGGAGCGGGCCTCGGCCTGGCCATCGTGCGCGACCTGGTCACGGCGCATGGTGGAACAGCTTCCATAACGAGCCAACCTGGCCAGGGCACCACGGTGATCTGCAGCTTCCCCGGGTAATCCGGGCTGGCCCGGCTGGTCGTGCGAGAATCGGCCCGTGGCGACCCACCTGCACTTCCTCGGTGCCGCCGCCACCGTGACCGGGTCGCAGTACCTGCTCGAGACAGATCGGGCAAGGGTCATCATCGATTGCGGGCTTTTCCAGGGCACGCCTGACGTACGAGTGCGCAATCTCGTGCCTCTGGGGTACGACCCGGCCACGATCGACGCGATGCTGCTGACCCACGCGCATCTCGACCATTCCGGCCTCATCCCGCACGTGGCGCGAGCCGGATATCGCGGGCCCATCTACGCGACTGTCGGCACCATTGAGCTCGCCGCGCTCGTCCTGCTCGACTCTGGCCGCCTCCAGCAGGAGTTCACCAAGCGCGAGATGCGCTGGGAGCAGCGCCATCCCGACCTCGCGGTCGCGGACGATCAGGCGGAGCAGGAGGAGTACGAGACCGCGCTCGACCTGGCGGCCATGGGCGAAGCGCTCGCAGACAGCCCGGCCCTTGCGCCCCCGGGCAGCATGGAAACCGGCGAGCACGTCCCGACGACGATCGAACCAGTCGAGCAGACTTGGGCGAGCTCGGTGAGTGGCGATGGCGGTCGCGGTGGCGGTCGCGGTGGCGATCGCGGTGGCGGCCACGTCTCTCATTGGCAGCCACCCGATCCGAATCTCGACCCTGACGTCGTCCTGTACACGGAGAGGGACGCGCGCGCCTCCCTGGATCTGTTCCGACCCATCGGCTACGACGATGAGAAGGAGGTCGCGCCAGGTGTCCATGCACGGTTCGTCGACGCCGGCCACATCCTGGGCTCGGCGATCATCGTGGTCAGGGTCGAGGGCTCGGCGGGCGAGCCCGAACGGACCATCGTGTTCTCGGGCGACCTGGGGCGGCCGGGAGCTCCCATCCTGCGCGACTACACGGCCGTCACCAAGGCCGATTACGTCCTTGTCGAGACCACCTACGGCGGGCGCGAGCACGAGCCCGAGGCTGAGGCACTGCGCGTCCTCGCGGAGACCGTCCGGCTCGTCGCGCAGAGCGACGGCGTCCTGCTGGTGCCGGCGTTCGCAATCGGCCGAACCCAGGACCTCGTCTACGAGCTCGATCGGCTCATCGACCAGGGCGCCATCCCGCTCCTGCCGCTCTATCTCGACTCGCCCATGGGCGCGAAGGCCACCGACGTGTACCGGCGTCACCCCGAGTACTACGACGAGGACGCCGCGCTGTTGCAACGGTCAGGCGAGACTCCGCTCGACTATCCCAACCAGATCGTCACCAACGACTTCCGAGATTCACAGGAGATCGCCCGCGCGCCACGGCCGCACATGATCGTCGCCTCGAACGGCATGCTGACCGGCGGACGGGTGATCGGTCACCTCGCCCGGCTGCTGGGTGATGCCGACGCGATGCTGCTGTTCGTCGGCTACCAGGGCGTGGGGACGCTCGGGGCCAGTCTCCAGGCAGGCGCTCGCACCGCCAAGGTGAGCGGTCAGATCGTCGAGGTGCGTTGCCAGGTCCGCTCGATCACGGGTTTCTCGGCGCATGCCGACGAGCCGCAGCTCCTTGCCTGGCTTGCGAATTTTCGCGGCGGCGCAGGTTCGCGACCGATGCACGTGTTCCTGGTGCATGGTGAGCCCGAGGCGCAGGCCGCGATCGAGCCGAAGATCCAGGCACTGGGATTCCGAACCACCATTCCCCGTTGGCGCGAGCGAATCACACTCGACTAATGCCACAAGAACTGACCTATGATCGGGTCGTGACCCTCCTCTTGGTCGGAGTCGGCGGGTTCTTCGGGGCGCAGCCCGCTATGTGGTCGATGGTTGGGTCTCGCGCGCGACAGGAGGCCTTTCTTGACCGCGCCGAGTAGGCTGGTTCTTCGATGATTCACGACGAGACGATGAACGCGATGCCTATTTGGCCCGCGTCGCTGGTGGTGGCGGCCAGCGACGGGCCGTCTGGTTGAGGCCGGGCAGACCTAACGCGCCCGCGCGCTTCGCGGGCTGATCGATGGACGTCTGGATCGCGGGGATCGTCTTTGTCGTCGCCTATGCGCTGATAGCCGTCGAGCCGTTCGACCGAACCATTATCGCGTTGCTCGGTGGCCTGACCATGATCGTGCTCGGCGTCATCGATCAGCACGAGGCCTTTGCGGCGATCGATCTCAATGTCATCTTCCTGCTCGCGGGGATGATGGTCATCGCCGGAATCCTGGCCAAGACCGGCCTTTTCGACTGGTTGGCCGTTCGATCGCTGCGCCTGGCCGACGGCCGGCCGATGCGGATGTTGCTCATCTTGGCCACGATCACGGCCATCCTGTCGGCGTTCCTTGACAACGTGACGACGGTCGTGCTCATCGTGCCGGTGACGATCTCGATCGCCCGGCGCTTGGGTGTCACCCCGGTCCCTTATCTCATCGCGCAGGTACTCGCCTCGAACATCGGCGGCACTGCAACGTTGATCGGCGACCCGCCGAACATCCTCATTGGCTCGGCCGCAGGCCTCGACTTCACCGCGTTCGTGGTCAACCTCGCGCCGGTCAGCATCGTCATCTACGGCGCGTTCGCAGGTATTGCCTACCTCATGTGGCGCCGACAGCTGGATGTTCCGTCGGAGCAACGGGAGAGCGCCGTGGAGGCAACTGAGCGCGCGACCATCACCGATCGACCGCTCCTCGTGAAGGGACTCGTCGTAAGCGCCCTGGTGCTGGTGGGATTCCTGGTGCACCAAGCGCTCGGACTGGAAGCGGCAACGATCGCGCTACTCGGGGCGACGGTCCTGATGCTCGTGGGCCGGATCGACGCCCACGATGCGCTGCGCGAGGTGGAATGGCGGACCCTGTTCTTCTTCGTCGGGCTGTTCATCCTCGTCGAGGCCGTCGTCCATGTCGGGATCATCGGTGGCATCGCTGATTGGCTTGCCGTGCAGACCGCCGGCAACGAGACGGTCGCCGCCATGGCCTTGCTGTGGTTCTCTGCCGGGGCGTCGGCGATCATCGACAACATCCCTTACACCGCGACCGCCATCCCCGTCGTAGAGCGCCTGATCGAGAGCGGAATGCCCGCGGATGCGCTGTGGTGGTCTCTTGCCCTCGGTGCGTGCCTCGGTGGCAACCTGACTCTGGTAGGTGCCGCGGCGAACGTGGTCGTCGCCAATCAGGCGGCGCAGGCAGGGCACCGGATCGGCTTTTTCGAGTTCATGCGCTATGGGGTCGTCGTGACTCTCGCGTCGATGCTGATCGCAACGGCCTACGTCTGGTTCGCTTACCTGAGGTGAAAGGCTCGCCTTTGTTGGACCCGAATACCGCAGAGACGTCTTTATCGTCCTGGGTTTGTTTGCGCTGGGGCTGATGCTGAACGTTGCCGTCGGACTAATCGCTTTCTGGTTGCTTCAGCAACTGGGCTGGTTAG
>CAYZEJ010000016.1:25699-29402 GCA_964477545.1 uncultured Anaerolineaceae bacterium | reverse complement strand
TGGAGACCGGCTACGACATCATCTTCTTCTGGGTGGCTCGGATGATGATGCTCGGCGAGTGGTTGACGGGCCGCGAGCCGTTCCACACGGTCTACCTGCACGGCATGGTCCGCGACCCACTGGGCGCCAAGATGGGCAAGACGAAGGGCAACGTCGTGGATCCACTCGGCGTGATAACGGAGACCGGTGCTGACGCCCTTCGTTTCGCGCTGATCCACGGCTCCTCGGCTGGGGCCGACTCGCGACTTGGACAGAGCCGAGTCGAGGGGGCGCGGAACTTCGCCAACAAGGTCTGGAATGCCGCACGCTTCGTGATGAGCGCAAGACCGGACGACGTGGCGGCAGATTCGCCGCTGGGCCTCGCCGAGACCCATCTCCTGGGGCCGGCCGAGCACTGGATCCTCGATCGCTGCGAGCGGTCCATCGTCGCGGTCGAGAAGGCATACGCGGCCTTCGAGTTCGGTGAGGCCGCGCGGCTCCTCTACGACGCGATCTGGAGCGACTACTGCGACTCCTACCTGGAGCTGGCCAAGGTCGGCCTAAACGAATCGGGCGCGCCTGGCCATGACGCCGAAGGTGGTGCTCGGAGGCACGCGATCTGGTCGACCCTCACGTGGGTGCTCGACCGATACCTGCGCTTGCTGCACCCGATCATGCCCATGGTGACCGAGGAGATCTGGGGCCGCCTGCCGCACCTGGCGACCGACCCGGAGCTGCTGATCGTCGCGCGATGGCCCGCCGCGGCCGACTCTGACTTCAAGCCCGACGAGCACCTCTCGGACGGTGTCGCCCAGTTGATCGAGACCATTACCGCCATACGGGCGGCGCGGGCCGAATCCGGAATAGAGGCCTCGGACTGGCTGCCCGCGCTCATCTGGCTGCCGGAAGGTGCCGGGCGCGACGCGTACGCGGCGCTGGAAGCGGCCGTGGGCAGACTGGCGCGCGTGCGACCGACTCTCGTGGACTCACGCAGCGAGCTGGACGCGGAAGGCGCCCAGGGATTGGCCGTGATCACGGCCACAGGAGAGGCGAGAATTCTGCGTTCCGACGCTGATCGCCAGCGCGAACGCGCCCGCCTGGAGAAGGAGCTGCGCGCGGTCGAGTCCCAACTCGCAGCGGCCGAGGCGCGGCTGAGCGACCATTCGTTCGTGACGCGCGCCCCGGAGAACGTCGTTGAGCACGCGCGTCGACGCGCGGCGGAACTGCATGAGCAGGCGGATGCCCTGCGCGCTCGGCTGGAGGAGAACTGACCGGTGCCGATTCCCTTCCTTGGCCGACGTAAGCGCAAGACTGCCGCCCGCCCGGCGCCGAGGCCGACGCTTCCGCCGGATCAGCTCGAGCTCGAAGACCAATCCCTCCGCCTGCACTACCGGGCCCTGTCCAGCCACGGCGTGCGAATGCCGTCTGACCACGATGTGCCCGTGCGCCTGCCGAGCGTGCTGGAGGGGTACACGCTCTCAGGGGTCGACCTGATCGAGCCACTGCCGATCGAGTTCCAGGACGCTTCTCCATCGATCATCCGGCCGGAGACGGCCCTTCACTGGATCAATGCTCATTACGCCCGTTCACCCATCGCGCGCCACGCACTGCTGATCCTGGAGTCGCTCGATGTGCTGGACCTCGCATACGAGACTTTTGCCGTCGCGTTGCTGCACGGCGAGGTGGACGGCGAGGGTTTCCCGCGTTTCGATGCGATCGTCGGTGGCCCGGTCAGCTACTGGGACGAGAACACGGGGGAGCTGATCGTGCGCATCGTGCTGGGGTGGGGCGGTGAGGGAGTCCGCGGCGACACCCAGCGGATTGCGCAGCGGATCCACTCGCGGCTACTGGGCAACCTGCTGGCCAGCCAGGGAGCGACTGAGCTTGGCCGCGTCGAGCGCCCAGTAGCCGTGGCCGGCGACGCGCCGGTGCCGTGCCCGCACTGCGGGTTCAGGGCACTCGACCAGCGCGCGCACTATTGCCCCAAGTGCGGGATGCGCACGGCCCGAGGCTGACCTGATGCCGACTTACGACTATGAGTGCCGCAATTGCGGACACCGCGTTGAGGTACTTCACAGCGTGAATGCGAGTGGGCCAACCGCGTGCGAAAGATGTGGCGGCCCGATGCGTAAGCTTGTGTCGACGCCGAACATCGTCTTCAAAGGCAGTGGCTGGGCCAAGAAGGACGCCCGCGACGCGCGGCCCGCGTCCACGTCGGCCTCATCGTCGGGCAAGTCGGAGTCAACAGACGCGCCGACGGTCAAGTCGGGCGAGTCGTCAGGTGCCGACTCGGGGACCAAGAAAGAATCGACGACGAAGGCGACAGAAGGCGCCGGAGGCTCATCCGGGCCCAAAGAGTCCTCCGCGGGCGCGTCTTCGGCCGACTGACGGCATGACGGCCGACGAACCCCAGGCAGACCTCCCAACTGCCCCTGTCGCGCAGACCCAGACGGGCTGGCGGCGGACACTCGACGATGTGATCCAGCGGGTCATGGGCAACGTCGTCGTTCGGACGACGCTCGGCGTGATCGACACGGCCAACCAGGCTGGGGCGCCGCTCTTTGCCCCTGCTTTGGCCTTCACGACGCTGTTCGCCGTTGTGCCGCTGCTGCTCCTGTTTGCCGGTGTGCTCGGCTGGTTGATCGAGGACGCGGTCCAGCGCTCCGCCCTGCTCGATCAACTCGTGAGCTACTTTCCGCCCCTGGCCGACGTGATGTCGACTTCGCTGGAGGGCGTTGTGCGCGAAAGAGGCACCCTGTCGATCGTCGGACTCGTCGGCCTGCTCTGGGGCGCCAGCAGCTACTACGCCGCCCTCGACGAGGTGATGCGCCGGATCTTCGGTTCCGAGCACGCTCGCGGGTTCATCTCGCAGCGAGTGCGCGGGATCCTCACGGTCGCAGTGCTCGTGGGGCTCATGCTCGGGACAATCGCGTTGAGCAGCGTCTTCGCCCTGATCAGCGATCAGGTTGGCGGTGGGACGATCTGGTGGCTCGTTTTCTCGGTCGCCGCGCTGAGCGTGATGGTGCTCGTCGTCCTCGCGCTCTACCTGCTTGTGCCGGCCTCTCCACCGAGCTGGCGCGCCGCTCTCCCGCCGGCTATTGCCGCCGGCGTCGGCATCGGCCTGTTGACGAGTCTCTTCAGCCTGCTGACGCCGTTGCTTATCGGCGGCCTGCTTGCGTTCGGCATCATCGCGACCGTGTTCGGCGCGCTGATCTGGCTCAGCTTCTCGTACCAGATCCTGTTGTATGGGGCTGCCTGGGCTCGGATACGGCGAGATTCGGAGGTTCGGCGCGGCATCGCAGCCGCGGCCGCTACGCCCTATTCGAGCTGATGCCCAGCGCCTAGTCCTGAGCGGACCCGCACCGTCGGCAGAAGTGGGCTTTGGCCGAAACGGGCAGCTCGCAATTTGAGCACGGCCTGATCGTTGGGCCGGGTCCGTCGAACAGCCCCACCGGCAGCACGGGCATGCTCGTCTGCGGCGATCGAGGCGGCGCGATGATGAAGGCAGGAGGAATGTCCGGAAGGTCGAACTCGAGTCGGGGCATCGGCGCCGAGGCCGCCGGAGGATGCGGGGGCAGGATGTGGCCCAATGGCGGGAGTGGCCGGAAGATGGGTGGCGGTGGCGGGACCGGCTCAGCCGAAGCCACCTCGGGCTCGGCTGCAACTACGACCGGCTCAGCCGAAGCCACCTCGGGCTCGGCTGCAACTACGACCGGCTCAGCCG
>CAYZEJ010000016.1:0-25457 GCA_964477545.1 uncultured Anaerolineaceae bacterium | reverse complement strand
ACCGGCTCAGCCGCAGCCACCTCGGGCTCGGCTGCAACTACGACCGGCTCAGCCGCAGCCACCTCGGGCTCGGCTGCAACTACGACCGGCTCAGCCGAAGCCACCTCGGGCTCGGCTGCAACTACGACCGCCTCATCCTCGACGATGACGGCGGGCTCCTCGGCCGCCGTGGCGGCTGGCTCTGGCTCGGGTTCGAGGGTCCAGGCCCGGTCGACTTCGGCCTCTGGCGCCGCGAAGGGCTCCTCGTCCGCGAAAACGAACTCCATCGGGCGCTCGTCCATATCGGGGACAGGAATTTGCTCGGCCTCGGGCTCAGCGGCCATCGGCTCCGCGTCCGCAGAGACGACTTCGGCCTCGGTGATGAATGCCTCAACGTAGACCGGCTCCGCTTCCGCAAAGGCGGCTTCGGCCTCGGCAAAGACCGGTTCCGGCATCGGTGCCTCGGGAACCCACGGGTTGATGACCGGTAGCTCCGGTTCGTGTACGTGCTCGGCGATGGCCTCGGCAGCCACGGGCTCGGGCAGCGGCACGCACGTCTGGCAGAAGCCCGCTTCGTCGTTCCAGCACGCCGGGCATGAGTAACCACGGCAGGCCAGGCAGAAGCGCAGGAGCGGCTCTTCGGCCGGCGGGGGAGGCACATTCTGGCTCACCCCAACGGCATTCAGAAACCGCTTGGCAAGCGGCAGCGAACCTGCCGCTGTTTGTTCCTCGCTCCCGTAGCGCTTGCCGCAGCGCTCGCAGAACATCTCGAAGCCGGACATCGAACGTAAGCATGGCGCGCCGCGGCACCGCCGAGAACCCGAGCGGCAGTACCCCTACCGGCGGTAGATGGTCCCCGTTCGGCCATAGGGCAGGGTGCGAATCGGAAACCGTATATGCCTCGAATTCGCGCCGCTGGTCGCTTCGTTCCCGCCATGTCACCGACAGTGACACCGCGGGCTTATCGAGGGCTTAAGGCGTACTTACCGGCCGGTTGTCGAGCGTAGTCGAGCGAGGGACGAGCCGGAATGGGCGCCCAGGCATCCCCTAATGGCTTCCTTGCATGGCGCATGTCACTCAGCGTGACATCGGACGCACGAACCGCGCGTTGCTCAGCTGTGGCTGCCCGCAACCCGGAGGACGAAAACCCCCTCCTAGATCTCGTCCAGGTAGGCCGCGGATGATCGCCGCATCGACGGCCACCTGCTCATCAAGCGGCACGACGCGGACATTTTCGAGCGAGCTCAACTCGTCCGCGTAGCGCTCGAGGCATCCGTCGGAGTCGGGCCTCAAGGCACCCTGCTGCTAGACTCCCGGACTCCGATGGCAGGTCCCCTTTCCGCTGTCGAGCGGTTCTTCGAGCGACTGTTCGAGCGGCCGGCCGCTCGCCTGTTTCAAGCGCGTCTCGAACCGGTCCAGATCCAGCGCAGCCTCGAGCGCGCCATGGAGAGGGAGCGCGCGATCCAGTCGCGCAAGGCATATGCGCCGACAACCTACCGCGTCCTCGTCAACGCATCGGATCATGCTCTTCTCGACCCGGCCAACGGATCGCTCCGCGCCGACTTGAGCGAAGCCCTTCGTCTCTATGCTCGCGCTCACGGCTATACGCTCGCGGCTCGGCCAAGCGTGGAGATCGAGCCCTCAACTGTCGTTCCGCAGGGCGACGTCAGGGTCTTTGCGGCGCCGCCGATCATCCCGGCTTCGGTCGCTCCGAACGGGCATGATCGTCCGAGTCCGCCCACCATTCAGCCTCCACCGACCGCCGAGTCGCCCGATTCCCAGGACGAGGAGGACATCGAGCCGCCGTTCGACATCAGCCAGGCCACGGCCGTATTCGCCGCGCCGATTCCCAGCGCGCCGCGCGCCGTCATGGCGATTCGCTGCCCCGGCCAGCCCGTTTCCCGCATCGCGGTCCAGCCCGGCACCATCCGGCTCGGCCGATCCATCGACAACGACATCGTGCTCACCGACGAGCGCGTGTCGCGTCGCCACGGGCAGATCGGAGTACGCCACGGGATGCTCGTGTACACGGACCTCGGCAGCACTAATGGCTCATATCTGAACACCGCTCCGGTCACCGAGATCGCGCTCGGCCCCGGTGACGTCCTGCAGCTGGGTAGCTCGACGATCACGATCGAGCCCGGCTCCTAGCGCGGGCCGTCCATATGGACGTCTTCACCATCATCCTGTGGCTGCTGCGAATCGGCTTCGTGGTGCTCATCTACGTCTTCCTGTTCATGGTCGCGCGGGCGATGTGGCACGACCTGCGCGCCGGCGTGAGCGGCGCGGGGCGTCCGCTGGGTCGGCTGGTGGTGATCGCGGCACAGGAAGGCCGTCCATCTCCGGGCACGTCTTTCTCGCTCGACGCGGTCAACTCAATCGGGCGCGACGTGAACAACTCGATCGTCCTCGACGACTCGTTCGTCTCCGCCGATCATTCGATGCTCACCTTCCGTGGCCGAGCCTGGTACGTCGATGATCGAGGCAGCACCAACGGGACGTGGCTCAACGGGCAGCGCGTCGAAGGGCTCTTGCCGCTCGGTTATGGCGACGAGCTCCAGATTGGTCAGGTCCGGCTGCGGCTCGAGCGGTCCCGTCAGGAATGAGCCGGGCGTGACGGCCGCCTTCAAGACGCTCCACAGCATGGGCATACGGCCCCACTTCCGGTGGCGCGAGCTGGGCCTGCTCGCACTGGTTGCGGTCACACTCGCGACAGGGTGGGCTAGTCTCATCTCGTTCCGCACAGGTCGTCTCGAGTTCGGCGAAGCCAGCCTCCTGCTGACGTATCTCGCATTCGTGTTCGCCATCCATGTCTGCTTCGTCATCACAGGACGACGCATGGACCAGGTCCTGTTTCCGACGGCCGCGCTGCTCGCCGGGATATCCCTTTTGCTGATGCAGCGGCTGCCGCAGGATCTCGCGGTTCAGTCGATCGCGGGCCGAGACCTCAGCCTGGCGGCCCTACAGCTTGTCTGGGTGCTCATCGGCTTCGTGATCCTTGCCGCGATCGCGATCTTCGTGCGCAGTGACGGCTGGCTGCGCCGCTACAAGTACACCTGGGCGGCGGCGGGCATTGGCCTTTTGCTTCTCGTCTTCCTGTTCGGCGAGGTGACAAGCGGTGCTCGCCTGACGCTGCGGATCGGGCCGCTTGCCGGCCAGCCTTCGGAGTTGCTGAAGGTCATCCTGGTGGTCTTCCTGGCCGGTTACCTGGCCGAGAACAGGGCCCTTCTGGCGCAGACCAGCACGCGAGTGGGCCCGTTCAACCTGCCGCCGCTCCCGTACATGCTGCCGATGCTCGCGATGTGGGGCCTCGCGCTCGCAATCGTCATCGTGCAGCGCGACCTGGGCGCTGCGCTGCTCTATTTCCTGGTCTTCCTCGCGCTTCTGTACGTGGCCACGCGACGGGCCTCGTACGTCGTGCTCGGAGTGCTCATGTTCGTGGCGGGCGGTGCGGCGCTGTACGGTCTCTTTCCCCACGTGCAGGATCGGATCGACATCTGGATCGATCCATTCGCGGATCCGCAGGGCTCCGGCTACCAGATCATCCGCGCGATGTACGCCTACGGCCGCGGCGGCATCCTGGGTACCGGCCTAGGGGCGGGTCTGCCGCAGGTGGGAAGCGTGCCGTCCATCCCCGCCATCCACACGGACTTCGTGTTCGCCGCGCTGGCCGAGGAGATGGGCATGCTCGGTGCGCTTGCGATCCTCGGTCTCTACGCGCTCATCGCCCAGCGCGGCTTTCGCATCGCGGCCACCGCGGCCGATGACTTCCGAGCCCTGCTGGCCACGGGGCTCACCCTCGTCGTCGTCATCCAGGCCGCGATCATCTGCGGTGGCAACCTCCGAGTGGTGCCGCTTACCGGGATCACGCTGCCACTGATCAGCTACGGCGGTTCATCGATCCTCGTCAATGGCGCCGTGATCGGCCTGCTCCTGGCACTGAGCGACCGTGGCGTCGAGGCGCCGCCACCCGGTTCTCGGCCGAACGTCGTTCGCCGACTCGGACGACGAGCGCGCGGCCTGGGCGGGCGAGTGGAGGAAGCTCTCTCGTGACGCGAACCCTCGGAACCGCCGCGTGACCGCTGCTCGCGTCGCGCGCCTGCGCGTCAGGATCCCCCTCCTGCGTCCCCGGCCGCCCCGGCCGCCCGGACCGCCCCGCGTGGCGGGCAGCCTGTTGCGGCTCTCGCTGGCCCTCGCAATCGGCTACAGCGCGCTCGCCGGCGGACTCGTCTATTGGCAGGTACTGGAGGCGCAGCGACTGACCATGGATCCGCTCAACCCGCTCGTGCTGTCTGCTGCTCGCCAGGCGCCGCGCGGATCGATCTTCGATCGCAACGGCAACGTGCTCGCGCACAACCTCCGCGGCGGGGGCGAGCCGCTACGCGAATACCCATATGCGATCGCGGCGCCGGTGGTCGGATATCGAAGCACCGTGTTCGGCGCCGCCGGCCTCGAGCGAACCTATGACGGGCAACTGACAGGCTTGGTCTCGCTCCGTCCGGGCGACGAGCTGTTGCGCAAGTTCCGGGACGAGCCCTACAACCCCTCGGACCTGCTGACTTCGCTCGATATTGAGCTACAGCGCGTTGCGGCCGATCTCCTGGGGGACCGGCGTGGCGCGATCGTGGCCCTGGAGCCGGCAACGGGGCGCGTGCTCGCCCTGGTCAGCAGTCCAACCTTCAACCCGAATCGGATCGTCGACCCCGACACCGCCCGTCGTTACATGGCCGACCTGCGCGAGCGCGAGGATTCGCCGCTTCTAAACCGCGCCACGCAGGGGCTGTACGTCCCAGGCTCGGTGTTCAAGATCGTCACGGCAATCGCCGGGCTCGGATCTGGCGCGATAACGGCCTCGACCACATTCGCCGATCAGCCGGAGGAGTATGAGACGGGCTTCCTGGTACAGGGCTTCCGCATCCGCGATTTTCCGCGACGCGTGCAGACCGACCACCCGCTCGACTTCTACGAGGCGACCGAGGTGTCCAGCAACATCTGGTACGCCCATGCCGGGCTTGAGACGGGCCCGGACGCGCTGATCGACTTCGCATCCCGACTGGGCTTTGGACAGCGAATCCCGTTCGATCTGCCAACGTCACCCAGCCAGGTGACAGGTGGCAATGGTCCCCTCGGTGGCTTCCGAGACCGGGTCGAGCTGGCCAACGCGGCCTATGGCCAGGCAGAGGTGCTGGTCACGCCGCTTCAGATGGCGCTCGTGGCATCCACTGTCGCGAACGACGGGTTGCTCATGCGTCCCAAGCTTGTCGACGAGTTGCGCGCCAGCGATGGGGGTGTCACGACCCTTGGCCCGCAGGGTTGGTCCCAGGTCCTGTCGCCTTTCGAAGCCCAGATCATCAGCGACGCGATGCAGCTCGCGGTGGAGGGCCCATTCGGCAGAGACGTGGCCGGGGCGGCAAAGGTGCCGGGCATCCCCACTGCAGGCAAGAGCGGCACGGCCCAGCTCGGTGGCGACGCCGCGCCCCATAGCTGGTTCATCGGCTTCGCCCCGGCGGATGCGCCGACGATCGCAGTCGCGATCATCGTCGAGGGTGGCGGGTTGGGTGCCCAGCGTGCCGTGCCCATGGGCGGAGACCTGATGACGTATTACCTGAAGGGCAACTGACACTCGGGGAGCCGGATTTCCAAGTCCCGGCGTAGTATCTGGCGGCCGCCAACGCCGGGGCCCAGACGGAGGAGGGGGTAGGCATACAGTCGCACCCGGAGGCACGCTAGACAGTGGCCAAGATCCAGGAATCGTCCGAGAAGGTCATCGCCAACGTCGAGCGCGTGATCGTCGGCAAGCACCAGGAGGTGCGGCTGGCGCTCGTCGCTCTGCTCTGCCAAGGGCATCTTTTGATCGAGGACGTGCCCGGCACGGGCAAGACCGTCCTCGCCAAGGCCATAGCGCGCAGCCTCGGGTGCACGTTCCGGCGTATCCAGTTCACGCCTGACCTGCTGCCCTCTGACGTCACGGGCCTCTCGATCTTCAACCAGAAGACCCAGGAGTTCGAGTTCCGGCCCGGGCCGATCATGGCCCAGATCCTCCTCGCCGACGAGATCAACCGGGCCACGCCCAAGACCCAGTCGGCACTGCTCGAGTGCATGGAAGAGCGCCAGGCGACCGTCGACGGCGTGACCCACAAGATGCCCGATCCGTTCATGGTCATCGGCACACAGAACCCGATCGAATACGAGGGCACGTTCGCGCTGCCCGAGGCGCAGCTCGACCGATTCATGCTCCGTCTCCAGCTGGGCTACCCTCAGCCGCTCGAGGAGATCGTCATCCTCGACGAGCAGAAGCGCGTCCACCCGCTCGACGAGATCGAGGAAGTCGTCGGGACCGACGAGTTGCGCGCGATGCAGGAAGGCGTCCGCGAGATCTACGTCGACTCTGCCATCAGCGACTACATCGTCCGCCTGGTGAACATGACCCGAACGCATCCCGACGTGTACCTCGGCGCCTCGCCGCGCGGTTCGCTGGCCCTCTACCGGGCCGGCCAGGCATATGCGGCACTGTCCGGCCGTGACTACGTCATACCGGACGACATCAAGGCACTCGCGGTCCCCGCGCTCGCCCACCGTCTGATCGTCAAGACCGCCGCCACCGTGCGCGACATTGACTCCGTGCTCATCGTGCGCGAGTTGCTCGAGAGCACCCCAGTTGAAGTTCGCGCTGTCCAACCCGAGCGGCGCACAGTACAGCCCGCCTAGCGCCTCAAGTTCCTTTTCCGATGCTGCGGCGCATCCAGGTCATCGTTCTCGCCGGCATTCTGCTCGTTGCCGCCCTCTCCACCGGTGCGCCGTTCCTTTTCTTCCTGGTCTACCTGGCGATCCTGATCGTCGGCGGCTCATACGTCGTAACCCGCTTCGGCCTGGCCGACCTCGAAGCCGGGTATGTCCTTGACCGCCTTCACGCGCAGGCAGGCGATGTCCTGCGTGCGAGCTACACGGTCCGGAACATCAGCCGCATGCCCAAGCTGTGGCTGGAGGTGCACAACCCGACAAGCCTGCCCGTGCCGCTGCCCGGCCAGGCGATCTCGCTAGGTCCGCGCGGCGAGCGATCGTGGTCGGTGCGCGTCCCACTCTCGCGACGAGGCCACTTTCGCGTAGAGCCGCTGGCTCTGCGCACGGGAGACCCGCTCGGGCTGTTCGAGTCGCACGCAACGGTGGGCAGCCACTCGACCGTGATCGTCTACCCGCGAGTCGAGACGTTGCCCGGTTGGCGGTTGCCGCCGGCGATGATCGAGGGATCGCACGCCCAGCCGGTACGTACTCCACACACGACGCCGCACGCGACGAGCATCCGACCGTACGCCCCTGGAGACGCCTACAACCGCATCCACTGGAAGAGCAGCGCCCGCCAGGGAGAGCTGCAGGTCAAGGAGTTCGACCTGGAGCAGACGGCCGATGTCTGGATATACCTCGACCTCGCAACCCGCGGGCACACGGGCACAGGCGACGAATCAACTCTCGAATATGGCGTGAGGGCCGCAGCCTCCATCGCCGCGCGCGCTCTCGGCGAGAACCGCAACGTCGGCATGACTGCCTCCGGCGCCCGGATCGGGATCCTCCCAGCGGACCGTGGACCGCGTCAGTACCAGAAGGTGATGCAGGTCCTCGCCGCGGTAACGGCCAACGGCGATCGACCGCTGTCCGAAGTGCTGATTGACGGGGTCGGCCGGCTTCGACGGGGGATGAGCGCCGTGATCGTCACGCCATCGCTCGAGCGCGATTGGGTGCGGCCGCTGAGCGGCCTTCGCAATCGCGGAGTTGAAACCGCGGTCGTCCTGCTGGACGCCCTGGCCTTCGCGGCAACCGAGCGCCGCGAGAAGGGTTTGCCCGAGCCAGACGATGAGGTCGATGCCGCCGAGCAGCGGGCCGCACGGGCCATGCGCCATGCACTGGCCGAGCACGACCTCAATTGGAGCAACATCCTGCCCGGGGAGCCGATCGCGGCGCAGCTCGTCTCAACCGCGGCGCGGCCAGTGCTGGTGCGCCAATGAGCAGCATCTCCACCACTCGCTCAGGATCGCGCTCGGGGGCAGACCTGCCGGCCGAAGACCAGGAAGAGCTCGCTGATGTTCCGCTGACCCCGCGCGAGGGATGGACGAGCGTCGTCATGCTTTCGGTGATGCTCCTGACGCTCGGCGTCGCGATCGATGACGCGCGCTGGGCGGGTTTCATCGGCACGTCGGCCTCGTCGCAGACGGGCTACCTGCCGGTCGCCGGCGTACTGGCCGTGCTCGTGGGCGCGGTGCTGGCCAAGAGCAGGCTCGGTCGCTACTCCGGGCATGCCGCGGGCGCGGTCATTGGTGCAGTCTTCCTTCTGAACGCGGTAAGCGCGTCCGTATCGATCGCGCCGTCCATCGTGGGCCGCCTGCAGGAGCTGAACCTGTCGGTATCGACCTGGGTCGACGAGGTCATCGGCAATGGCACCCGCTCGTACGAAACCTCGATCTTCCTGATCGTCCTGGGTGCGCTCGTGTGGGGCGCCGGCCAATTCGCGGCGTACGCCGTGTTCCGTCGACATAGGCCCCTCCCGGCAGTGGTCCTGACCGGATTCATGCTGCTGATCAACGTTGGCATCACGACGCGCGACGAGTATCTGCACCTGATCGTTTTCGTGGCCGCCGCTCTCGTCCTGTTGATCCGTCTCAACCTGCTCGACCAGGCGCGTTCGTGGCGAGCGCGCGGCATGCGCGACGTCACCGGGGTCTCGCACGCATTCATGCGTAGCGGCGCCGGGTTCGTGGCGGTGGCGATCATTGCCGCGATCACGCTCGCCGCGAACGCCAGCTCTGCGCCGCTCTCCCGCGCCTGGCACAACCTCGACGACGAGCTGCTCGAGGTGGGTTACGCCGTGAATCGCTGGCTGGGCGGCATCAGCGGCTCCGCCCGCGGCCCCAACATCCTGTTCACGCCGAGCCAGACCATTCGCGGCGTCTGGGAATCGTCCTCGGATCTGGTGTTCACCGCGACGGCGACCGGCGACATCGGACACGGCTGGCGCGGGGCGACCTACGACTCATTCGACGGCAACACCTGGCAGCAGCTTGACCGGCAGTCCGCGCTGGTCGATATCGGCGGGGATCTGCTCGCGACGACGGCCGAGCCGATAGGCGGCACTGATGGGCGCGACATCGTCGAGGTCACGATCACTCCGAAGGACTATGGCGGCGACGTGATCGTCGCTCCCGATGCCCCGCATAGCGTCGACCAGCAGGTCGAAGTCCAGGTCAGCGGGCCTGCCGGGCCCTTCGTTGCCGCCAAGCTCGTCTTCGGCATACAGCCCGAGGTGCCCTTCACGGTCCGATCGCTCGTGCGCCAGACGCGCGGCAAGGACGCGTTGACAGGCAACGAGCTTGCAGCGGCGGGAACCGACTATCCGGCCTGGGTCGATCGCTACCTGGCGATCAGGCCGGGCTCAACCGGCGAGATCGTGAGCGACACCGCCCGGCAGATCCTGGCCGGCCTGCCTGCCAACAAGCGTGACCCGTACCACGCTGCGGTCGCTGTACAGGCCTTCCTGTACAGCTCGGGTGGTTTCCAGTACAGCACCGACGTTCGCGGCCTGTGCGACGACAACACGCGCATGGTCGATTGCTTCCTCGAGATCCGGCAGGGCTATTGCGAGTTCTTTGCCAGCGCGATGGTGATGCTCCTGCGCGAGATGGGCGTCCCGGCCCGGTACGTGCTCGGGTACCTGCCCGGTCAGGAGGAGGCCGACGGTTCCTGGACGGTCAATCGGAGCGCTGCCCACGCATGGGTGGACGTGTACTTCCCCGGTCACGGATGGGTCGAGTTCGACCCCACGCCAGGCAATAGCGAAAACGGCCAGCAGCCGACCGAGCTCGACCCGGGTAGTGCGGTGACGCCGCCCGACACAGACTCAGGCAACGCACCACCCGGGCAGGGCGAACTCGAGTGCTCAGACATCGACTGCGAGAACATCGACGAGCCCATCGGAGCGCCGTCCGTGCCTGAGACGCCGGCCGCACCCAGTGACAACCTGGGCTCGCTCGCGGTCATCTCGCTCATCATCGCGGCACTGGCGCTGCTCGCTGTCTGGGCCGCCCTGAGGCGCATTCCCACGACCGAGCCCGAGCTTGCTTACCGCGGAGTGACGCGCCTCGCCACGCGGCTCGGTTACGGGCCGCGTCCTTCGCAGACGGCGTACGAGTTCGCCGCGGCGTTGGGTGAGCTTCTTCCCGTCGCCAGCGGGGACCTCAATCTGATCGCCACCGCCAAGGTCGAGGCAACCTACGGGCGGCGAACGCCGGCCGAGACCATGCGCCGAACGCTGGGTATGGCTTACAGGCGAGTGCGGTTAGGGCTCCTCCGACTCATCGTGAGGCGCCCGAAAATCGGTTTGCGGCCGCGCTCCACTCGCACGCGTCGCTAGGGCACCCTTGCTAGAGAGCCCCGCGCCTCTCGCCGCGTGCTTCCTGCGCGGCGCGTTCTTCCTCGGCCAGCGGCGTGAGGTGATCCGCCAGGTTGTGCGCGCGCAGCGATGCCGTGCCCTCATGGAGCGTCACGACGGTGATCGCGGCGAGGTTGAACGGGAAGGACCAGAAGCGTTCGAGGGGTAGCCCGAGCAGGTTGATGAGGGCGAGCCGGAAGATACCGTCATGCGCCACGAGCAGAGCCCAGGGCTCTTCGGACGAATCCAAGCGCGCGGAGGCGTAGCCCGGCACAGGGTCGTACGGCGGTGGCGATGACATAGACGGCAGCGCGGTAACGATTTCGACCAGGCCGCGGCGAACGCGCGCCGCTGCTTCACTCAGAGGCTCGCCGCCGGGAGCATGGACGCGAGTCGGCGTCCGCCGCCAGCCCGCCAGCACCTCCGGCCACCTGGCCACGACATCGGCCAGGAACTCGCCCTCCCATTCGCCCTGGGCGATCTCGGTCAACTGGTCGCTCGGCCGCTGGTGGATAGCACCCGGCTGGCGCTCGGCGATTATGCGGGCCGTGTCAGCGGCCCGGCGGAGTGGGGAGTGCCAGATCCCTGTGGGCGGACCAGTAGGAATCGGCAGCGGAGTCCGCTCGTCGCGTCGTGCGAGTCGGTCGGCGACCATGCCCGCCTGGAGCTCGCCGAGGGCGGAGAGTGGTGGATCCTGCCGGCCCTGGAAGCGCCCTTCCGCCACCCAGGTGGACTCGCCATGACGAACGAGGACGACCGTGGCGACGAGGGTCTCTGGAAGTTCCAGGCGCTCGATGGCTACTGGGTGAGGCGGATCAGCCACAGGTCGAGCACAGCCTCGTGGCTGCGGATGCGCTTGGCCACTTCATCGGGCACTGCATCGTCGAGCGCGAGGATCATCAGCGCATCGCCGCGCGGAGCATTCCGGCCCAGGTGCATCGCGCTTATGTTCACGTCCGCCTCGCCGAGCATCAGGCCGATGCGCCCCATCGTGCCCGGGAAGTCGCGGTGGCGGGTTATGAGCATGTCTGTGCCGAGGCTCACGTCGAGCCAGTAGTCGCCCAGGCGAACGAGGCGCGACTCGCGAGCCGCCACCGTGCCTCCGACGGCGGTCGAGCCTGTGATGCTCAGCATCGACGTGTAGCGGCTGGACTCGCCGATCTTGCGCTCGACCATGTTGATGCCGCGCGCCCTGGCGACTGACGGCGCGTTGATGATGTTCACGCGTGACTCGGAGCCGTGCTCCAGGATCCCGGAGAGCGCGGCGGCGACAAGGGGTGATGTGTCGTGCGCTGCCAGTTCGCCGGCCACTTCGAGGGTGAGCCCCTTGAGATCCGGCGCGAATTGGGCATACAGCTGACCCAGAGTCCGCGCAAGCGGCATGTAAGGCCCGGCGACCTGCGCCGTCTCCCCTGTCAACAGCGGTATGTTGACCGCATAGCGCGCGGGACGGCCTGCGAGAACCTCGAGCACCTGCTCGGCTGCCTCGACGGCCACCCTGGTCTGTGCCTCGGCCGTTGATGCGCCGAGGTGGGGCGTGAGGATCGTGTTGGGTGCCGAGAGCAGCGGCGAATTCACTGGCGGCTCCTCGGTGAAGACGTCGACCGCGGCGCCTCCCAGGCGGCCCTCAGTCAGGGCCTCAGCCAGCGCGGCTTCGTCGATGACTCCGCCGCGGGCCACGTTCACGAGAAAGGCTCCGGGTTTCATCAGTGCGATCTCGGCAGCACCGATGAGGTTGCGCGTGGAGCGCGTCAATGGGACGTGGACCGTGACGGCATCGGCCCTGGCGAGCAAGTCGGGTATAGACAGCAGTTGGACGCCGTGCAGCACAGCAGCCTCGTCGGTGACGAATGGATCGTGCCCGAGCACCTCCATCTCCATGCCGTGTGCGCGATCCGCAATGGCCATGCCGACCTTGCCCAGGCCGATGATCCCCAGCCTCTTGCCGCGCAGCTCCACCCCCGTGAAGAGGGAGCGCTTCCACTCGCCGCGCCGGAGCGACGCGTCTGCCTGTGGGATGTGCCGCGCCAGGGCGAAGAGCAGTGCCAGCGTGTGCTCGGCAGCCGCGATGGTGTTGCCTGTAGGCGCGTTGACGACGGCGATGCCCGCCTCGGTCGCAGCCTTGAGGTCGATGTTGTCGACGCCAACACCGGCACGGCCGATGACCGCAAGCCGCGTGCCCGCAGCCACGGCCTCGGCGTCCGCCTGGACCTGGCTGCGGACGAGCAGCGCGTCGTATTCCGGGAGGATGCGCAGGAATTCGCTGCGTTCCAGCCCGGTCCGGACCTCCACGTCGTGGTCGGCACGCAGGATTGCGAGGCCCTCTTCCGCCAGGGGCTCCGCGACCAGGATGCGTTTCCGGCCGTTCGTGGAGGGGGTGAGATCTGTCATCCCGACCCCCGTCACTCAGGCGGTCGTGGCGTAGACGGGCTCTCGCTCCGTCGCGCCATTGGTTGCAGTTCGGGCGGCCTCCGCCGCGGCCTTGGCACCGGCGCCAGGATCGACGTGCACGCCCAGCTCGGCCAGGGCTTCCTCGAGGATCTCCATGCAACGGACGATGTCGTCGGTGCTCACGGAGCCAAGGTGGCCGACGCGGAATATCTTGCCTGTGAGGGGACCCTGGCCACCGGCCAGCACCAAGCCGCGCGCTCGACATGCCTTGTTCAGCGCCGACCACTCGACACCATCGGGCAGCCACGCGCTGGTGACCGTGTTGGAGGCAACCTCGGGATCTGCGAGGAGGCGGACGCCCAGCGACTTGAGGCCCGCACGGGCAGCGGCCCCACAGGCGGCATGCCGAGCGAAGATCGCGGGGTAGCCCTCGGCGTCGATCAGCTTGACCCCCTCATCGAGCCCGAAAGCGACCGAGATCGCTGGTGTCCACGGCGTTTCGCCCTTCGCCATCGCGTCGCGGTGTAGCGTCAGGTCGAAGTAGAAGCGGGGCATCTTCGCCTGCTCCACGGCAGCCCAGGCACGCGGTGACAGGGCCACCATGGCCAGGCCCGGCGGCACCATCCAGCTCTTCTGCGAGCCGGTGGTCACCACGTCGAGGCCCCAGCCATCCATATCGAGCGGGATTGCGCCCAGGCCGCTCACGGCGTCCACCAGGATGAGCGCGTCGGGCGCGTTCTGATGGATCTCGCGCGCGATTTCCTCGAGGGGATTGGTCACGCCCGTTGAGGTCTCGTTGAACGTCACCAGGACCGCAGTTGCAGGCTTGCCGTCCGCGGCCATGTCGCGCAGGTGAGCACCTACGTCAGCGGGATGGGCCGCCTTGCCGGGCTCGACAGTCAGGGTGCTCACCTCCGCGCCATACGCCCTGGCGATCTTGGCGAAGCGATCTCCGAACACCCCGATATTCACCGACAGCACGCTGTCGCCCGGTGAGAGTGTGTTGACCACGGCCGCCTCGAGCGCGCCGGTGCCGGACGACGTCAGGATGAGCACCTCAGCGTCTGTGCGGAAGCCCTTCTTCATTCCCGCCGTGACCCGCGCCAGGAGTTCCTTGAACTCCGGTCCGCGGTGATTGACCATCTGGCGCGAGCCAGCCTCACGGACGGTCTCTGGCAGGGGAGTGGGACCGGGGATACGTAGCTGGACCGTGTCGGACACAGCAGAACTCCTTGGCACTTTTAGCGCTCCGCACCAATGGGTGACGGAAGGGCCGTCAACGATGGTAGCGACTGAGGGCGGGTCCGCTCCGCAGGCCTGCACACGCCATGGCGCCGCGGCGCCTGAGTTCCGTCATTTGTTCGGGATTTCGACGTTACGCGGATGATCGCCTTCCTCTGCGGTGGCTTTGAGTCTCGGCTGAGCGTGATTGGGGCCCTTTCGGATCGAGTAGAGCTCGCAAATCCCGCGTATCGTCGGCCGGCTGAACATTTGACGAGACGCACCGGGTCGCGCAGCCCGGACTCCGGCGTGTCGGACCAGCAGCATGCGTGTCGTCCAAAGGGCCGCTCGGCCGGCCTGCGCAACCCGTGGCGACTGCAACACGCCCCGTAGACTCCGTTCATGCCTCCACGCACACAGAAGACGCCAGCAGCCGCGCAGCAGGCACTCGACCTGTCTGGGGCCGGCGCGCACTCGCCGCTCGCGGCGCGGATGAGGCCACAAACGCTGGCCGAGTTCGTCGGACAGGAGCATCTCGTCGGGGAGCGCGGGGCTCTGCGCCGAATGATCGAGCGCGGCCACCTGACCTCGATGGTGCTGTGGGGACCGCCGGGCTCGGGCAAGACGACGCTGGCGCGCCTGTTGGCGGAGGCAGTCGAGGCGCCGTTCGCCACCCTGTCGGCGGTCATGTCGGGCGTGGCTGACGTCCGCGGCGCGATCGCCCGCGCACGCGAATGGACCGACTCCGGCGGTCGGTCGACCGTCCTGTTCATCGACGAGATCCACCGCTTCAACAAGAGCCAGCAGGACGCCCTCCTGCCGCAGGTCGAAGACGGGACGATCACGCTGATCGGGGCTACGACCGAGAACCCCTATTTCGAAGTCAACTCGGCGCTGCTCTCCCGGCTGCGAGTTTTCCGGCTCGAGCCGCTGACCGACGAACAGGTCAAGAGCGTCGTGGAGCGCGCGATGGCGGACGAGCGCGGGCTGGCGGGCAAGGTCTCGCTGGAGGCCGATGCACTCGACCACCTGGTCGACATCAGCGGCGGTGACGCTCGCTCGGCCCTCAATATCCTGGAGTCGGCCTCGGCCATGGCAGGCAGTGACTCGGCCGAGGCAGCAAGAACAGTTGTGCAGCCCACGCTCGAGGAGATCGAGGCCGCGGCACAACAGCGCGTCCTGACCTACGACAGGGCGGGCGACGGCCATTACGACACCGTGAGCGCTTTCATCAAGAGCCTGCGCGGAAACGATCCCGACGCCGCGCTGTACTGGCTGGCCACCATGGTGGCGGCGGGGGAGGACCCAAAATTCATCGCGCGGCGGCTGATCATCAGCGCGTCGGAAGACGTGGGCAACGCCGATCCGCATGCCCTGCAACTGGCTGTCGCGGCCGCGGGCGCGCTCGAATGGGTAGGGCTGCCCGAGGCGCAGTACGCCCTGGCGCAGGCCACCATCCATATTGCGTCGTCCCCGAAGTCGGACTCGGTGGGCCGCGCCTATGCCGCGGCGATGGCCGACGTGCTCAAGCACGGCTCGCTGCCGGTGCCGTCGCACCTCAAGAGCGCGACCTGGCGCGAGCGGCGCGACTTCGGGACGGGGAGGGGGTACGCCAACCCCCACGAGTACGAGGGCGACGACATCGAGCAGCAGTACCTACCGGACCGGCTCGCCGGCCGCCGCTACTACGAGCCCGGCGATCAGGGCTACGAGGCCAGGATCGCCGCCCGGCTGGACGAACGTCGCGCAGCGCGCGAGCAGACCGCGCGCCAGAAGCGCCGGCCGAGCGTGGACACGATGGGCCCGTTCGGCAAGGGGATGGGCAGCCACACGGAGAGCCGCAAGAAGCTGGCCGACGAGCAGAAGCGCGACGCCGAGTGCTAGGTGCCCCGGCTCACACGGGGCCAATAAGAAAGGCCCCTCGCGCTTTGGCGCGAGGAGCCCTCTTGTCGATCGGGGACGGCCGGGCCCTCAGTGCCCGCTGGTTGCCTCGACCTCGTGGATTGCCCGCTCGAGGTCGTTCATCACGCCTTGGCAGTTCGCCAGTCCAGCTTTAAAGCGGTGCCACGGCGCCACATGACGCCAGGCAACGGCCCTAGCATCAGGGAATGGACGATTCGCAAACCGCACTCGCGGCGCGACTAAGCTTCCGAGGCTGGCTGCTTGTCGCTTTGGCGATGGCGATGGCGATGGCCCTGATTGTGCTCACATTCATCTGGTACACCGATCAACAACAAGCCACAATCTTGTATGACTGTTACGGCACAGCTCAGTGGGAGGTCTGCACCACCCCACCGCCTTAGACCGTCCGCTCGCGCTGATGCCAATAAGCGCTACCTCCTCGACGCAGGGCGGCTACACGTTGTAGAGCAGAGCGTGACGCCAGACGAGGTGAAGCGGAACTTCGACCGCTAGCGACTTGACATTGATCGGTCCCGAGCCATCGTCGGGCCATGAACTACGAGCCCAAGAGCCGCCAAGGCAATCGTCATCCACGGCTGCCTGGGGGCTGGCAAGAGCCACCTCGCGAAGGTGGTAGTTGCGACCGCAGCGGGGTCAAAGGCTCTGACGCCACGCGCGGACGCTACCTCAACGGCACAGTCAACGGAGCACTGGCTCATGCCACGGCCTACGTCGCTGCGGCACCGAAGTCGAATCGCGCCGGCGCCGCCTACTGGTCAGCGATGGATGACGTGCTGCGTCACGGGTCGCTGCCGGTGCCTAACCACCTGCGCAGCGCGACCTGGCGCGAGAAGAAGGACTTCGGGCACGGCCGTGGGTACCTGTACCCGCAGGATTACGAGGGTGCTGACGTGGAGCAGCAATACTTGCCCGACGTCCTGGCCAAGCAGGGCCGGAACTACTACCGGCCGTCGGACCACGGCTATGAGCGGACCATCGCCGAGCGGATGGAAAACCGCCGAGGAGCGCGCGAAGCCGCCACTGCCGCCGGCGGCCCGCGGCCCGAGCTTGATGCCCACGGCAAGACGAACGCGATGAAGGTCGCGGGCAACGTGATGGCCCAGCGCGAGGAGCGCAAGCGCTCGTTGGCGTCACGCCAGAAGCGCGAGGCCTAGTAGAAGGGGAGCGGGATCACCTTCAGCACGACGACCAGCAGCCAGAGCGTGAACAGGATGACAACGAGGCTGCCGGCAACCAGCACGATCCGGCGCATGTCCTGCGAGACGTAGACATACTCGGTGGCGGCTCGCGCAGCCAGGAGACTCCCGGCCTTGACCTTGTGGTGCAAGCGCGTGCCCGCGCGAGCCGCTGCCCGCTCCAGCGCCGGAGTGTCATCGATGCTTTCCTCGGCGATCTCCTCGGCGATAACGTCGGCAGCCTCGACCTGGCTCGACCGAGCCTCGGAAGGAGTTCGTCCGCGTGCTGCGGAGCGTTCCGACGGGGGTCGCGCGCCTGGTCGGCGGTGTGCGCGGACGGTGCCGCGTACTCGCTTGCTCACCGACCGAGTCTAGCAGTGGATGCCCTTCTAGAATTCGCGGCGCGAGGTCCCGCGGATGCCGAGGACCGGCCGGTACAGAGCGAATCAAAGGGGACCAGCGATTCCTGAGTCGGTGCCTGGCTGGATCGCTATCGCAGCGCTGGTGATCGCCGCGATCAGCCTGCTGCTGAGTCTGTTCGTGGCAACGCGAGGGCGTCGATCGCGCGGACGCTCGCCGGCCGCGGTGCGGGTTTCGGGTTCGGGTACCGAGTCCGACCTGGAACGTGTGGGCGAGATTGCTGCCCAGCTCGATATGGTGGCGCGGAGGCTGGAAGCCGCCGAGACGCAGGGGCAGCGGGCGACCCAACGCGTGGGAGTGGTTCGCTACAACCCGTTCGAGGACACCGGGTCGAACCAGAGCTTCGTGCTTGCCCTTCTCGACGCGCGCGGTGACGGCGTCGTCCTCTCGAGCCTTCATTCCCGACAGCAGACCAGGGTCTTCCTGAAGCAGGTCACCAAGGGAAAGGCGGAAACGGCCTTGTCCGCGGAGGAGACCGAGGCGATTCGGCGGGCGACCGAAGTCTGATCCGCAAGCGACGGCGGGAGGCCCGGATCGCGGGACTCGCGCCCATGTCGCGCGCAGCCGGGCCCAAAGGCCCAGGCGGAGGAAACGTGGTGTGCCATGTGAGGTGGCACACGCGGACCCCAAAGTTCGGCGCATGGCAATCCACGTCTCTGTTGACGATCGTCATGTACGTCCATCGGCGGTCCACGCGACCGGCGCACCGGTTCCCTTCCATGTCGCCGCTGGCCTGCTGCGCGGGCTGAACCGCGAACAGCGCAGCGCCGTCAGGCACGGCGCAGGGCCCTTGTTAGTGATTGCCGGTCCGGGCACCGGCAAGACAGAGGTCGTGACCCGTCGCCTCGCGTGGCTGATCGCCACCAAGCGCGCCCGCCCGCGCGAGATCCTCGCCTTGACATTCACGGACAACGCGGCGGAGGAGATGCAGGCGCGGGTCGACCTCCTCGTGCCGTACGGGCAGGCTGACGCGGCTATCCATACCTTCCACGCCTTCGGTGATCGCCTCATCCGAGAGTTCGCTTTCGAGCTCGGCCTGCCCGGCGACGTGCGTCTCATCACGCGAGCCGAGGCGGTCGTCCTCCTGCGCGAGCACGTGTTCCGGCTGGGTCTCGAAAGCTACAGGCCGCTGGGCGACCCGACGCGCTTCCTGGGAGCCCTTGTCGACCTGTTTCAGCGGGCCAAAGACGAAGCCGTCTCCGTGGAGGCCCTGGCCGGATACGTCGATGGGCTACGCAGCACGGATGGACGCGAAGCAGACGTGTGGAACGCCCGGCGCGAGCTGGCCAGAGCGTACGAGCGTTATCAGGAGTTGCTCGCAGAGCGGGGATTGATCGACCATGGCGATCAGGTCTGGCTCGCTCTGCGGCTACTTCGCGAGCGACCCACCGTGCGCGAGTCCGTGATGAACCGGTTCCGCTACCTCCTGGTAGACGAGTTCCAGGACATGAACCCCGTCCAGTTGGAGCTCATCCACGAGCTGACCGGCCAGACCCGCAACGTGACGGTCGTGGGCGATCCGGATCAGGCCATCTACACCTTCCGCGGCGCCGCCGCGAACAACATCGTTTCATTCGAGGATCGTCACCGGGACCTGCGGCGCATCGTCCTGCGCCGGAACTACCGCTCGCACCAGCCCATCATCGACGCCGCGCACAGGCTGATCGGCCACGCCGCAGAGACGGCCCACGCAGCGGCGCGGCAGGTGGCGCATCGTCGAAGCCGATCGTCCAATCCCGTCCGATCTGTCTGGTACGCGTCTCCAGACGAAGAGTCGGACGGGGTCGCCAGTGCGATCGCCGAGAAGATCGCTGCCGGAGCCTGTCCGCGCGACGTCGCGGTGCTCTGTCGGAGCAACGGCGAAGTGGATGCGATCGCGCGCGGCCTTCGCGTTCGCGACGTGCCTGTTCGGACACAGCTGCCCGCAGACTTCTTCGCTCAGCCGCAGGTGCGGCCACTGCTCGCCTACCTGCGCGTCATTGCGGACCCTGAGCAGGCGATCGAGCTATATGCGCTGGCGACGAGTTACCCGTACTCGCTTGGCGGCGAAAGCCTGACCCGTCTTCTTGGGCAGGCCAGGCGTCGGCACAGCAGCGTGTGGCAGACGTTCGAGGCCGCGGCAAGCAGCGAGGAGCAAGCGCCGCAGGAGTTCCGTGACGGTCTGACGAGGTTGATCCAACACGTTCGCGCCGGCATCGAGCTTTCACATGTGCGTACGACGAACGAGGTGCTGTACGACTACCTGCGCCGTAGCGGCCGGCTAGCGCAGCTCGCCCGCACCACGGATGCCGCGGAGGCGCGATCCGTGGCGCGTTTCTTCGAGATAGTTCGGGGCAGGGCTCGGTTGCTGGCGCACGACCGAATCGCCTCGCTCGTGCCCCATCTCGACTCGCTCATCGAGGCCGAGGACGCGCTGGCCGACACCGGTCCTCTTGATCTCGATGCGGTATCAGTCCTCACCGTCCACCGGGCCAAAGGCCTCGAGTTCAAGATCGTGTACCTGACCGGGTTGACGGATGGTCGATTCCCGGCGCGGGGTCGGCCGCCGACCATCGATCTCCCCTGGCACGAGGTGCGCGGCCGGCAGGTGCAGGAATCAGATCGGCTCGAAGAGGAGCGGCGGTTGTGTTTCGTCGCGATGACCCGCGCCCGAGACGAGCTTTGGCTGACTCATCACGTAACCGGCCCGGGCGGCCGCGGTCGTCGACGGCCGTCGCCGTTCATCGCCGAGGCGTTGGACGCGCCCTCATCCGCCTCCGAGATGGAGCTCGATGCGGTTGCCCAGATCGAGACGCTCGGTGCCGCGCCCGTCGTGCCGCAACCGCAGCTGCCTCGTCAGGCCGATTCAGCGGCTTTCAGCTTTTCTGAGCTCGAGACGTACCTCGACTGTCCCGAGCGCTACCGGCTGCGTCACGTGGTTGGCGTGCCCACTTCGCCGCATCACGCACTGACGTACGGGAGCGCCATGCACCAGGCGGTGGCTGCGTTCCACCTCGGCCGCAAGCGCGGTGCTCCGCTGTCAGAGCAAGAGTTACTGGAAGTCTTTGCCCGTGCCTGGTCTCCCGAGGGTTTCCTGTCGCGAGACCACGAGGAGGCGCGCTACGCGGCCGGCCAGGATGCGCTGCGGCGGTTCCGAAGCGAGCAGCTGACGACGCCGCCTGACGTCGTCGCCGTGGAGCGGCCGTTCGTGTTCCAGATGGACGAGTTGGCCATTCGTGGCCGCATGGACCGCGTGGATCGAACGGCAGAAGGGACCGTGATCGTGGACTACAAGTCATCGGATGTGCGCGATCAGGTCAAGGCTGACGAAAAGGCGCGCGATTCGCTCCAGCTCCAGGTGTATGCCATGGCTCACGAAGCTGAGTCGGGCGCACTGCCGCACGAGGTGCGCCTGCACTTCCTGGATAGCGCTGTGGTCGGCGTCGCGCGCCCAGATCCGGCTCGCCTTGATCGGGCACGCACAAAGTTGCGGGCCGCAGCAGATGGGATTCGCGCCAGTAAATTCGAGCCCAAGCCCAGTGCCTACTCGTGCGGGTACTGCCCGTTTCGCCAGATATGCCCGTCGAGCGCCGCATAGGCCGCCACTTGTCACGTTATCGTGGCGACGTCGTGAATCGCGGCGATCGTGTCGCCAATCTCGCACTGTTTGCGTTTGCCGCGAGCACATGGGCCGCGCTGGCCTTCCTATTCGTGAATCACTATCCAACAGAGGGTGCGACAGCCCTTCTCGCCGGAGCGTTGCTCCTTGGAGCTGCGGTCGGGCTGACCCTCGCTCCTCTCCTGTGGCTGGGCAGCTTCGTTCGGGCAAATCGGATCGCATACCGGGGTGCCTGGTGGCGGGCGGGGCGCCGGGCGGGCCTGGCCGGCCTCGTCGCGGCACTGTTCGTGCTGATGCGCGCACAGGGCGCGTTCTCGGTGCCGCTCGCACTGTTCATCGTGGCGATGGCCGTACTGATCGAGCTGACGCTCTCTTTGCGCGGCTGACCGCAAGGCGCAGGCGAGCAATCGCGCCGGCGATGGATCGCCGGAGGCGCGCAGCAGAGCCGAAGGGCTACTGCGGAGGTTGAATTTGATCCCGGACCATCGTTCAGTGCACATTGTTTGCCTGTGGGGCTTAGGATTCGGTCGGGCGCCCTGCTGGACCGCGGCACGGAACCGGCGGCGACTCGCGCGTGAGGATCCGTGCGATGAGCCACGACCACGTGCCGACTGACTATGCGCGCCAGAACGGCTGGGACCGTCCCTACGACGTGTATCTACAGCCAGACGCGCCTCAGTACATCGGTGCCACGATCAGTTTCTGCAAGCGGCCGCTTGTCGAATCCCCAGAGGCGCTCGCGGTCCGCCGTCCGGACGTCGCGATCATGGGAGCGCCCCTGGACGACGGCGTTACATATCGACCAGGGGCGAGGTTCGGACCGCGGGCCATCCGCCAGGCGAGTTACAACCACGGCGGTCACTCGCTCCAGTTGGGCGTCGAGCCGTTCGAGGTCCTCGATGTGGTCGATGCCGGCGATGCCAACGTCATCCCCGCGGCAATTGAACGCGGCCACGCCATGATCTACCGGAAAGTGCTGGAAATCGCGTCCACCGGCGCCGTGCCGATCATCCTGGGCGGCGACCACTCGATCACCTGGCCGGCCGCCAGCGCTGTCGCCCAGGCGCGTGCGCCGAAGAGCATCGGGATGGTCCATTTCGACGCTCACGCTGACACGGCCAACGACGACTGGGGCGTCCTCGCCGGACATGGCGTACCCATGCGCCGCTTGATCGAGTCGGGCGCCGTGGACGGCCGTAACTTCGTCCAGGTCGGGTTGCGCGGCTACTGGCCGCCACCGCACGTGTTCGGCTGGATGCGCGAGCACGGCTTGCGCTGGCACCTGATGAAAGAGATCGAGGAGCGTGGGGCCGAACGGGTCGTCGATGACGCGATTTCCGAGGCGCTCGACGGGCCTGACGCGATCTACCTGTCGATCGACATCGACGTGCTAGATCCGGGCATGGCCCCCGGGACCGGCACGCCGGAGCCGGGCGGGATGCTCACGCGCGAGCTGCTGCGTGCCATCAGGCAGGTCGTCGGCCGGGTCCAATTGGCAGGTATGGACGTCGTCGAGGTATCGCCGCCGTACGACCACGCGGAGATCACGGCTGCGGCGGCGCATCGATGCGTCCTCGAAGCGGTCAGCGCGCTCGCGGTGAAGAAACGCGACGGCCACAGCGTCCGTTTCGAGCCGGACGTACCCATCGAGGTGCCGGCAGTGGGGGCGAGCGTCCACAGGGATGAGGCAGGCGGTTAGCAAACCTGCGTACCAGTGGCACGGGATCGGTCCGGCCCTCGCCCGTCATTACGACCTCGACGTCTCCGCGGAACACACGGATCTGCCGATGTA
Source organism: uncultured Anaerolineaceae bacterium (assembly GCA_964477545.1). GTDB lineage: Bacteria > Chloroflexota > Limnocylindria > Limnocylindrales > CSP1-4 > JALYGJ01. The sequence continues at coordinate 2,541 of CAYZEJ010000016.1, read as the reverse complement.
TCTCGCCCTGGCCGCGGCATCCGACGGTGATGTCCTGGAACTGGCCTGCGGCAGCGGCCGGATCTGCGTTCCGCTCGCCTCCGCGGGTCACACGGTTGTTGGCGTCGACCGCGACCCAGACATGCTCAATCGTGCCCGCGCCGCGTGGGCCACTAGCGGCGCAGCTCAATCGGCGACGAGCGGCGCGTCGCTCGAGCTCGTCGAGGCAGACATGACCGAGCTGGCCCTCGACCGCCGCTTCGATCTCGTCATCCTTGCCTTCAACAGCCTGATGCTGCTCCCTGACAGAGCAGCGCAGGAGAGGGTCATCGATGTCATGCGCGACCACATCACGGTCGACGGCCGTGTCGTGATTGATGTCTGGCTACCGACACCTGACGACCTCGAGCTGTACGACGGCCGCCTGATCCACGATTGGACGCGGCGCGACCCAGACACCGGCGAGCAGGTTTCGAAGATCACAGCCGCCCTATACGACGCCGCGTCGGCACACGCGACCGTGGAAACCCACTTCGATGTGTCGCGAGGCTCGGAAGCGCCGCGTCGAACGAGCCGCCGGGACGAGATCCAATTCGTCACGGCAGATGAGCTGCTCACCCTGCTCAAGACTGCTGGTCTGCATGCACAGATCGTTGCCGGCGACTACTCGATGGGCGACCTGGCGCAGGACAGCGAGCGGCTGATCGTCGTCGCCGCCGGCCCGAACCCCGGCGCGAACCAGGACGACCGAGACGGCGCGGGCGAGTCGAACGCGCTCAAGCGGTTATAGTCGGGCCGTGGCCGGATCCCAGGGATCGGAAGCCCAGTTGCGCCTGCTCCTCGTCGAGGACATGCCGCAGGTGGCGCAATACATCCGCAGCCTTCTCGACGCTCAAACGAAGGTCAAGCTGCTCGACGTCATCACTGACGGTCGCCAGGTCATCGACCAGGTTCGAGAGCTCCAGCCGGACCTGTTGATCGTCGACGCCCTGCTCCAGGGCAAGATGAACGGCCTCCAGGTGGCCATGGACGTGCGCGAGGCCGGGATCAGCGTGCCGATCATCGCCTTGACCGTGCCGACCAAGCCGATCTCTGTCGGGGAAGGAATGGGCAGTACGCGCGTGCTGTCGATGCCGTTCTCCGGTTTCGACTTCATGCACCTCGTCCAGCAGCTGAACGAGGAACATCGAGCCCAGACGCCCGAGTCGTTCTCCCGTGTCTACTCGGTGTTCGGCGCCAAGGGCGGCGTCGGCGCGACGACACTCGCCTACAACATCGCCGCGGCCATAGCCGCGGACGGCGTACATCGCGTGGCGCTGATCGACGGGAGCCTCCAGTTCGGCGACCTGCGCGCCCTGCTGCGCGTCCCCGAGGACTCCCCCTCGATCCTCCAACTGCCAACCCAAAAGGTGCAGAAGGCAGACATCGAGGAGGTGGTCTACCGCGACAAATCGGGCGTACACGTCCTGCTCGCCCCGCCGCGGATCGAGATGGCCGAGATGATCCTCGCGCGAGACTTCGACAAGCTGATCTCGCTCATGCGCCGCCTCTACAACGTGGTGATCATCGACACGGCCTCGACCGTCGACGAGGTCCTGCTCGCATTCCTGGACGCGAGCGACCAGCTCATCCAGGTCGTGACCTACGAAGCCGCGGCGCTCCACCAGGCCAAGCAGATGACCGCGACGCTCACCGCTGCCGGATATCCCGTGCACAAGATCCGATACCTGGTCAATCGAGCCGACTCCACGGGAGGCATGCCTCGTGGAGCGATCGAGGAGCAGATCGGCCGCAAGCCGGACTTCGAGGTCGTCAGTGACGGGCTCCTGGTGCTCGAAGCGAACAACCGCGGCGAGCCCTTCATCAAGCTCGGTCCCGATGCCCCCATCTCGAAGGATGTGGCCAAGATCGCGCAACGTCTGACGAGCGAGGCACCCCCTCCGAAGCAGCAGAACAAGCATTTTGCCGTCGAGGACCAGCCCGCGGCCGGCGCGACCTGATAGGTCCTGCTGCAATGACGCCCCAACCGTGAGCGATCCGCAAGCGCGAGGAGAGCAACTGCCCAGCAGTGGCTTACCGAGCGCGCGCAGCAGTTCTCGGACGGAACTGCGGAGGTGAGCGATCCGCAAGCGCGAGGAGAGCAACTGCCCAGCAGTGGCTTACCGAGCGCGCGCAGCAGTTCTCGGACGGAACTGCGGAGGTGAGCGATCCTCGGGCGATCGGCTTCTTCGACTCGGGCGTAGGCGGGCTGACCGTCCTGCGCGAGGTAGTTCGCAGACTGCCCACCGAGTCGACCATCTACCTCGGCGACAACGCGCGCACCCCGTACGGGCCGCGCAACGACGACGAGGTCCGCCGTTTCAGCGCTGAATGCCTGGACGAGCTTGCTGCCCGTGACGTGAAGGCCATCGTGGTGGCCTGCAACACGTCCAGCGCGGTCGCGCTGCCCTCGCTGCGGCTGCGCTACGACGTGCCGCTGCTCGGCGTGGTCCGGCCGGGCGCGTCCGCGGCCGCCCTCTCGACGCGCAACCGGCGCGTCGGGGGGGTCGCCACCCAGGCCAC
>CAYZEJ010000015.1:0-29712 GCA_964477545.1 uncultured Anaerolineaceae bacterium | reverse complement strand
TCCTGACCTCGACCTCGTCTTTCGCTACGCGCATGCTCGCTTCTCCTCTCGGGTGTGATCGTCGTGGATTAGACCGATCGGTCTAGTCAGAGACTATTCGGCTCCACGAGGCTCGTCAAGATTGGGTGTAAATCGCGAACGCTGGTCGAGGAGGAGACCGGTCACTCCCCCACAGCGCGTAGAGACGGCCCCGGAAAGCTCGGGCGCCGCAGGCGGACTGCGATCCCAGGCGACGGCCGCGCGCATCAGCCGACGTAATCGGACAGCAGGCACAGGGCAAACCTGTTACCGAGCTTGTCAACCGCCGACCTCCACCGCTCGTCGTTGCCGACTAAGACACCTGCGCCCAAAACGCCCGCCGTGGCCATCACCAGCGCATCAGCTGTGCGAACCCCTGTCAGCGCCCGTATGCGCGCCGCCTCACGGGCGACGGCGTAGTCGACCGGGACGATTGTCAGATTCGGGAAATTGCGGAGGAAGTCCTCGACGGTGGCGATCGTTTCGGCCGCGCCGGTCCCAGCCTCGCCCGCTTGCGCCGGCTCAGCCAGGCGGAAGGGTCGGACAAGTGCCTCGGTAACCGTCACCGCACTGATCAGCCCCGGGTTGCGGCCGGATCGTACGAGACCATCGATGACATGTGTCGCGGCGCCAGATATTTGCTCCCCACCGTCGAGATAGGCGAGCACAGCCGAGGAGTCGAGCACGATGGCCGAGCCATCAGCCATCTGTTGCTCCAGCGCCGTGTCCACGATCGGCTACCAGTCCCTGCGTTCTTCCTCGAGATAGGCGTGGGCGTCTGTGTACACGCCAGGCAGAGCTCCGGCGTAGCTCTCTCGGACGCGCCGCACGCGCAGCACGTCCGGGCGTGACGGCTCAAGCTCAACGATCAGCGTTTCACCTTCCTGTATGTCGGCTGCCTCGACAATCCGCTCCGGAATCGTTATCTGGTTTCGTGCCCGGACGCGCGCGCGGGCACTTATCGTGGTCGCCATCGCCGACCTCCTTGTTCTGACAGACTCGCACGGTTCCGAGCGATCGTCAACTTTCTGATTGCGGTTGAGTATTCGCACCGCATTTCGTGGGCGACGATGACCTACGCTGCTATGGCTGGCTCCACGAACGCAGCCAGCCGTCGCCTGATTCCATCCGCATCGAGCCCGTAGGCCGCGTCGTGTTCGCGGCGCGAGCCGTAGCGACGGAGCTCGGTCGCCGGCACGCCGATCGACAGCAACCGGATCGGACGGTCGGCCAGGGCCTCGCTGACGGCCGCGGCCGTTGTGCCCTCGAGGTACGGCTCGACGAGCACGACGTCAGCACCCGACACGTGCCGCCGCAGTGTGTCGCCGTCGAGGGGCCGCGGCGTGGCCGTGTAGAGGATCGTCGCGTCCAGCCCCTCGGTCGCGGTAAGAACCGGCTGGAGCATCGGCCCGACGGCCAGGATCGTCGCGGATCCTGGAGCGCCCGCTCGCACGACGGCGATCGCGCGACAGCCGTCGAGCCGCGGCAGCCGGTTGTGCGCGTCTGACAGCCTGATGTAAACCAGTCCATCGTCGGCCGCGGCGGAGCGCAGGATGTGCTCGGCCTCGTCCGCGTGGCCCGGCACCTGGATCGTGGCACCGGGAACGGTGCTCATCAGCGAAACGTCGCCCGGTGAATTGTGCGTCCGTCCACCCTCCGCCCAGTCGTAGCTGGCACCGACGCTGACCAGGATGCCGCCCACGCCCTGATGACCGAAGTCGAGCTTGATCTGCTCGAAGCTGCGCTCGACGAGGAAAGGCGCGTAGGTGTGGACGATCGGGCGCATGCCCTCGAGGGCCATCCCGGCGCCGGTGCTGACCATCAGCGCCTCGCGGATGCCGACGTTGACGGCGCGGCGCGGGTGGCGCTCGAAAACGCCGTAGGGCTCGCTCCAACTGACGCCGATGTCGGCTAGCACCAGCGCCACACGCGGATCGGAGTCGAGCAGATCGGCGGCAACGCGGTAGAAACGCTGGCGCATCGTCTCGGCGGTCATTCCGCGGGCTCCACGCGGGCGACCACGACGTGTGGGCGACCGGCGTGCGGGAGCGTCAACGCGCGCTCGATAGCATCGTGGTCGCGCCCGTCACAGAGGGTCGTGCTCCAGCCTTCGACAGCGAAGCGCGCTGCGATTCCGCCGGGCCACCCATGCGACGCCGACTGGTTGTCAATAACGATAACCGTGAGCCGCTCCAGTCCCGCCCGCCCGGCAAAAGCGATCGCCTCGTGGTTGGTTCCCTCGTCCAGCTCGGCGTCGCCAACGAGGACGAAGACGCGTCCGCCGGGCTGCGCCTGGTAGTCGAGCGCCAGCGTGACGCCGATCGCCAGCGGAAGGCCATGGCCGAGCGAGCCGCTGGATATCTCGACGCCGGGGATCAGGTTGCGATCGGGGTGGTAGCCGAGCACAGAGTCGAAGTCTCCGAAGGTAGTCAGCGTTTCGGGCCCGATGAAGCCCTTGGCGGCCAGCACGGCGTAGTAGGCCATCGGACCGTGGCCCTTTGAGAGCAGGAATCGATCACGGGCCGGATCCCCGATCGTCGCAGGCGAGACGCGCAGAACTCGGTCGTATAGCACCCACAGCACGTCGAGCGTGGAGTGCGCGGCTGACGTGTGCTTCTCGTCGCCCGTCATCAGGCCGAGCAGCCGCGGTAGATCGCCGTAACCGGGCGGCGGCTTGGCGGACGGGCCGGCGGACAGGGCAACGTCGGTTCCGGTCGGCGGTTCGATAGTCGTGGTCATGTCGCGACGGTACAACTTCAAGTAAGGTTTAAGTCAATACCATCGACCGGGCCATCCCCAGAGGACGCACGAATGACGCTTCCCGCCTGGATCACGATCGGCGAGCTGGCACACCGCACCGGCGTCGCTCCGTCTGCGCTGCGCTTCTACGAGCAGCAAACGCTGATCCGTTCTGAGCGAACCGATGGCAACCAGCGCCGCTTCAACCGTTCCACGATCCGCCGGGTGTCGGTCATCCGCGCCGCTCAGCGCTGCGGACTCTCACTCCAGGAGATCGCCACGGCACTGGACAGCCTGCCCAGGGACCGCGTCCCGCTCAAGAGAGACTGGGAGCGAATGTCCACCTGTTGGCAGCGCCAGCTCGGCGAGCGCATTGCAGGCCTCCAGGCGCTGCGCGAGGAGCTGACGTCGTGCATCGGCTGCGGCTGCCTATCGCTCCAGAAATGCGCGTTGTTCAACCGTCAGGACGCTGCCGCGCGCTTAGGTGCCGGTCCGCGCTACCTGCTCGGCGACGATCCGGACGAGGTCATGACCGCGGCCGCCGCCACGCGCTCGTCGCGGACCGCCGCGGGCTGAGCATAGCGCCGATAGCACTCTTGCTATCATCATTGGCGTGAGCGCCGCGAGACTGCTGACCAATGCCCGCCGGCACGCCGGCTTGTCGCAGCGGGCCCTGGCGCGTAACGCCGACGTTCCCCATTCGACCGTCGCGCGCATCGAACTCGGCCTGCTGTCGCCCCGCGCCGAGACGCTCGAGCGGCTGTTGCGGGCCTGTGGTTGGAGTCTGGCGACTGAACCGGCGTTAGGCGTCGGCGTGGATCGGAGCCAGATCCGTGAGCTGCTCCGGCTGACGCCGGGACAGCGCGCTAGGCTCGCCGCCGCTGACGCAGCCGCCTCGAACACGCTGCCACAGTCCACGAGGTGAGCCAGCTCGCGGCCTTCGATCCGCTGCGCCTGTTCCGCGAGCTCAACGACGCGGGCGTTCGCTATTTGGTGATCGGGGCGTTCGCTGGCCGCCTGCTGGGCTCACCGACGTTGACACGCGACCTGGACATCTGCCACGCGACGGACGCGGCGAACCTCGAGGCGCTGGTGACCGTCCTCCATCGGCTGAACGCGCGCTTGCGCGCTACGGATCGGCCGGTCCCATTTCGGATCGATGCGCGCAGCGTGGGTGCCGTTCAATCTCTGACGCTCACGACGGATGCCGGCGACCTTGACCTGCTCGCGATCCCGGCGGGCACTCAGGGGTTCGACGATCTGGCGCGGACGGCAGCGCCGACCGATCTCGATGGGCTGACCGTCCTGGTGGCCAGCATCGATGATCTGATCCGCATGAAGCGCGCCGCCGGCCGACCTAAGGATCTGATCGAGCTCGAAGTCATGGGCGCCCTGCGCGACGAGCTCGACCAGCGCTAGCGCAACTTCTTCTAGGCACTTGTGAAGGTGTAGATCGTCTGGTCGGGATCGCCGACGACCGCGAGGTCGCGCGACAAGAGGTGGTCGGCTCGGGCGCGCCGGAGGATTGGCTGGCGGGGTCAGGCCTGCGCTGGGTGCAACCCCTGGCTCTGATATCCGCATCATCCCAGAACGAGTCGCCGGAGGGCGTCCACAAGCCAGGTTTCGTAGGCGTCGGCCGACCACCGGTGGATGCCGACCAACTCCGCGTAGATCTCGGGCAGGGTCAGCGCGTCGATCACGGCAACGACCTGCCGCTCGTCAAGCGATGGCTCCAGCGTCGCTAGCGATCGAGCCAACCTGCCGATTCCCTGCCCACGGGCGGACAGCACTGCCTCCACCTCAGCGCGAATGGCGGGATCAGTCGAGGCCGCTTCCACATGGATCGCCACGATGTCCTGGCCGGTCTCCCAGCGGAGCCGAATCGATCGGGCGAACAGGTCGAGCGCCTGGGACGGAGTCGGCGCGCCCAGTGCGGCACCGAATGCGGCATCGGCCGCCGGATCGGTGACGAGGCTCTCGCGCAGCTGACGGAGGATGTTGGCCTTCGAGCCGAAGACGGCATAGACCGTCTGAACCGCGACGCCGGCGGCGACCGCGATCTCGCGCAGCGTCGTGGCCCCGTACCCGCGGGTCGCGAACAGGCCGCGCGCCGCCTCGGCGATCCGCCGCCGGGTCACAGCCGCACGCTCGGCGCGCAGGCTTCCGGGCGGGCTCTTGACGGTTGCCATGCCAATAGAGTACAACTCTATGTAGTAGAGCGTTGCTCTATCGAGTTACCGAACGTGAGGTCCATGCCGTGTCCATCGAGGAGAACATTGCCGCCACGCGCCGCCTGATCGATGAGGGCTTCACGGGCGGCAACCTCGCCGTCTGTGACGAGCTCGTTTCCGTGGACTGCGTCGAGCACCAGCGCGGGCTCAAGCCAGGGATCGAGGGCGCCAAGGAAACGATCGGGACGCTCCACGCCTGGTTCAGCGAGTTCGAACTCAGGATCGTCGACCTCGTCGCGAGCGGCGACACCGTCTGGATCCGCAACCGCGCGACGGGAGTTGACACTGGCGGCGTCCTGGGCCGGCCGCCTACGGGGCGATCCTTCGAGATCCCGGTCTTCGATGTGCTGCGTTTCGCCGACGGCAGGCTCGTAGAGCACTGGGGCGTGCCGGATCAGCTTGGCCTCCTTATCCAGCTCGGGCTGATCGGCCGGCCGGAGGTCGCGGCCGCTGCCTGAGACTGCCCGCAGCGATTTCCAGGAGTTAACGGCTGCCGGTCGAGCCGTCGTTGTAGATCTGACGGCGTCAAACCGATGCAGACGCTCCCAGAGCCACTTCGTCTTGCCATTGTGGACGTCGCGCGGGCATACGGCCTCGCGATCGACTGGGTCAATTTAGGTCCGGCGTCGCTGCTGGATCTTGGCCTACCTCAGGGCTTCACATCGCGCGTCGAGCGACGTGACTACGGTGGTCTCGTCGCATGGCTGGCCGGCCGCTTCGACATGGTCTGTTTCAAGCTTTACGCGGCCGTGGATCAAGGACCGCGCAGCCGGCACCTCCAAGACCTCGTCGAGCTCCGTCCGACTCAGAACGAACTCCTAGAGGCGGCGCGCTGGACCATCACCCACGATCCGTCCCCTGCGTTCCGATCTTTGCTCGTGGGGGCGCTCAGCGACCTCGGGGTGGAGAGGGCCGATGCTTCGCTCCGCTAGCTCGCTCCAGATGGCCCTGCTCAACCGGGCATGGATCCAATGGATCGCCCTCGGCGTGGATGCCGTTGGGGAGACAGACAGTGCTGTCGTCGATCCCGAGGCACTCATCGCGGTTACCGCCGAGCTCGGCGACGCCGACGCTCGTCTGCGGGACGTGAGCACCGATTGGTGCGTCGCTTACGGCCGATATGTCAATGGGTCACGCCTAAAACAGGTGGTTCGCGAACTCCAAACACCGCACGAGGCGATCGGTGAGTACGTGGCAACAGTTGCGGCGGCCGGGGGTCCGACCTGGCCGATGGCGACCCGGCCTCGCTTGGACTACGCCCCGCGCGGCAAGGCTCGGCTCGAAACAACCACCTCGCCACCGCGGCTGCGCATCCGGCTACGTGCTGCATTCGGCGTGAACGCCCGTGCTGACGTGCTGGCGGCTCTGCTTGATGCACAAAGAATGGGGCCGAGCATCGCCGATTTGGCCCGGCGAACACGCTTTACGAAGCCCAACGTCGCTTCCGCCCTTGAAGCGCTGACCCTGGCGGGCCTGGTCGAAGCGCAAGTGGTTGGTAACGAACGGCGCGTCTCTCTGGCCGGGAAGGGCACGATCCTGCCAGGGCTTCGACCGCCCGTAGCTCAACCAGATTGGGTCACCCGTTTTGGGGTTGTGCTGGAGCTGCTTCGCTTCGTCGAGCGAGACGGCATGTCGGAGTCGATCCGCGCGATTGAGGCCCGCCGAGTGGTGGAATCCATGACTGACGGAATCACCAACGAGGGACTTCCACAGCCCAACCTCGACGCGTTCGGCGAGGCGTTCGCAGCGGCATTTGATCGGTGGCTAGTCGACTTGGTGTACTGGCTCAGGCTCCCGAGTCGGCCGTAGTGCGGACGAACGGAGAGACCGGCGCAGAAGGGGAGTGAAGCCGTTCCTCTACTTCCTGGAAGTCGACGCCGCTGATGATTTCCCACGACGCTTGCGTCGCTCTCGAAGCACGCGACGGAGTGTCTGGTTCACGGATTCCGAGTCAGGGAACTCCTCGAGGAGGTCGGGGTCCAGCACAACGACGTTCGTCCCCTGCTGGTAGCGCTCGTAGTACTTGCCAACGACGCCGCCCGTGCTGAAGTCGTACTCAGCGCGCATGTCATCGTCCCCGTTCATGGTCTCGTCGCTCACGTCTGGTGGCCATTCTCGCATTGATGATGCGCACCGCACGGCGGCGCTCCGCGTGCGAAACGACGAGTAGGCGGCCCATCTCCGAATATCCGATCGTGAGCTCTCGATACTCCTCTTTCGAATGGTCTGGGTCGGGGAACGTGGCCGCCAGCGGATCCCCGAATACCGACTTTGCCTCCTCGAAGGAAACGCCGTGCTTTCGAAGATTTAGCTCCGCTTTCTCGGGATCCCACGTGACGTAGAGCTGCATCCGGATACTCCCGAGCGACGACTGCCACGCTGCGATACTCGGGACGGCCGCTTATCACGGCCTTAGCGCAGGGTTCACTCGCGTGGCGCGGGTGTTGTGTGTAGATCGTCTGGTCGGGATCGCCGACGACTGCGAGGTCGCGCGACTCGCCGATCCACAGCTCCAGCAGGCGCTCCTGGAGCGGGTTGGTGTCCTGGTACTCGTCGACGCTGATCCAGGTCTTCTGGGTTTGGACGGTCCTGGCGGCGGCGGCGTCCGATTCGAGCAGCTCGACCGTCAGCGCGAGCATGTCCTCGAAGTCGACCCGCCTGTTGCGCTGCTTCTGGCGCTCGTAGTCGGCGTAGATGCGCGCGAAGAGGTCGGCCGGGATGGGCGCCCGATCTGGTGCTTCCTGCTCCCACTGGTTGGGCGGGATGCGGCGGACCTTGCCCGACTCTTGTTTTTGCCAGTGCCGGCGCCGGCGAGGATGACAAGCGGCCCGCTGGTGACCTGGGCAGCCGCACGCTGAGCGTCGTTCAGATCGAGCAGGAGGCGCTCCCCGGGGGTTGTCTGCATCTGTAGCACTGCCTACGAAGTGTCGTCGGCATTGGTGCCAGCTGCTCGTGAGGCTCCGGACTACTTCAAGTAGTAGCCATCCATTATCTGATCAGCAACATTCAGATTGAGGCGTTCGCGTTTGCCAGACTTGTCCTTTTCGAGGTGGAGACCTAAGTCCTTGACTACTTCTGGGAATGGGCGCACTAGTGCGCGCCCTTCCTTTGGAACGACCTCATAGATGAACTCGCGCTCCTCCCCATTCCACGCCTCGCAGATCACATAGGGGCTGTGCGAGGAGATAAGAACTTGGTTGGCGGGTACGTCGTCACTTGGGAAAGCTACGGATCTTATGGCTTCGTAGACGTGCCTAGTCGAGCGAGGCGTCAGGCCATTCTCAGGCTCCTCGATGCAGATGATCGGGTGTCGCGATGGGTTTGCCAGCAAGACAGTCAGGCCGACCAGGGAAAGTGTCCCATCCGACAGGTTGGCCGCGGCCACGACGCCTCGGGAGTCGTCAAATTTGGCGGAGAAGCCCACGCGGTCGGGGCCGACCGTGTTGTACTCGAAACCGTCGAACCCATCGACGCTGGACCGCAAGCTGCTGAGGACTTGGTCCAGGATCGGGCTCGCGGTCTTGTCCAAGAAGTAGAGGACGGTGGCAAGACCCTCACCCCGATAGTCGAGGCTCGGAGCTTGAGCGGCGATCCCGGTCGCGTCGCCATTTTCAGCCCCGTTGGGCGCAGCGACATTTACGTCGGGCAACCGGGACGGCTGTGAAAGAAACTGCGGATTCAACCGGAACTTGCCTATTCGACTGACCTCCCGGGCAACGTGGGTAACAAGCGGATCAGTCTCTTGGTACTCGCCATTAACTTGAGCGCGACGAATGCCGGCAAAGATGCTCTGGTCGTCGGCGAGCCGCACTACAAAACCACCGAGCGGCGAGGCCTCGAGCGCGGATCTGCTGAAGTGTTCTGTCCCGTCCGAGCCCAACATCTTCTCGTCGAAGATCTGATAGCGCGGTGGGTCGGCGACGCCCGCTGATTGGTTGTACGAAACGGAGTAGGTCAGGTATTCCTTGTCAGACGCTACCCGAGAGAGCTCAACCTCAAACGAGATCCGGGCGATGGCAGCGGCGCCATGGCTCTTCCTTGAGCGGTACGAGTACGGCCCTGGACCGAAGGCTTCACTGAGTCGTCCTCGAGATAACATCGTGAAGTTGAGGAGCGCATCAAAGAGGGCCGACTTACCTCCGTTGTTTGGACCTACGAAGACGGAGATCGGGTAGAGGTCCACCGAAGTTTGCCTGTGGATCATGAAGTTCTTCACTGAGAAGCGGCGGATGAACAAGAGTCACACCTCCCAGGACCATGTACGGGCGCCGTGTCGGCTTAGGCGGGATCCCGGCGGTCCGGCGCAACCGCATGCACCGCAACCCTACTCCCCGATCCACCGTGGGGGCTGGGCCAGAAGTGGCGGAGCTGGCGAACGGCATGCGAGTGGAAGGTGCGCGCCATGACTTTGGGCTGACCGAGGGCGGCCATGCGATCGACCATCTCGTTGGCAGCCTTGTCGGTGAAGGTGACGAGCAGGACCTTGGCGACCGGCACGACGCCAGTCTCGAGGGCGTAGGCGGCGCGACGACTGATGACGCGCGTCTTGCCCGTTCCGGCGCCGGGCGACGATGACCAGCGGCCCGCTGGTGACCTGGGCGGCGGCGCGCTGGGCCTCGTTCAGACCGTCGAGGAGGCGTTCCGCGTGTGCTTGGGTGACGAGCACTGTCCGCGCAAGTGTCGTCCCAGTAGAGAGCCCTGCTCGTCATCGCCCGACGCCCTTCCGCGCAGGGCCCTGAACCCTAGGATCCGGACCATGAAGAAGCCCTGTCGTCACGTTGAGCGACAGGGCTTCGGGCCGACCGGCGGTGCGGACATTACTTGCGCAAGGGCTTGATGACCCTCGCTACGTCTTGCGTCATCCAGTACACCCACATCTCGTCCGTGGGTGACCATTCGGCTGAGAAGAACCACGGGCCGTTCTGGCGGTAGCGGTTCTTCCATCTGCGGCCGAACGCACCCAGAACGCCCGCGAGCTGCGGACGGGTGTAGCTGATGGCCTTGGCAACCTCGGCCGAGGTGACCCGGACGCCGGGTCGATCCGCCAAGTAGTCGAGCATCCCCTTCATCTTAGGCGACGACTCGCGGTAGGCCCGCGCCAACAGGGCGTCATGCCACCGCTCCTCACTGTCCGACTCGGCCTCGTTGGTCAAACCGGTGTTGCCCCCGGATGATCCCGGCGCCGGTCGACCCAGCAGCCCGTAGACCTCGAGCAGACGGCTCCGTGGAACCGGGACGTTGATGAGCTCTTCGTTGTTCACTTCTAACTCCTTGTGCTTTTGGTGGTGATTGAGTTACTTGTCATGACTTAACCAGTCTTACAGACCCTTAGAGGCTTGTCAAGAGTCTCGTAAGGGTTAGTTAGCTTCCGACAAGGTCCTGCGCCTTTGCGTCTCGTGATTGGTGGTGACAGAATCGGCAGGATGGCGCGTCCATCGTTCGCTATCCGCGCCCTAAGGACGCATATGTAGGGCGCCGGCACCCTCGTGTCCGAAAGAGACATATTGGCCACGCAGCTCAGCTACCATCTTCCAAGGGCAGGTTCGCTCACCCGCGAGCTAGTGAGGGTATTGATTCAGAACAGGCGTTCGATTAGCATGCCATTCTGTGCCAAGCCTCTACTGGGCGGTGCTTCGTGTTTCGCCTGCAGCTCAGGGCGCGCCTTAGCCGTGAGCGCGACCGTGTCCCCAAGTCGATACCCGCGAGTGCTCCGTCGAACGTGGATGTAGTCAGCCCGACGCGGCGCTCCGCGATGATGGCGGGGATTCGTTCTCGCGACACTCGACCGGAGATGGCGGTTCGTCGAGCCGTGCATCGACTCGGATATCGGTACCGGCTGCACCGCCGTGATCTACCAGGCACGCCAGACCTCGTACTTCCGCGCTTTCACGTCGCCTTGTTCGTCCACGGCTGCTTCTGGCATCGCCATGAAGGCTGCCGCCTCGCTTACGAGCCCAAGACGAATGTCGAACGCTGGCGTCGCAAGTTCGCCGAGAACGCCGCCCGCGACAACAAGACCGCAGGCCAACTCAGGGACGGAGGGTGGGACATCGTCACGGTATGGGAGTGCGAGTCTCGGAGGGCAGCTGATCTCACCGAGCTGCTCGAGGGATATCTGGCAAATGTCGCCCACTGATCGGGCGGGCCCTAGGGAGCGGAAGCTCCGAAGACTTCGCTTAGGCGGCCTGCCTCGCGTCCTGGAGCTCGCGTCTGGCTCGGGCGGATTAGCGCTTGGCCTCCAATCGGCAGGCTTCGAACTTACCGCCCATGTCGATATCGACGAGCACGCCGCCGAGTCATACCGCATGAACTTTCGGCCAGATGCAGATCTGTCAAGCCCATGGTCGCTCGCCCGCGATATGACGTCGATTTCTCCCGCCGAACTCGTTCGACAGCTCCAGCTAGAGGCTGCCGTGGCGGACGCATTCGATGTTGTAGCGGCCGGTTTGCCCTGTCAAGCCTTTGCCCGCATCGGTCGCTCAAAGTTGCGAGAAATAGCTGGCGATGATCAAGCTTTCCGGAACGATGAGCGCGCCGGGCTCTATCGACGCTTTCTCGAGTATGTCGAAGACACGTCACCGCTAGTCGTGATCATCGAAAACGTTCCCGACATTCTCAACTTTGGCGGTCACAATATCCCGGAAGAAATCTGCGCGACGCTGCAGTCAATGGATTACAAGGTGGCGTACACAATTCTGAATGCTGCGCACTACGGCGTGCCGCAAATTAGAGAGCGTCTGTTCTTGATTGCATATGCCAACGAGCTCGGGGCCGAGCCACAATTCCCTCCTCCGCTACGCCACCTGGAGCTTCCAAAGGGATACGAAGGGTCCCGGAGAGTCGCGCTCAAACGCGTACCCGATGACAGCGCATGGTTCCGCCCAATTCATGAGCCACCTCGCGAACTGCCGGCCGCCATCAGCGCGAGCGACGCGATTGGTGACCTGCCGATCATTCGCGAGCACGAAATGGCGCCTCAGACGATCCGCAGTAGGTCACTCAACGATCGGTTCTCGTATTCCATCGCAGATGGTGCGACTGCCTACCAAGTGGACATGAGGTCATGGCTCGGATTTGAATCGTCGGGTGAAACCACTGGTCATGTGGTGAGGCTCAACCCGCGCGACTACCCCACGTTTCGTGACATGGAGAACGGGGCCGAGTATCCCGCTGCGCTTGCCCTTGCAGAGAAGAGGTTTCACCAGGCAGTCGCTGAGGCTGGTCTCACGGGCAGGAATCCTGGCGCTGTCGCTGTCCGCAAGCTCAGCATCGCCATCGTTCCTCCTTACGATCCGGGCAAGTTCCCGAACAAGTGGTGGAAGCTGCATCCTGATCGGCCATCCCGGACCCTGACCGCTCACATCGGCAAGGACACCTATTCACACATCCACTACGACAGTACTCAGGCGCGAACCATCTCAGTTCGCGAGGCGGCACGGCTTCAATCGTTTCCAGATGGTTTTGAGTTCGCGGGCTCGATGAACGCGGCTTTCCGGCAAATTGGCAATGCAGTCCCGCCCCTGCTTGCTCTGGCGGTAGCTCGGGCGATCAAAGCTCAGCTTAGCGACGCAGCCCCATCTGAAGCCGTGGCGCGCGCGGCGTAACCGTCACATTGCCCCGGAGCGGGTTGTCTAGGAAGCGCGTCCAACCGGCGGAGCCAAGCCTTCCATCTCGAGACGCTCCTTGAGCTGCAACAGCCGCTTGCTCTGGCGATCGGTAGGAAAGCCATCAGCTAGGCCGGCCGCCATTCGGACGATATAGTCGTCCTCGGGTGGCAGCAGGAGGCGCGACTCGGCCCAATCGCGCAGGTTGGTCCAGTACTCGACGCCAAGCTCGACAACGACCGTCTGGGCGCCGATCCCCGAGTCTTCTCGTTGTTGCACACGCGCGGCTTTGTCGATGTCGCGAATCTCGGCGATTAGAATAAGGTCGTTCGTGATGTCGGCCGCCAATTCGAGCTCAATCGCTCGTGACCTCTCCCAACACGCCTCGCGCTTGCTCCATTCGGTCACGTTCTGCACTCCCGCCGGAGGGTCTGTGATTACGAGATGCATTGAGCGCGCGACGCTTTCCAGCTGCGATGCTAGAGCTGGGCTGAGCCCTTGTTCCCGCCACATCCGTTCGAAGTCGAGCATGAGACCGCCCCCTTGCCGGCTTACCACCTCGGCCAACTTTGCCAGGGTGTATGTGACGACATTCGCGCGGTAGCCACCGAGGTACCAAGGCTGCGCTGAAACAAGACGCTCGACTGTTCGGAACATCAAGACGCGCGCCATCGCAGCTCGGAAATAGCCCTCATGAAACGTGTTAGAGTCGGTGTCCCACTGAGCCGTCACATGTGAGGCGAACTCAAGGAAGTTCTTCTGGGCGCCGCGGCTCACGATGTGCGGAAGTTTGTGCCACGAGTTTTCGGCTTTTGCCAAGTCAGTCTTGGTCACAACTTGTTCGCGTGGATTCAATTGTTGAAACCGACGTTTGTCGGCCAGCGACAGCCCAGTCAACTCATTCGCGTATTGTCCGCGGGCCCGCTCGTAGAACCAATGAGTCTCGTGTTGCGATCCTGGTTTAGCGGGCGCCCAGAGCCTTCGGGAGATTTGCTCAAGACGTCGGTGATACTCGTGGTTCGAGAAGAAGTCGGCGTCGCTTACCTTGTTTTGGCTGTTGGCGTATCGGGAGATCAGTGGAATCATCTCGCCCGACCGCTCCGGACTAACGACGGATAGCTTCATGGGGACGAAGACGCCGCTGAGTGACGCCTTGTCCTGACGACGAGCGGACGCCAATGAGGCGGTGGTCTGACCGCCGTTCACGATCTGTAGATCGGTGGCGGTCAGGAGACGTGACCCCTGGCCGGTCTCGGCGAGGGTGATGCTCGAAGCAGTTGCTGCAATTCCGTTGTTGTAGGCGAAGAACATAGGCGCTTCAGTAAGGACCGTGGTCCGGATACCTCTATTCACGCGTCCCTTAGAGGTTAGGAAAGAGCGGACGTTGCCCTCTAGAAGGCGACTTCCAAAGCTGTCATAGATGTCCGCAAGGGTCGCGCCGGGAACCACACATAGGTAGGCTGAGTACTCACCATTCGCATCCCCAGCTTCGATGCAAGGCAACCCGCCACGAACTAGCCCAGCAAAGTCAACAATAAGTTCATCGCGGCCACTTCGTGAGGCATGAAGCCGATGGAAGCGGGTGATGTCCCATATGTGCGACTCGACTGGTACGCCTGCAAGCTCTTCATCCGGCCAGTCGGATGATCTCGTGCTCAGGCGTGCAGCCGTCAGCACGTAGGACCGAATCCGGGCCACCTGGGGAAGCCTACGAATCAGCTCACTGGCAAACCCGAAAATCGGCGTGCTCGGATCCACATCGGCGAGGAGCCGTCCCTCGATCGCCTCTTCGGCAACAGCCCTAAGACGCCCGAACAAGGACCTCGCCTCGGATTGCGTAAGAATCGGGGCTGGGACGCCAAGGGCTGGATCGGCCAGAAACAGCCGCAGGGAGGCGTCCGCATCGTCAAACGCATATCCATCAATGGCAAGGGCCCGTCGCCGTGGGCCAACGCCCCGGTAGTAGCAGGACTCGAAGTCAGAGACCTCGCCGGCTTCCTCCAGAAAGCCAACCGCGACATCGACAAATGCTGAGTGGGTAAAATTCCTGTCGCTCTCTGCTAAGGCCCCAGTTTCGTTCAGGAGGAATTGACGGAACTCGTCGACGTTCACGGGCTCAGGCAGTCAGGACCGTTTCGAAGGCCGCACAAGAGGAGAGTTCGACATCATAGACAGCCTCGGCCACACCGTGCGGAAGATCGCGACGGCGAATCGCCGGGAAGTCTTTGACGACGTCAAAGTAGCGGACCTCATCAATTCGGAACTTGCGTTCGGAGTACGCGGGATCATCTGCATAGCCAGCCATGGCGAGCTTGCTGTCGAACTCGAGCACCGCGCTTGGAGATCCAGATTCAGCCAACTTGCTCCTGATCTCTTCAACTAGGCCGGCCGGCGAAATGCCTGGGCTGTCTGCGGAGACATTCGCCAACGTCACAACCGCGAGGAGAAGCCGTCCGCTCACGTCGAGCTGATCGACTGAAGAAATCCTGACCACTGACGCGGTCGGGTACATTGCCTTTGCCTCAATCCACAGGGACGGAAGGGCGAAGTCCTGCGGCGCGTCAGCAGGCCCCTCCCAGGAATCCACGACCTCCATGGGCGACCACAAGCGAAGACATTGTTCAAGAACTACGAGCTCTCCCGCGAGTCCACGTAATTCCGAGAGTGGCAAGGCGCCTGATCCTGGCTCCAGGAGGCGCCGCCAGCGCGCCAGGCGCGTGAGAAGGAACGGCGCGGCGCCGGCCGGATCGATCTCCCTGCTTGCGTCGATCAGATCCTGACAGAGCCGTGAGAACGGAGGCAGAAGCGCCGCAACGCCAAGCCAGATCGCTAGAGACCAACGTTGGTCGTGGCGCTGGCTTGTCACGACATCAACAGATTCGAATACCGGGGGCCATGGGGGCACGCTATCTGTAATAAGGATCAAGCCGCGGCGTCCGTTTGCGTCGAGCCCCGCATACAGGTCGCACGGATGACTCTCGTCAACCCGGCGAGCTCCGCCCAGGTCGCCGTCCAGCTCAAGGGTATCCCACAGTGCTTCAATCGACGTCATCGTCCGCCGGGATGTCGTCGTCTGCCTCACGCTCGAACATTGATCGCCATTGCACGATGTTGACCTTGTATTCGACCCATCCGGCTATGTCGCTGTCATCAAATCGCGGGAAGCTGAGTCCGAGTGCGACGAGGGGAGGTCCGTCGGGATCGAGCCATGCTTTGTCTACATTCTTTCCCGCCTTGGTGGTGTAGCCGCGTAGCACGTGAAGGAGCAACAGTGGCTTCTGCCGGACGTCTCGAAACTCCTTGTCGGAGATGTTCTTGCCTTGGCTGGCGGCCTGAATCCGCTCGAACTGCTCGCGACTCAGTCCCTCCCGTTCGATCCCCCGGGAGCCGACGCGAGCACTCGATCCGGAAACCAGAAGTGAACCACTTTCCTGCCGCGGGAGAACACGGCGCTCGCTCGGCGTGACCGCCACGCCACCGATCATCTCCTCCTTCAGACTGCCGTTCGGTATGACGACATCCCAGAACTGGAGGCGGGACTCCCGCGTTCGCTCGAGGAACTCCGAAAGCTGATCCGACTGGAAGTCGTAATTGAGAGGATGCGTCTCGAACTCGGCGAGAAGAGTTGCGATTGTCTCCTTGGGCACGTCTCGCCAGATCGTTGAGCCAAACTCCGACGGTTCCGGGTTCCCAATCGTCCGGGTGAGCCCTTCGATGAACCGTGCGACTGCATCTCTGTTGGCACGTATCACACCCGGGTTCGAACGCAACCGCGCCGTCTCGATCCCTTCGCCATCGAGCGACACTCGCCTGACGATCGAATTGGCACGTCGCATCTTGTTGCGCGCTGTAACGATCAAGGAGTCGGGATGAGCTCGGACTTTCAGTCCAAAGTCCTTCGGGGTCAGATTGAGTCGCCGCATCCGTTTGAACTCTCTTCGGAGCTCGTCGGAGGCCGTTGTGATGTGCGCATACCACTGAAAGGCTTCTTCACTCAACCACAGGCGACACAGGTCCTCATAGCCATCGCGATAGCCAAACCATCGCCCCATCTGGAGAAGGGTGTCGTACATCTGGGAGTTGCGGTAGAAGTAGCTCGTGCTCAAACCCTCCAGCGTGAGTCCCCGAGACAGGCTGTTGCCACCGACGGCGATTACGCGAAGGCCTTGCTCGCGGTGAGCCTTGTAATCAAGACTGGCAGCGCCGGTGCGCTGGTTCACGGGGCGGACGGAAACGGGCTGAATGGCTTCGTGGAGTGCGAGTTGAACCGTCTGCCACTCGAACTCGGTGACATCGAATTCCCGAGCCCACGTCTCTCGGAGCGACCGAATGCTGTTGACCTTCAGCGCTTCCTCTGGTGCGAGATGGCTGAAGTTGCGCACGTCGCGTTGGGTATCGCGCACCTCGCTGTCCAGCAAAGCTGCGACTTGGTCTTGCACAGCCGTGAAACGGCTGACATTTACGAGCATCGATCGATGCGTCCTGCCCTCTCCGCGTAAGTCGCGCAGGGTCGTCGAGATCAGGAAACAGCAGAGAGCCTCATAGAGGCTCGGGGGCAAAGATGGGACCGAATGCCCGAGCTTGTGATTTTCGGGGAAGAACGACTCCGCGTCGTCATTCCACCTCGTGATCGTTGGTGGGTCGACAAAGATCTGTTGGGGCCCGACGTAGTTCGTCGGGACTTCCAGCGTATAGATGAAGTCGCGCGGGAACAGGTCGTCGCCCAGCATTTCGTCAGCGGTGTCCGGGTCGATAAACACGTTGGCGAACGGCGTCGCAGTGAAACCAACGTACGACGACCGATGGAACAAAGCGAGGAGCGCGCGGACCCGCTCGTTGATTCGCGTTGGATCTGCGCTGTCGGGATTCGTATTGATTGATGCTTCGTCGGCCTCGTCGTCGATCAGGAGGAGTGGTGCTCCGATCTTGCCGTCGGGTCCGGAGTTATATCCCTTTAACCAGATCTCGAGGTTCTCGAGGATGCTCTTGTTCTTCTTGATGACGACGAGGACCGGTTCCTTGCTTGAGTCGAGCCGGAAGCCAAGTTGAGTGACCAGTTGCCGGTTGAAGTCGCGAGATCGAGACGTGAAAACGCCTGCTGCTCGCCGACCGTCGATAATGCCGACCCCTACTGCGCGATTGGTGCGCATCTGCGCCTGTTGGAGGATCTCGGAACTATCCAGGCCGACGAACCCCTCGTCGAGACGCTCCTGTGTCTGGCGGCGCAAGCTCTCGAGGCGTCCCGTGAGCAGGATGATTAGGCGATAGCCAGAGTCGGCCGCCTTCGAGATGAGGGCTGTGTAGGCGGCGGTCTTTCCGGACTGCACGTCGCCTACGACGAGGCCGCGACCTGCCCAGGAGCCTTCCCGTAAAGGGTCCCCAGCGAGGTCAAGGATTTCATCGGACACATGGTCGAGGGTGTTTATCACGAGAGGCGGCCATTCGAGGCGTCCAAGCCAGCTTCTGAGGCGTTCCCAGTAGAACGGATCGATCGTCGCTTTTCTCGCCGCAAGCCAAGGGACGTAGGACGTCTTGACGAGAGACGTACCGAGTTCCATGGTGATTGTTAGCTTCGCGTGGATACGCTTGATAAGCGCCTCGAAGTCCGCATCGCTGATCGGGAAGGCTCGCCGAAGGGCGGACGCCGTCTCTAGCACCTCCTCTTCGGTGGGCCGCCGCTCGGGTGGAAGAGTCGCGAAGACAGCTTTCTCGAGCATGGTCTCGTTATCGACGGCCATTGCGGATGTCCTCTGCCGTATTCCTGGTGATAAGAGGATGGGCCGAGAAGGGCTCAAGGCGGTCCAGGCCATCCAGCAGACGGGACACCGCTCCATCATCCGAGCCGAGGGCGTCCACCATCCGGTCCGCCAAGTCGCGCAGGAACTTTGCCACGTCTTCATCGCTCGAAGGCTTCTGCACGTTCCTTTCTGCGGCCATGTCCGCATACAGCGAATCGGTCGGGATCGACATTTCAACAGACCTCAGTAGCTGATCGAGCAAGGCCGGCGCCTCGTCAACGTCACGGACAGCGACGACGAGAGGGTGCTCTCGATTGATCCGGTACTCGATCCCTTCGCGGACTATCACTCGATCCCACACGTGCGTCACCTCTCCGGAGGCTGCCCGCCGGCCTCGGAACTGATAGACATGTCGGCTTGTCCCAGCGATCCGGTCGACGACCCGCCGGAATACGGCGCGAGCAGCCTCTGGCGGAAACGCCATCGACTTCTTGACATCAAGCGCCCAGAGATGATCTAGGGAGTTGGGGATGTCAACCTGAACCCGGGCCAGCTTCGTAAGCTCCTCTTGGCGGGTGAGACGAAACCAAGTGCCATAGGTGATTAGCCGACGGTTCCGATACACGTAAAAGCCCTGGTTCCGCCGCAAACCGTCTTCCCCGCCAGCCAGAACCAGATCGGCGGCGGACATCTTCGAAAGGTGAGGAAGAATGTATGGCCGGAGAGTCACCGTCACTCCATCGATCCTTACGGAGTCAGCCGGCAGTGTCTGGGTTGATGGATGGCTTCTCAGGAATGGGTCGATCGCAGTCAAACGCCGATTGTTGATAGTAATGATGAGACCGGGATCATCTGAGCCCGCAATGTAGCGGTGGAACACGAGCGAGAGATGGCTAGAAGCTTGGTCGACAAGCTCACCGAGAGCGCGCGCCTCTGATGACTCGCCAGCAAGAGCGCGGTCGAAATTCTGCCAAAGAACAACCGTCCCCCTGCCGGGGCCTAGCAAATCTGCCACGTGCGGTAGCTCGGCGGCTTCGCGAGCATCGAGGACCTGGAGGACCCAATCGCCCTTCTCTTCGATCCAGTCGAGATCCCAGACAGCGGCGCTGAGGACTCCGTCCTGGAGAGATGCGACAGTTAGACGACGACACTGCGACAGCGAGGCGGTTTTGAGCCCGAGCCCAAACCGACCGAGATCACCCTCGTCACGGTCGCTGTCCGGCCCGGATCCGCCGTGCCGCATAGCTTCAAGTAGGAAATCAGGCGACATTCCGTGACCGTCATCGAGGACGACGACATAGGGACGTGGCTCGGGCCTGAACTGGATATCGATGCG
Source organism: uncultured Anaerolineaceae bacterium (assembly GCA_964477545.1). GTDB lineage: Bacteria > Chloroflexota > Limnocylindria > Limnocylindrales > CSP1-4 > JALYGJ01. The sequence goes on along the minus strand of CAYZEJ010000015.1, from coordinate 10,046 downwards.
ACTGGCATCGGCTGCGATGCTGTTGTCGACTAGGTCGGCGAGAGCCGAACCAAAGGAGTAGCCGAGGGCTCGGAGAGACGCGAGCATGGCCGGAGCCTTGGGCGGAAGGATGACCTCTCGCATCAGCGATATCTTCGTCGATTGGACATCCGGGACCTTTCCCCGCCACAGTGAGAGTCGGGGGCCTATGCTGAGGCAACCGCACGTGGCGGAAATTCTGCTTCGAGCCAGGCCGACAAATCCAAGGCGCTTCCATGTCCACTGCTGAGCAGCAGGCCAACGATGTCGGATGCCGAAACAACCACGATCGGATGACGGTCTTCCTTGATCTCTTTGTAGGCTTGGAGGTCGACCCATGAGGTCGTCACGAGGATGCCGAACTGTCGGTGCCTCAACCTCGAAATAAGGCGCGACATTTCTCTGACGCCCACCGAGTTCGCCGCCCCGTAGCATTTCGCTTCGAGTGCGAAGTCGACTTGGATCGCCGCGGCACCAGTACCGATCCGCAGCTGACCGGTTGCATCGCGCCCCCCGTCGCGCGAGGGGCGTGTCACATCAAGAGTTTCCACGTCGGGAAGCATTAGCCGCGCCATCGAGCCCGCAAAATGCTCGAAGTCGTACGGCCTGTACCGGAAGTAATCGCGCACCAACTCGATGAGCTGCTGTCCCAACGCATCCTGGGGAAGTTGCTCCGCCTTCGACCGATACTCGATCGACCTAGGCGCGATCAAAGCATGTCGCGCGCCCGTCTTAACCCAGGTGCTCCACGCTTTCGGGGCGTCCGACGCTGAAGGCGACCCAGAAATCAGGCTGTCAATCCAGCCGCGGGTAACAACCGGGACATCAAGGATCGTCAAACGGGCTCTGTAATTCTGGAAGCGCTTCCCTGACTTCGATCGCCAGATCGCGACGAGGTCCTCGGGCAGTGTGAGCTCAGAGGCGCCCGGCACTGCCAACCCGAGGAACGTCGCGTCTCGCCACGCGCGCGACCGGCTGAAAACGAAGATCGGAGGAACCAGCGCACGGCCCTCGCGCCCGGCCTGGGCATCTTCGAAGACCCGCCGCAAGAGCGTGTTGCCGCGTCTTCCGGTGTCGTGAAGCCCTCGGCCCGGCTCTTTGTTGTCCCCGAAGTATGTGAAGACGCCAGTCTCGGGATCGAGCGCGTCGGGCCAGTCCGGATCCGCCAGATTTGAAGTCAGCACAACCATCTCGAGCTTTTGCTTGAGAACGCCTCGATAACGAAACCCACCTTGGTTACTCATCTGAAGCAGGCTGGGGAAAGGGTCGTCGCGAGCGTTTCCCGTCCGGCCACCCTGGTATACGGCATCAACGATCAGGTCAGCGCTGGATAGATCCGCTGACGCCACGACCCTCAACCTAACCCTCCGCGACTAACACGCAACGTCAAAATGCACCGTTCCAACACAACGCTGTGTCCAGAGTCGACCTGGATCAGATCGGGCCTTCGAGCCGCATTGACAGGACGGTGTGCCGTGCACGATGCGGCAAGCGTGGCACGGGGAATGTGCGGTCGGCTCTATCGCGTGATGCCGGTCGAGAGCTGGAGCGACCAGTTGGCGGCTAGCAGTTCCTCTCGTGTGTGATTGACAGCATCACGGCTGCCTACCGTCACGGAGTAGATCGGTACGTCGGGAACGTTTCTTACGGTCGTCGTGAAGATACATGCCGTCAGCGGCGCGGCGTCGCCGAACATCGAAGCGAAAGCGGAAGCACCTCTACTCTCGACGAAGTCCGCGAACGCCAAGATCGACCCTTGCCCGTCTTTGACCGTCACCTGAACTCCAGGCTGAATGTCGCTGAACGCCCCAACGCCGTAACAGGCGTCCTTCTCCCCTCCCACGCCATTGACGTCGTCGGTCAGCGTCAACGTCACGGCGAGGTTATGTGTGGCGAGAGTCGATGACGCTGCAGGCGTCGATTGCGCGCTTGGTGAGCCGCCGCAGGCAGCGGCGGTCAGCATCAGCGCGAACAACGCCCCAGCCCGGAACGTGGATTTCATCAGCCGGGAACCCTCCCTGCGGCATACGTCAGTGAGCATGTTGCCATCTCGCGATGGCAGTCCGGGCTATCCGCCGCTTTTACAGGCAGAACCCGTCCATCTCCACTTGCTCGGGCGCTTCTCCCTGTTTCTGGGTGAGTTCAGCCAGCACAGGCGACTCGATCGGCACGTCAATTACGGCTTCCAGCCAATGCGACGGGTGGTCGGTAGCGCTCCCAAAGAGGATCGCCTGCGGGCTGCCAGCCACGGCTTCGCCGTTCGGCCCGACGATGGCGACGACGGACTCGGGTTGCCGCTGTAGGCCGTCGATGTCCGTGCCCGTCTGGAATTCGGCGCAGACCGTCAGGTCGCGATCGATTATGTCGATGACATCGTCCACCGGAGTGGTGCCCACGAAGATGAGCAGGACGGACTCATCCAGGGCGAGCGTCCCAGAGAACGCACCTGCGGTGACCGTCACGTCGTCCCGTGCCGCTGGCGCTCCACGGATGTCGCCCTCGCCCCGGTCGTGGTGCGCGCGCGTGCCGGACAGCGATATGACTGAGCCATCAGGCAGGTTCGTTGTGCCGATCAGCCTAACCGCGGCCCGGCCGACGGCTTCAGCCTCGATATCAATGGTGTAGACGACGCCGGGGCTGGCTGGGCTGGCGACGGTGGCCGTCACCGTCGGAGCTGTGGTAGATGACTGAAACGGGCTGGCGGTGACGGCCACCAGCGGCGTGGCGGTTGGCCCGGGTGCGTCCCGACGCGGACCGGCTAGAGCACCAATGACAAGCAGCACGAGCAGAGTCACCCCTCCGCCGACCGCAAGTTTCTTGTTGCGGCTCCAGCCGCGCCAGCCCTGCTGCGTCGGCGCCGGTTGCCACGGCGGTGGCGGTGACTGATCAACCATGAAAACGAGACTACCGCACGAAGAGTGACAGCTACGGACGTCGCCTCGGAGCGGAGTCATTCAGGGCTCGGAATGTCGCTGCGTGTACGACAACGGATCAACCGTTCGGGTTTTCCTGATCACCCATCTAATAGGCGCGCCCCAATACGTCCCGAAAGATCGAAGTTGACGTGTCCGGCAATACTCGAGCAGTCTGGTACCTGTACTCGAGGAGCCGTCGGCTGCCATAGTTCGTGAGTGAGTGCGGATGGCGTTCCGAGGTCGCTGCTTCGGTTGGTCGACCTTTGGAACACAGCAAGTCGACCCAAGCAGGAGGCCATGGAGTGGGCGCGCAGCCGTTGGGCTGAAGCGCTCCCTCAGTTCGAAGATCGATTCATGTCGCTTCCTGATCGGCTTGACCGCGACTCAGTTCGCAGGGCATGTCAGGAAGCCGGCTCCGATACCTTCCGCGCTACTGAGGCTTTTGCAGTCGTCATGGCGTGGGGCTTTGGGCAAGTTGGTTACGGGCCGCATCGGACCGCGCGGATCCTCGCCACGCCTGACGCACCGACTCGACTGCACGAGGTTGTGCTGTCCCTCTCTGTGGATGGAGCTCTAGCCGGATACCGCACACTTGCTTCTCATTCACGATTGCACGGCCTTGGCCCGGCGTTCGGAACCAAGTATTTGTACTTTTGCCAGCCACGACCAACCAGCCAGGTAGCGCTCATCCTGGACGCCCTCGTCGCGTCTTGGCTGACGCGGGAGGCACAGGTCCACGCGGACCCGGTCCCCTGGTCGGTGTCGACGTATGCGAAGTACCTCGACTTGATGCACATTTGGGGCGAGGAGCTTCGTTGCTCGGCTGACGAAATCGAGATGTGCATCTTCCGCTCGATGGCAACCGAGCGCGGCAGCGCGTGGGGCGACGACTCCTTCGTTGCCCTCAGAGCGATCGAACGATAGCTCGCAACACACGAAACTCGCACGGTCCATTCGCCACACGGAATGCAGTCAGCCGGTGTCAGGCATCGTCCCGGAACAATGCGAGATGGACCACTCGGCCGGCGTGCACGAGCGCCGAACCGTGGAGCTTGGTCGTCGTGAGCCGTACGTCCCAACCTTCGCCGGCGGAATGGTTGACCGCGGCGTCGGCGGTGGACTTCTTCGCCCGCGCCAGCATTCGGCCGAGGGCGCCTGCGTCGGGATAGCGGTGCTCCGGCTTCGGCCGTAGGCCGGCCGCGACTCGGCGGCCGAAATCCAGCCTGGCTGACGCGGCCGAGGCAATCAGTCGGCGCCACTGCTTGCGCAGCGTCTCGGTCGAGTCGAACAGGTCGAGCGCAACAATCCGGCCGCCAATCCCGACCGCCAGGCCAAACGCCCCTTCGGGCATCGGGAACGCTGTGACGACCTTCTCGAGGTCGACCTCTTCACGCTCGTACAGCTCGTGCAGCGCGGCGGTCGGCGAGCGAAAGGCAGCGCGCTGCTGCTTCGCCTCGATTTCCTCCCACACATCACCTTGGTCGGAGCGAAAGGTCGGCTCCGCTGCGCGGGCGTGGACGCCCACCATCTTGCCGACCTTGGCGCGCAGGTCCAGGTCGACCGGGCGGCCCGCGGCAAATCGGTGACCGGCGTCCCAGCGGCCGTGCTCCAGGCAGCTGACCGGGATGGCCGTCTGTTTCTGGGCAGCGAGCCAGAGCGACACGTTGATGATGCGGTTCAGCTCGCCGCCAGCGGATGCAGGCCGACCTTGACCTGGACGGTGGGCACGCTTCCGCCCGCGTCGAGCTCGGTGAACTCGAATGGCGGTGGCTGGACGAGACTGTCGGCCAGGGTCAGGTAGTCGGCTTCCGGTCGGCGGACCTTGGAGCCGAGCGCGATGACCACCAGGTCCTCGTGCGACATGGTGACGATGGGCTCGACCGAGTCGAGCGTGGCGAGCAACGCCTCACGGGCGTCCTGAACTGAATCGGCGGTCTGGGTTGTACGCACGTCTGGTTCCCCCTCGGGCGCCGCCGAAGCCGGGGCACTCGGCTTCTCTGGGGGCGGCTCCAGAACTGAATCTGAACTACGTCTGTGACAGCTTGCGTGTCACAACTCCAGTCGGTTGATGGCCCGCCGAATCGGAAGCCACAACCATTTCGGTCTAAAGGACCCCCGTCCGCCGCTCGGCTACCGCCAGAAGTCCCCGTAGGAGCGCACCGCGACGATCGGCCGCCCGGCGCTGAAGCGGCCCGGGTCAAAAACGGAGATGTCGACGCTGTGCGATTCGCCCTCCAGGATTAGCTCGCTCAACGCCAGGCCAACGGCGGGTGCGATCTTGAAGCCGGTGCCGCTGAACCCGCACTGAAGCACCAGCCCGTGTGGGCCGTATGCGCCGAGCAGCGGCCTTTGATCGGCCGTGAACCCGTCTGTGCCACCGTGGGCGCCGCGGAACTCGGCCTGCGCGAAGGCGGGAACGCGACGGCACAGGCGCTCCACGAAATGATCGACGAAATCTGGGTCGCTTCGACTGTCGTCCGCCGGCAGATCGTCGATCCGATTGCCGTCTTCCAGGCCGACCAGCGCCAGCTCACGACCCTCGGGCCTGAAATAGAGCACATTGATGTCGTCGATCAACGTCGGCAGCGCGTCGTGGCTAATGGCAGCCGGCAGGGTCACGAAACCCGTGTCGTGGTGCCACGCGCGAACGTCTATCTCCACGCCCGCCGTTGCGGCGAGGACGCCCGACCAGGCGCCGGCCGCCAGCACGACCACGGGAGCCGACACAAACGCGCCGTCCGATGTCTGTACGCCCGTCACCCGGTCACCTTCGACCGTGATCTTTTCGACCCCGGTCCCCTGCGCCAGCTCGGCGCCGTGTCGACGCGCGCCGGCGATGAGCGAGGCACACACGCTGGTCGGGTCCGCGTAGCCGGAGTCGGGCTCGTACGCCGCGAAGTCAAAGTCGGTGGTCGATAGGGCCGGGAACATGTCTGCGACATCGGCGGCCGATATGACCGAGGTCTGCACGCCGAGCTGCTGCTGGTCGGCGACGTTGGCCCGCATTGCACTCTCGTGTTCGGGCGCCACGATGCGAAGGAAACCGGTGCGCACAAAGCCCGATTCCCCGCCGACTCGGTTCGGCCAGTCGCGGAAGTACTCGAACGACTTCCACGCCAGCGCACTTTCGGCGGCGAAGTCGTAGTGCATGCGCACCAGTCCGCTAGATCGGCCGGTGGCGCCCGCACCGAGCGTCGTCTGCTCCAGGATGATCACCCGCGCCCCTCGCTCGGCGAGGTGGAATGCGGTGCTCGCCCCGTGCACGCCGGCACCAATCACGACGACGTCGGCAGTCCCATCCATCGTCGTAGTGTTTCATGTCGGCCGTAGTGCACTAAACTGGCAACGCCGTCGCAATGACGGCGCCTATCCAGAGCGGCCCGAGAGTCCTGGCTCGTTGACGGCCCGGCAACCACTGACGTCCCTCACGTCGGAACGGTGCCACTGCCAGGTGCGATAGGAGACAGAGGATGTCCGATCTCCCGTTGTCCATCACGCGTGGCACGAGCCTTGCCGTGATCGCAGCGGAGGTGAGCCGAGCCAGCTCGGTCACGCCCCTCCACTACGTCGAGCGACGCGCCGATCTGTACCGCTGGAGCGCTGCGCACAGGCGGCCCGTACCCGCTCATGCGCACCGTCGCCAAGATACAAGGCATCGACCACCACGGACTCGTCCTGCCCTTCCGCGGAGTCCCGAAGTCGACCGCCGGCTTCGACCCAGACGGATTTTGGGACGGTTTGTGCATCGTGGCCGCGTCCGAGCCCGAGCAGGCGACACCGCCCGATGCCTGGACGGTTCTCGATCTCGACGAACCGACCACGCCGGCCGAAGTCCGACAACGCCTCGCCGCTTTCCGAATCCACTGAATCGCGGCGCGCCCGCGTGCCCGTGCGCGTGCCTCGGCACGCAGACCCGCGGATTCGGCTACGCCGAATTTCCGCTTAACAACGTGGCGCACCGTGCCAGCATCAGCCAAGGCCGCGGGCAGGCGAAAACGCTCGTCGCGTAGACCTACTTAGTGGCGAGGAGCGGAAAGCCGGCTCGCTCGAGCAACGCGGCAATCTCATCGCGGTGAGGAAGCTCGTCGAGGTCAACACCGTGGCTTACGGCCAGCAATTCGACACCAATTGGCGTTCCGTCGGCGGCATAGTCGATCCGTCGTTCGGGGCCCAGGTCTTCGCCGAAGGAGTACGGCTGCTCGGACAGGGTGATGTAGACCGCGTCGGCCTCAGGGTCGTGACGATGCTTGATGATGTGGCCGCGCTTCAATTCGTTCCTCCGCCTAATCGGCTGCCGTGATCACGTGCGGCGGGTCAGAGTCCCTAGCGTACACAACCTTGACACGTCGGCCGTCAACGTGAGCGATCACGATCGGATTGCCGGCCTTGTCGGTGTAGCGCGTATGAAACTCGGTGAGAGCGCGCTCGACCTGTGATTCAGAAATCCCGCGCGCGGCCATCTGCTCGCGAGCATGACGCGTATATGTCGGATTCGCCAACCTCCCTCCTCATCGATGGTCTCCCAGGAGCGTAGCGACGCCGACTTCACGGTCGCTTATCGGCTGAGGTAGAGCGGGTGCGAAACGGGCGGATAGGTCGGCGGTGCTCACGCCTCGCCGCGGAAGAGCGCGAGGTGGACCACGCGGCCGGCGTGGACTAGCGCGGAGCCGTGGAGCTTGGTCGTCGCGAGTCGGACGTCCCAGCCTTCACCGGCTGAGCGGTTGACTGCGGCGTCGGCGGTCGACTTCTTCGCCCGCGCCAGCATTCGGCCGAGGGCGCCCGGGTCGGGATAGCGGTGCTCCGCCTTGGGCACAAGTCCGGCGGCGACGCGGCGGTTGTGGTCGAGCCTGGCTGACGCGGCCGAGGCAATCAGCCGGCGCCCTGCTTGCGCAGGGTTTCGGCCGAATCGAACAGGTCCAAAGCTATGAGCTTGCTGCCGACGCCGACGGCCAGCCCGGACGCACCATCCGGCACGGGGAAGGCCTTGACGACCGCGTCGACGTCGACCGCCTCCGCGGCATACAGCTCGTGCAGCGCGGCTGTCTGCGAGCGAAAGGCAGCGCGCTGCTCCTTGGCCGAGATTTCGTCCCACACCTCTGTTTGGTCGGAGCGCAAGTTGGGCTGCGCCGAGCGGGCGTGGTCGCCCACCATCTTGCCGACCTTGGCGCGCATGTCCAGGTCGACCGGGCGGCCCGCGGCAAATCGGTTGCCCGAGTCCCAGCGGCCGTGCTCGAGACAGCTCACCGGGATGGCCGTCTGTTTCTGGGCGGCGAGCCAGAGCGACACGTTGATGATGCGGTTCTGCTTGCCACCGACGATGGTCTCGCCGGCGAGCTCGACGCCAGCGGATGCAGGCCGACCTTGACCTGGACGGTGGGCACGCTGCCGCCCGCGTCGAGCTCGGTGAACTCGAATGGAGTGGGCTGGACGGAGCTGTTGGCCAGGGTCAGGTAGTCGGCTTCCGGTCGACCGACCTTGGAGCCGAGAGCGATGACCACCACGTCCTCGTGCGACATGATGACGATGGGCTCGACCGAATCGAGCGTGGCGAGCAACGCCTCACGGGCGTCCTGAACTGAGTCAGCGGTCTGGGTTGTGGGCACGTCTGGTTCCCCTCCGGGCCGCCGAAGCCGGGCACTCGGCTTCTCTGGGGGCGGCTCCAGAACTGAATCTGAACTACGTCTGTGGCAGCTTGCTTGTCACGAGCGCACCGATGCCGGCAGGGATTAGCTGTGAATCTTGAAGTCGACGAAGAGATGATTGCCATCCGCGGTTGGGATGAACGTGACCACGATCCCGGTGGCATCGTAGGAAGCAGGTCGACGACCGTGCCGTCATCGAGATCGCGGCGATAAGGGTGCGCGCCTTCGCTGAGGATTCTCTCCTCAACGAGGTCGAGTTCCAGCCTTATCGCGTCGTTGAGCTCAGCGCGCTTGGCCTCGTATGCCGGCGTGCGTCGGCGATCAGTCGGCCGCGTCAGTCTCCGGCCTCGAGGTCCGAAGCGGTCTTCAGTCCGGTCGATCGAATGAACTTCTCGAACGAAGCCTGATCCATCCGCATGAGCTCATCGGCGGTTGGTCGCCGCTTTGGACGTGCACGCAGCCACCGCACTATGCCCAGTCCTGCGACGCCAGCAACGAGACTACCTACAAGGACTGACAGATTCGCGCGCGGCGGTGTCCTCAGCTGAGTCACGGCCGAACCTCGTGTAAACCCCCTTCTGTTGCGGGGAGTATGGCAGGGTTCGACAACGATTTCGGCAATGGTTCGCCCCTGCGACGTCCGCAGGTTGAAGGAGATGCACTTCCGCAGCTGCGCGTCGGCCAAGACGCGCAACCTGGACGAGCCGGGCTGACGTTATCGAGCGGGCCTGTGGGGTAGTGCTCGCTTAGTGCGCAATGAGGCCCGTGCTAGAGTCCGTCGCACGAGCCTGCTCTTGAGGGACGCATGCCAGAGCCTGAACGGCCCGATCCTTTAGACATACTCGACTCCTTCTGGAGGCGCCCCTGGGTTGCCATTGGATGTCTGCTGGTTGTGGTGGCCGTCGCCGCCCTCGTAATCGGCAGTTGGATCGTTTTGAATTCAACGCCGAGCCGGCCTGACGTTGGGTTGACGAGCCCGAGCGTTCCGCCAACGCCGTCGCCAATCACCGCGACGCCGACCCCGCAGCCGACCCCGCCCCCAACACCCTCGCCGGTCCCGGCGACACCGACGGTGGCGCCGACCGCGACACCCACGCCGCAGCCGACTCCTTCGCCAGGCAACGTCCCGCAAGACGGGACCTATTACGGCGGCGGCACGTTCATGAGCTACGACGGGGAGACGTCTTATGCAACCTATTGGCGGGTGATCAAGGCAGGCGCGACAGGCGAGATCGCCCAACTCCGAAGCTCGGGCGGCGAGCCATTCCAAGTCCAGCAGGGCATCATCGATCCCCGCAGTCTGCTCGTCGCGGTGAGTGATGACGACGCTGATTACTGCGAGGCCCTTCTCCTGCTTGGCGAGTTTGAGGCGTGGTTCGACGAGATGTTCGTTGCCTACGGGCCACCGAGCATGTTCTGCCCGGAACCGGAGGAGTTGGCAGACTTCTTCTGGACGCTCGAGAGCGACCTT